>NZ_SSXI01000022.1 GCF_004803405.1 Nocardioides sp. | reverse complement strand
AGCGTCGCGGCGGTGACCCGGCGGCGCGGCCGCGAGGCCCATGGATGGGTCGGCCCCACCACCACCACCAGCTCGTCGGTGCCCACCAGACGGCGATGCAGGCCGCCGGGCGCGTCCGGACCCTCGACGAAGCCGAGCGCGACCTCCCCGGCCGCGACCAGCTCGGTGACCCGAGCGCTGTTGGTGGCAGTCATCGTGATCTCGGTGGGCTGCAGCCCGCGCTGGGTCTGGTGACCCCGCAGCCCGACGAGCCAGCCGGGCAGCATGTGCTCGGCGATGGTGAGGCTCGCTGCGATCGCCAGGTGCCCCCGACGGTCCGCGCGGAGCGCGGTGATTCCGGCGTCGAGCTCGTGGGCGGCCTCGAGCACCCGGCCCGACCACTCGACGAGGAGCTCGCCTGTCGGGGTGAGCTCGGATCCCCGTTTGCTGCGGGCGACCAGCGGTTCGCCGACGAGCGACTCCATGGTCCGCACCCGGGAGGACGCCGCCTGCTGGCTGATGCCGAGCTCGGCCGCCGCCGCGCCGAGGCTCCCGGCGCGCGCGACGACGACGAGCAGCTCCAGGGCCCGTAGGTCCGGGACGTGGGATCCCAACACAGTCACAACCCTACCTTGTGAGAACCCAAGCGGGACCTCGTTCTCCCGCGCCGCCCGACGTCAGAGACTTCTCGGTATGACTCTTCGCGTTGCGATCGTGGGCGGTGGACCGGCCGGCATCTACGCCGCCGACCTGCTCACCAAGTCCGAGACCCCGGTCTCGGTCGACATCCTGGAGCGACTCCCTGCGCCGTTCGGCCTGGTTCGCTACGGCGTCGCACCGGACCATCCGCGGATCAAGGAGATCATCAAGGCCCTGCAGCGGGTCATCGGCCATCCGGACGTCCGCTTCCTCGGCAACGTCGAGTACGGCGTCGACGTGAAGCTCGAGGACCTGCGCGAGTTCTACGACGCCGTCGTCGTCGCGACCGGTGCCATGAGCGACCGCGCGCTCGGCATCCCCGGCGAGGAGCTTCCGGGCTCCTTCGGCGCGGCCGACTTCGTGTCCTGGTACGACGCCCACCCCGACGTGCCGCGGTCGTGGCCGCTGCACGCGCGGGAGGTCGCCGTACTCGGTGCCGGCAACGTCGCCCTCGACGTGGCGCGGGTGCTCGCCAAGACCGGTGAGGAGATGCTCTCGACGGACATCCCCGATCACGTCTATCTGGGCCTGGCGGCCAAGCAGGCCACGGACGTGCACGTCTTCGCACGGCGCGGACCGGCCTACGTGAAGTTCTCGCCGCTCGAGCTGCGCGAGCTCGCCCACTCCCCCAACGTGGACGTGATCGTGCACCCGGAGGGGTTCGAGGTGGACGACGCGAGCATGGAGCACATCGCGAAGAACCGTCAGGCCAAGATGGTGCTCGACACGCTGGCCAACTGGGTGGGTCGCGAACCGTCCGGCAAGCCGCACCGGATCCACCTCCACTTCCTGGAGCAGCCGGTCGAGATCGTCGGGGACGACGGCGCTGTCGGCGCGCTGCGCACCGAGCGCACCCGCCCGGTCGGGGACGGCTCGGTCGAGGGCACGGGCGAGGTCACCGAGTGGCCGGCGCAGGCGGTCTACCGCGCCGTCGGCTACCGCAGCACGCCGTTGCCGGGCCTGCCGTTCGACGACCGCAACGCCGTCATCCCCAACGACGGCGGCCGGGTGCTCGACCTCGACGGCGCGCCGATCGCCGGGACCTTCGTCACCGGGTGGATCAAGCGCGGTCCGGTCGGCCTGATCGGCCACACCAAGAGCGACGCGGCGGAGACGGTCGCGCACCTGCTCGCGGAGACCACGCTCACCGCCCGTTCGCGGGACCGGAAGGACGTCGATGCCTACTTCGCCGAGCGCGACGTCGACGTGGTCACCCACGAGTCGTGGGAGCGGATCGACCAGCACGAGATCGCGCTGGGCGAGGCCGCCGGCCGGATCCGGATCAAGGTCGCCGAGCGCGAGGAGATGCTCCGCGTCGGACGCGGCTGAGCCACCCAGGAGACCCGCGCGACGATGCGGGCCCGACCCTCGGCAACCTGACTGAGTGGCTGGCGATTGGCTGGTCCTTCAGGCGAGCGACGACTGCCACGGGACACATCGGCGCCCAGCGATGACCGCTGGGCGCCGACGGTGGTCTCGGGTCTACCCGACCGCGACCTTCTCCGGCGACGCCGGCGCATCGCGGTCGAGCAGGCGGATCGCCTCGTCGAACTCCGCTTCGATGCGCGGGTCCGGCCGGTAGGTCAGCAGGCTGACGACCACGGTGACGATCGCGCTGAGCACGAATCCGGGAAGGATCTCGTACATCCGGGAGCTGAGCGCCTCCACGTTGCCCCAGGCGATGACCGTGACCGCGCCGGTGACGAGGCCGGCGAGCGCACCCGTGGCGGTGAGCTTCCTCCAGTAGAGGGAGAGCAGGATCACCGGGCCGAACGACGCCCCGAAGCCGGCCCAGGCATAGGCCACCAGCTCCAGCACCGTGCCGCTCTTCTGCCAGGCCAGCGCCGCAGCGATCACGGAGACCCCGAGCACTGCGAGTCGACCCAGCATGACCAGCTGCCGGTCGGAGGCGTCGGTGCGCAGCACCGCCTTGTAGAGGTCCTCCACGAGTGCCGAGGACGTGACCAGAAGCTGGGAGGAGATGGTGCTCATGATCGCCGCGAGGACCGCGGCGAGCAGGATGCCGGCGACGAGCGGGTGGAACAGGATCTGGCCGAGCGCGATGAAGATCGCCTCCGGGTCGCTGAGGCTGGCCTCCGGGTGCTGCTCGAAGTAGGCGATGCCGACGAGAGCGGTGCCCACGGCGCCGAAGAGGCTGATGAGCATCCAGCCGATGCCGATGCGACGGGCGCTGGCAGCCTCACCGGCCGAGCGGAGCGCCATGAAGCGCACGATGATGTGCGGCTGGCCGAAGTAGCCGAGCCCCCAGGCCGCGGCCGAGACGACACCGAGCCCGGTCGCGCCGGCCAGCAGGCTGAGCCGGTCGGGGTCCACGGCGCGGATGCTCGCCGCCGTCTCTCCGAGACCGCCCGTGGCGAACACGCCGACGACGGGAACCATGATCAGGGCGACCAGCATGATCGTGCCCTGGACGAAGTCGGTGTAGGAGACCGCGAGGAACCCTCCGAAGAGGGTGTAGGCGACCACGACACCGGTCACGATGAGCATGCCCAGGTGGTAGCCCGAGCCGAAGGAGCTCTCGAAGAAGACGCCGCCGGCAACCATGCCGGAGGACACGTAGAAGGTGAAGAACAGCAGGATGATCGAGCCGGACGCGACCCTGAGCAGCCGCGAGGTGTCCTTGAGACGGTTCTCCAGGAAGCTCGGCACGGTGATCGAGTCACCGGCCACCTCGGTGTACGTGCGCAGGCGCGGGGCGACGTACTTCCAGTTGAGCCATGCCCCCACGGTCAGCCCCACCGCGATCCAGCCCTCGACGAGGCCGGCGGCGTAGATGGCACCGGGGAGGCCGAGCAGAAGCCAGCCGGACATGTCCGACGCACCGGCGCTCAGCGCACTCACCATCGGGCCCAGGCCGCGCCCGCCCAGCATGTAGTCGCCGAGGTCCGTGGTGCGGAGGTAGGCCCACCCTCCGATCGCCAGCATGGCCGTCAGGTAGATGAGCAGTGCTAACAGCTGGTAGTTCTGGTCTGACATTCGTGCTCCTTGGCTTCGAGGTTCCCGTGACGTTAGGGGGTGACGCGCGTCACCCGCGGCGCACAGATGTCCGAAGATCGGACCTAGTTATGCGACAGATGTCCAACGGGGCGCCGGGTGCACTCCGCCCGCCGTCAGCGGGACGTGCGTTCCGCTCACCATGCTGGCGAGCTGTCGCACGGCCACCGAGAGGGTGGTCACCGAGGCCGGCGACACCTGAGCGATCTCGGTGAGAATGAGGCGGGACCGGGCGATGCGGGACCGATTGGCGTCCTCCCACTCCGCGATCGCCTGCTCGACGGAGTGGTCCTCGCCCGCCTGGGCCATCACGTCGGCGCACAGAGCACGCACGGCGCGATAGATGTCGCTGCGGAGCAACAGCCGCGCCTGCGTCTCCCATCGGTCCCGCTGCGGCAGCGCCGACACCGCACTGAGCAGGTGGTCGACATCGAGGTGGGCGTTGAGCCCGTAGTAGAGCCGGGCCGCGAGGTCGGGCTCCACCTCGAGCTGCCGAGCCAGGTCCACCACGTCGAGCAGGCAGAAGCGGTGCAGCAGCGTCATCGCCTCCCGCGCCTGCTCCGGATCGGCGCCCAGCGCCGTCGCGGCAGCCGTACGCCCCGCCACGATCGCAGCGTCGGTGCCGACCAGCAGACCAGGCAGCCGGGGTGCGAGCGCCGTCACGGCGTCCCGGTAGCGAGCGGTCTCCGCTGCGACAGCGACCGGCTGCGGCCGCTGGGCGAGGAGCCAACGCGTGGCCCGCTCCATCAGTCGGCGGACCTCGCCCGTCAGCACGTTCGCGACCAGCGTGGTGCCCGCGGAGCGTGCCTCACGCAGGAGTGCGGCGACATCGAAGATGTCGTACGCGGCCGCGTAGGCGCGGACGACGTCGGCCGTCGAGGCTCCGGTGGCCTCCGAGATGCGGAAGGCGAAGGAGATCCCGCCGGAGTCCACCAGCTCGTTGGTCAGCACGGTGGCGAGGATCTCCTTGCGCAGCGGGTGCTGCGCGATGGCCTCGGGGAAGCGTCGCCGCAGCTGGGCCGGGAAGTAGTCGAGCAGCCGGCCGGCGAACAGGTCCTCGTCGAGCACCTCGGACGACAACAGCTCCGCCTTCATCATGAGCTTGACGTGAGCCGCCAGCGTGGCGAGCTCGGGTGAGGTCAGTCCGGTGCCCTCCTCGGCGCGACGATCGAGCTCATCCTGACCGGGGAGCGCCTCCAGCTGCCTGGCCAGGGCGCCCCTGCTCTCCAGATGAGCGATCAGTCGGGCATGGACGCCCACCAGCTCCACGGCACGATGCCGGGCCGTGCCCAACAGGTCGTTCTGGGCCCGGTTCTCTGCGAGCACGAGCTCGACGACGTCGTCCGTCATCTCCGCGAGCAGTGCGTCCCGCGCCGGCCGGTCCAGCGCGCCACTCGCGACCACCGAGTTCAGCAGGATCTTGATGTTGACCTCGTGGTCCGAGCAGTCCACTCCGGCCGAGTTGTCCCATGCGTCGCTGTTGACGACGCCACCAGCGTGCGCGAGCTCGATCCGACCGCGCGGCGTGACACCGAGGTTGCCGCCCTCGACGACGACCCGGGCTCGCACCTCTCGCGCGTTCACCCGCACGCCGTCGTTCCCCTTGTCGCCGACGTCGAGGTGGGACTCCGTCGCCGCCTTCACGTAGGTGCCGATGCCCCCGTTCCACAGCAGGTCGACGGGCGCCCGGAGGATGGCCTTGATCAGCTCCTGGGAGGATGACGCTGTCGTCCCGGCGGGCAGGCCCAGGGCCAACGCGGCCTGGCGGCTGACCGGAACGGACTTGGCTGTCCGCGGCCAGACCCCACCCCCGGCGCTGATCAGTGCCGGGTCGTAGTCCGCCCAGCTCGAACGCGGCAGGGCGAAGAGCCGCGCTCGCTCGGCGTGGGACCGCTCGGGGTCGGGGTCGGGGTCGATGAAGATGTGGCGGTGGTCGAACGCAGCGACCAGCCGGATCCGCTCGCTGAGCAGCATCCCGTTGCCGAAGACGTCGCCGCCCATGTCGCCGATCCCGACCACGGTGATCTCGTCACGGTCAGCCTCGATGCCGAGCTCGCGGAAGTGGCGCCTGACGCTCTCCCACGCACCGCGAGCGGTGATCCCGACCGTCTTGTGGTCATAGCCCGTCGACCCGCCCGACGCGAAGGCGTCACCCAACCAGAATCCCCGCTCCTCCGCGACGGCGTTGGCCACGTCGGACAGGCCGGCGGTCCCGCGGTCAGCAGCCACCACCAGGTAGGGGTCGTCACCGTCACGACGCACCACGCGCTCGGGAGGCACCACCTCCCCTGTCGTGACGTCGAGATCGTCGGTCACACCGAGCAGCGCGGACACGAACGTGCGGTAGCAGCTCGCTCCGTCGGCACCCTTCGCCACGAAGACGCCTTTGGCACCGGCGGGCACGATGATCGCGTTCTTCACCATCTGGGCACGGACCAGGCCGAGCACCTCGGTCCGGTAGTCCTCGGCCCGGTCCGACCAACGCAGACCACCGCGGGCGACCCGGGAGTACCGCAGGTGCGCGCCTTCCACGTCGGGACCGTGGACGAAGATCTCGTGCAGCGGCCGAGGCTCCGGCACCTCGGGGATCGACCGCGAGGCGAGCTTGAGCGTGATCGTCGACGCCGGCCGACCGGACCCGCTGATGCGAAAGAAGTCGGTGCGCATGGTGGCGAGGACCAGCGCGAGGTAGGCGCGGAGGATCCGGTCGTCGTCGATCCCGGAGACAGCCTCGATGGCTGCTCGCGCCTCCCTCTCCAGCGCTGCCGCCTCGTCCGCACTCGCGCGGTCCGGATCGAGCAGGCGCACGAACAGCTCGACCAGCAGGCCCGTGGTGCCGGCATGCCGCTCGAGGACCTGGACGACCTGAGCCGGACCGAAGGGCAGACCCACCTGCTTGAGGAAGCGGGCGTAGGCGCGCATCAGCGCCGCCTCGCGCCAGCTGAGGCCGGCCCGGGCGACCAGGAGGTTGAACGAGTCGACCTCCACGAGCCCGTCCCAGGCCGCCCGGAACGCCTCGACGAGGAGACCTGGGTCGGCATCGGGAGCGGCCGGCTCCAGTCGCACCCGGAACTCATACACCCACGCCACGGCACCTTCGCGCACCAGACAGTGCGGGTGCTCGTCCAGGACGACGAGGCCCAGGCTGTGCAGCAGCGGCAGCACCTCGCTCAGCGAGGCGGGCTCACCGGCGACATACAGGGTGAAGATGCCCGCCTCGCCGTCGAACTCGGCGTCCATCCCGCCCGGCGACAGGGCGTCCAGCCGGGCCCCGAAGCCGGTCAACCGGACCGTCGAACCGGTGGTAGCGCTCGGTTCCCAGCCCACGGCTTCAGACGACCATGTGCGGGTAGCGGTGGTCGGTCGCCGGCACGAAGGTCTCCTTGATCGCCCTCGGGGAGGTCCAGCGCAGCAGGTTCAGCGGCGAACCGGCCTTGTCGTTGGTGCCGGAGGCGCGCGAGCCTCCGAACGGCTGCTGCCCGACGACTGCGCCGGTGGGCTTGTCGTTGACGTAGAAGTTGCCGGCGGCGAAACGGAGCTTCTCGCTCGCCCAGGCGATCACGCCGCGGTCCTGCGCGATCACCGCGCCCGTCAGGCCGTACGGCGCCACCGACTCCATCTGTGCCACGACCTTCTCGAAGTCGCCGTCCTCGTAGACGTGGACGGCGAGGATCGGGCCGAAGTACTCGTCGCGGAACACCTCGTCCGCCGGGTCGTCGACCACCAGGACGGTCGGCCGCACGAACCAGCCCTCGGCGTCATCGTAGGTGCCGCCTGCGACGACCTCGATGCCCGGCGCGGCGTGCGCCCGATCGATCGCCGCCTTGTGCCGTGCGAACGCCCGCGCGTCGATGACGGCTCCCATGAAGTTCGACAGGTCGGTCACGTCGCCGACGGTCAGCGCCTCGGTCTCGGCGACCAGCTCGTCGCGCATCCTCGCCCAGACGCTTCGCGGGACGTAGGCGCGCGACGCGGCCGAGCACTTCTGGCCCTGGAACTCGAAGGCACCCCGGATCATGGCCACGCGCAGCACCTCCGGGTCCGCGCTCGGGTGGGCGAGGATGAAGTCCTTGCCACCGGTCTCGCCGACGATCCGCGGATAGGTGCGGTAGGACGCGATGTTCTCGCCGACGGTGCGCCACAGGTGCTGGAAGGTCGGCGTGGAGCCGGTGAAGTGGATGCCGGCCAGGTCCGGATGGGTCAGCGCCACCTCGGAGACCGCGAGGCCGTCACCCGGGAGCATGTTGATCACGCCCGGCGGGAGGCCGGCCTCCTCGAGCAGCCGCATGGTCAGGTGCGCCGCGAGCTGCTGGGTGGGCGACGGCTTCCACACCACCGTGTTCCCCATCAGCGCCGGCGCGGTGGGGAGATTGCCTGCGATCGCGGTGAAGTTGAAGGGCGTGATCGCATAGACGAAACCCTCCAGTGGCCGATGGTCGAGCCGGTTCCACACGCCCGGCGCGTTCGCACTCGGCTGCCCTGCATAGATGTCCCTCGCGTAGCCGACGTTGAAGCGCCAGAAGTCGACCAGCTCGCACGCGGAGTCGATCTCGGCCTGGATCGCGGTCTTCGACTGCCCGAGCATGGTGGCGGCGTTGAGGGTCTCACGCCAGGGCCCGGCCAGGAGGTCGGCCGCCTTGAGGAACACCGCGGCGCGCTCGTCGAAGCTCAGCGCCCGCCAGTCGGCTGCGGCGTCCGACGCTGCGGTGATCGCGGCCGCGGCGTCGTCCTGGGTCGCGTTCTGGAGGACGCCCAGCACGTGAGCATGGCGGTGCGGCTGGACCACCTCGATCGCGGAGCCGCCACCGGCGCGCTGCTCCCCACCGATCGTGGCGGTGAGGTCTTGAGGTTCTGCCGCCAGCTCCTTGAGCTTCTGCTCGAGGCGGGCGCGCTCCGGAGCGCCGGGGGCGTAGTCGCGAACCGGCTCGTTGACGGGAGCCGGCACATGAGTCACTGCATCCACGGGTGGTGTCCTTTCGGTGGTCTGACGTCGTCGGGGTGGTGGTCGTCAGCGGCTGACGAGGGAGCGGAGGAAGAAGGCGACGTTCGCGGGCCGCTCGGCCAGGCGGCGCATGAAGTAGCCGTACCAGTCCTCGCCGTAGGGCACGTAGACGCGCATGGTCTCCCCCTCGGCGACCAGCCGGCGCTGCTCGGGAACGCGGATCCCGTAGAGCATCTGGAACTCGTAGGTGTCCGCGGTCCGGTCGTACCGCTCGGCAAGGTCGCGCGCGATCGCGATCATCCGCGGGTCGTGGCTGGCGACCATCGGGTAGCCGGCGCCGGCCATGAGGAGCTTGAGACCGCGCACGTAGGCGAGGTCGACGTCGCGCTTCGCTGCGTACGCCACGGACGCGGGCTCGGCGTAGGCGCCCTTGACGAGCCGAACGCGGGAGCCGGCGTGGCTGAGGTCGCGCAGGTCGCCCTCGGTCCGGCGCAGGCAGGACTGCAGCACCGCGCCGACCCACGGGAAGTCGGCGCGGAGGTCGCCCAGCACCGCCAACGTCGAGTCGACGGTCGTGTGGTTCTCCATGTCGAGGGTCACGGTGGTCCCCGCCGACGATGCGGCCGCGCAGATCGCCCGTGCGTTGTCGAGCGCCACGGCGTGGCCGTCAGCCGGCAGCGCCTGACCCACGGCGGAGAGTTTCAGGGACACCTCGGTGCGCGATGCGAGCCCGAGGTCGGCCAGGCGACCGAGCAGCCGGACGTAGGTGTCCCGCGTGGCGCTCGCCTGGGCCCGGTCGAGGGTGTCCTCACCGAGGTGGTCGATCGTGACCGCTCGACCGGAGCTCACCAGGTCGTCGGTCGCGTCCAGGACGTCGCTCATCTGCTCCCCGGGCACGAAGCGGTCGATGAGGTTGCGCGACATCGGTGCCACCGACACCGCTCCTCGGACGCCTTCGCTGCGAGACGCGCGGAGCAACAGGGGACCGAGCATGAGAACCTCCGGGATGTGATCTGGGCAACTCCCCGCAACGTACGGCGGCGGCATCGGGCAGCACCCGAGACAACTGCCAGACGTTGGTGCAAGATCTGTTAGACATCTGCTCAATCCCGCTGCAAGATGCGGAGTGGAACCCATCGGAGGCAGCGGATGAGACCCGAGCTCCAGGACATCGCCGACGAGGTGTCCCGGCTCCTGCAGCGCCCGGTCACGCTCGAGGACCGGCACTTCAACATGGTCGCCTTCGGCTCGCATGGTGAGGAGATCGACGACATCCGGCAGGACTCGATCCTGCAGCGTCGCTCCTCGGCCGACGTGCGCAGGTGGTTCGAGCAGTTCGGGATCGCGACCAGCGACGAGCCCGTGCGTACCCCCGCGTCCCCCGACCAGCGGATCCTGCCGCGCCTGTGCCTGCCTGCTCGCTGGAACGGCGTCACCTACGGCTACCTGTGGGTGCTCGACGATTACCACGACGTGGACGAACCGCGCGTCGCAGCCGCCATGCGGCTCGCCGAACGCGCCGGAGCGCTGATGGCACAGCAGTCCCGGGCCCGGGACGTGCTCGAGTTCAAGCTGCAGGACCTGCTCTCGCCTGATCGCGAGTCCGCGGAGCAGGCCGCCGACGAGATCGACCAGCAGGGCATGGTCCGCCGGGGGGTGCCGATCAGCGTGCTCGAACTGCGGGTGACCAGCCCGCCTGCGGGGACCGGTCCCGCGCCGGCCGTGCCGATCAACCTCTGGAGCCTGCCTCGCTCCGTGCTGGCGACCGCGAGCGAGAGTGAAACCACCCTGCTGGTGCCCGTGCCGGGTGGGGACCTCGCCCCCGCACTCGACGTCGCCCGGCGCGTGCGCGACCTGTACTCCGAACGGCTGGACGCTCGTGACCGCGAGCACCTCGTGGTGGGTGTCGGGGGCCCGCGGCCTGACCTGGCGGATGCCCGCGCGAGCTGGCAGGAGGCACGGCTCGCGAGCCGTGTGTGCGCCGCCGTACCCGATGTCCGGCCGGTCGCCGTGTGGCCCGAGCTGGGCGTCTACCGACTGCTGGCCTGTGGCCCGGACAGCGCGCTCGCCGGGGCGGTCCTCGACGAGGCCGTCGTCCGACTGCTGGAGTACGGCGACGCGGAGCTGATCAGGACGGCGGACTCGTTCCTGCAGCACGCCGGCAACGCGCAGCAGACCGCGAGCGCACTCAACGTGCACCGACAGACCGTCTATTACCGGCTCCAGAAGATCGAGCAGGTCACCGGGCTGGATCTCAACCGCGGCGATCACCGGCTCCTGCTGCACCTGGGGCTGACGTTCGCGCCCCTGCTCCGCTGACCGGGCGACTGCTGTCCTCGGTCACTCTGACGCGGCGGCAGTGGCTTCAGCCGACGAGTGGTAGACACGACCCGGGGGAAGGCCGTACGACGACCTCGGCAACCGTCACCATCCGCGTCGGACGCGGCCGAGCCGCCGACCGCCGGTGGGCGCAGCGATGACCGCCGGTCAGCTCAGGGCACCGGCTTGCCTCGGGCGGCGGTGTAGAGGGTGTACCACTGGACACGTGTCATGGCCGCGGCGACGGACTCCGCCTGCGCGCAGGCCCGGATCCGGTCCGGGTTGGTGGTGCCCACGACCGGCGCGATCCGCGCGGGGTGCCGCATCAGCCAGCCGAGCACCACGGCCTCGGGCGTGACTCCCAGATCGGCGGCCATCCGCGCGACCAGCGCGGCGGTCGCCGCGGTCCGCCCGTCGACAGCCGATCCGCCGGTGTAGCGCCCGGCTGCCAGGGCCCCCCACGCCTGGAGCTCGATGCCGCGCCTGCCGCAGTGCTCGAGCATCCCGTGCGGGAAGTCCGTGCCGACGTTGTCGGGGTGGTTGACCAGGACCGCCGAGTCCACGAAGCCGTGTCGAGCGAGGCTCATCTCCAGCTGGTTCGCGACGAGCGGGGTGCCCAGCGCGTCCTGGAGCGCGACGAGCTGGGCCGTCGACATGTTGGACGCGCCCACGTCGCCGACCAGGCCGTCCCGCTGCAGCTCGGCGACCGCGCTCGCGACCTCCACCGGCTCCCACAGCGGATCCGGCCGGTGCAGCAGCAGCACGTCGAGCCGCTCCACTCCGAGGCGCTCGATGCTCCCGAGCACGCCCTCCCGGATGGCGACCGCACCGAGGTCGTAGTGCCCGACGACGTCACCCGCAGCCAGCCGGATGCCGACCTTGCCCTGGATCCGGATCCGCGCCCGCAGCTCGGGCGCCCGGCGCAGGACCTCGCCGAAGACAGACTCGGCACTGCCACGACGGTAGATGTCGGCGTGGTCGAAGCGGCCGATCCCGCTCTCGACGGCCGCCGCGACGGCTGCCTCCGCCAGATCGACCTCCCGGGCGCCGTACCGGCCGTCCTCCCAGGACCCGCCGAGCCCCATGCAGCCGTAGATCAGGCGCGAACCCGGACTCTCCTCATCCAGCACCTGCATCCCGCCAGCCTAGGGTCCCGGACCGCCGGTCAGGCCGTGGCGACGCCCAGCTTGTCGGCACCCAGCACCTTCGGGGCACCCTCCTCGTAGAAGACGTCCACCTCGGTGATGGTGAAGCCGGCCGCCTCGATCGCGTCGAGGATCGGTCGGGTGAGGTGGCACCCGCCCAGGACGCGCTTCTGCACGGGTTCGAGACGCCGTTGCCACCGTGCGACCGACTCGTCCGGCGCGAGCCCGTGCTCGACGAAGTGCAGGGTTCCGCCGGGTCGCAGCACCCGTCGCACCTCCGAGAGGGCCGCGGCCAGGTCGGGGATCGTGCACATCGTCCAGGTCGAGAGCGCGCAGTCAAACGAGTCGTCCTGCAGCGGCAGCGCCTGACCGTCCATTCCCACGCGCTGGACCGGCACCGCGCTGGCCTCCACCCGCGCGGAGGCCAGGCTCCAACCGACGTCGGACGGCTCGACGGCCGCCACCCGGGAGACCGTCGCCGGGTAGTGCGGCACGTTCAGCCCCGAGCCGAACCCGATCTCGAGGACCTCTCCGGACAGCCCCGCGCAGACCCGCTTCCGCAGCGGCCCTTGGGCCGGTCCCATGGCGCACCCGACGTTGACGATCCTTGGCAGGACCTGTTCGCGGTAGATCCCCATCGCGTCTCCTTCAAACAGGCTCCACAGTGCTCTCACGCCGCACCGGCTGTCCAGCCGCATCCAGTGAGCCCCGCGACATGACCGGCACCCACAGCGCCGAGAGCGCACCGAGGACCGACAGCGCTGCGGCGACCCCGAGGGCGGGGCCGAACCCGTCGGTGAACGCGCGCACCGAGCCGTAGCCGCCGGCGCCGGCGAACACCGCCACGCCGGCAGCGATCCCGAAGACGCCGCCGAGCTCGCGCATCATGCTGTTCGCACCGGCCGCCTTCCCTAGCTCGGCGTGGTCGACGGACCCGACGACCGCGGTCTGGACTGCTGGCATGGCCATCGACGCTCCAGCACCTGCCACCACCAGCGGCAGCACGAGGGCGCCGTACGACGTCTCCGGCGCGGCGGCGACGGCGACCCACGCTAGTCCGACCGCTTGGAGGGACAGACCGGTCACCAGCAGCGGCCGCTCCCCTATCCGGTCCACCAGCGCACCCGCGACGGGCGCACAGAAGAACAGGGTCGCCGTCCACGGCAGCAGGCGCAGACCTGCGTCCAGCGGACCGTGTCCCTGCACGATCTGCAGGAACTGGGCGAGGAAGAAGACAGCGATGAACAACGACGCGAAGGTGAGGAAGACCGCCGTGTTGCCCGCAGAGAAGGCCCGTGACCGGAAGAACCGCATCGGCAGCATGGGGTTCGATACCCGGTTCTCCCACACGACGAAGGAGACCAGCGCCACCACGCCGCCCACGAGCGCGACCAGCACCTCGACGCTCTCCCATCCAGCGACGTTGCCACGCACCAGCGCCCACACCACACCGAACGCGCCCGCGGTCACCAGCACCACGCCGCCCAGGTCCAGGCGCGTATCCGGGCCGTGGCTCTCCCTCAGCATCCCGAGCACGAGCGGGATTGCCACCAGGCCGACCGGCACGTTGAGCCAGAAGATCCACTGCCAGTTCAGGCCCTCGGCGATCGCGCCGCCGACGAGCGGGCCGAGCGCCACCGCAAGGCCGACCATGCCCTCGAGGACACCGATCGCCGCGCCCCGGCGGTGCGACGGGTAGGCCGCGCTGACCAGCGCCAGCGACAGGGTCATCACCAGCGCAGCGCCGACGCCCTGCACGGCCCGGGCGACGATCAGTGCGGTGACGTCTGTCGACAGGGCGCAGGCGGCGGACGCCCCGACGAACACGACGAGGCCGACAGCGAACATCCGCCGGCGACCGAACCGGTCACCCACGCCGGCGGCGGTCAGGAGGAGCACGGCGAAGCTCAGGTTGTACGCGTTGACGGTCCATTCCAGCTCTGCGACGGAGGCGGACATGTCTCTACGGATCGTGTCCAGGGCGGTGGACACGACGAGCGTGTCCAGCGCCGTCATGAACGACGCCACGGTGGCGAGTGCCAGGGTCCAGCGCTGTATCGATCGCTCGGGTCGACTGCTCATCGACGTTCCTCCTCGGGTGGGCATGCCGGTACCTACCGAGCGCGAGGCCCGAACTCATCGATGAGTTTCGGCTCCGGCGCCGGTATGTACTGATGGACGCCGCGGCAGCGGTGCGGAAGGAGCACGCCATGGGTCACCCCGTTACGCCGTCGACCGACGTCACCGCACCACGGGATGCCGGATTCACTCTCGCGGCCGTCCGCCACCGGGGCGAGCTGATCGCGCACTGCTACCGGATGCTCGGATCGCCCCACGACGCCGAGGACGTCGTCCAGGAGACCTATTTGCGGGCCTGGCGCTCGTTCGGCTCCTACGACGCGTCCCGGGCGTCGTTGCGGACCTGGCTCTACCGGATCGCCACCAACGCATGCCTCACGGCGCTCGATCAGCGCCAGCGCCGTGCGCTGCCCTCGGGGCTCGGAGCACCCTCCGACGACCCGCAGGCCGATCTCCGAGCCGCGCTGCCCGACGCAGCCTGGGTGCAACCGGTCCCCGACAGCATGGTCACCTCCGATCCGGCGGCGGTCGTCGCCGACCGGGCCAGCCTGCGGCTGGCGCTCGTCGTCGCCTACCAGCACCTGCCCGCTCGCCAGCGTGCCGCGCTGCTGCTCTGCGACGTGCTCCGGATCCCAGCGGCCGAGGCTGCTGAGATCCTCGACACGTCCCCGGCCGCGATCAACAGCTCACTCCAGCGCGCTCGCGCCCACCTGCGGACTGTGGCCCCCGACGCGGAGTGCGTCGCGGAGCCGAACGACGCGGCGGCACGGGCGATCCTGGACCGGTACGCCCGGGCGTTCGAGCACGCGGATCTCGCCGACCTCGGCGCGGTGCTGCGTGAGGACGTGGTCTGGGAGATGCCGCCGGTTCCGGACTGGTTCCTCGGTCGCGACCGCGTGCTGGCGCTGGTGGCCGGGAGGTGCCCGGCGTTCGCGGGACGGCCCGGCGGCTCGCGGATGGTCCGGATCCGAGCCAACGCCCAGGCGGCATTCGCCATGTACACCCCTGAGGGCGATTACTGGACCGCCCACTCCATCCACGTGCTCGACCTCGCGGGGGACGGCGTGGCAAGGGTCGTCGACTTCCAGGATCCTGGCCTCTTCGCCACGTTCGGGCTGTCTGCCACGACGTCATGACGACAGCCTCTGTGCACGACGGCGCGGCCCCGGGGGGAGCGCTCGTCGCGCAAGCGGTTGGCTACGCGCTCAACGCCCTCCCGATCGGGGCGGACGCCGACCTGCGGCGGTCCACGCCGTGCCGCGAATGGGACCTCGGCACTCTGCTCTGCCACGTGGCCGACTCGACGTCGGCCGTCGCAGAGGGACTCGCCAGCGGGCACGTGCGGCTCTTCCGGCCGCGGCGCCTCATCACCGGAGGCGACACTGTTGCCGGCATCCGGACCGGTCTCGCCGAGCTGCTCCGCCTGCTCCCCGCGCCGCCGACCGTCACCATCGGATGCTGCAGCCTCGACGGATCTGAGCTCCTGCTCGTGGCCGCCATCGAGGTCGCCGTGCACGCCTGGGACATCTCCGTGGCATGCGGCTCGCCTCGTCAGATCTCCGCCCCGCTCGCGGTTCCTCTGCTCGAGCTGTGCCCTGCGCTCGTGGACTCATCGGGCCGCGCCGCCCGGTTCGACCCGCCCCTGCCCGTCCCACCCACCACTCCCGCCGGCGACCGACTGGTGGCGTTCCTGGGCCGCCGTCCCTAGCGACCGGGATGGTCAACCGTCTCGGCGACCGAAGACCAGCTCGCACAACGTGGTGGCGAACCCCGGTCAGCGGCGTGGGCCGGCGGCGCTGCGGGTCGAGATCTCCGAGAACGGCACGGGACAGCAGTCCCGGGTGACGCACACGTGCAGGTCGTCGCATCCTGCTTCGAGCGCAGCGACGAGGTTGCCACGGATCGCCTGCAGGTCCGCGATGCGCGCCTCGACCTCAGCCAGCTTCTCGCGGGCACGCCCCTGCATGCCCGACCCGACACCGCGCCGGCGCCCCACTGCGACGAGGTCGGCGATCTCCTCGAGCGTGAACCCGAGCCGCTGCGCGGCCTTGATGACCCGCACGGTCTGCACGGCTCGGTCGTCGTACAGCCGGTGCCCGCCCGGGCTGCGGTCGGGGGCCCGGAGCAGCCCGCGGCGCTCGTAGTAGCGGAGCGTCTCCTTGTTGACGCCCGCCGCCTGGGCGACCTCCATGATCCGCAGGCTCATGTCGACAGCTCCGCGGCACGGTCGGCCAGGGCGTCCAGAATCTCCTGCCGCGCCGGCGGCACGGCGATGTCCAGCGTCAGGTCGTCGTCGGTGCCGTCGATCGTGAAGGCGAAGAACGAGCAGCAGGACGTCTCCCGGTCGGTCAGGTCGCGGACCCGGTCGACGAGGCCGGCGTCGCCGGCCAGGTGCATCCGCACGCCGGTGCCTCCGCGCTGCACATCGCGAACGGCACGCGAGAAGAGGGCGTCGAACTCGGCCAGGCGCAGTGGCCGGTCGGCGGTGGGCATCGTGCAGGCCTCGGTGGTCAGGAGGTGCTCCATGCCGTCAGCGTAAACCTGTACCTAGGTACCGGATACAAGGCGAAGTCGCTCACAGAGGGCTCACAGAGAAGGCACAGCCCGCTCCCCGACCGCTCGCGCATCCTCGTCTCCAGTACCCGCCAACATGAAGCGAGAGAACAGATGAAGCTCCGCAAGACCCTGGCTGCCCTCAGCCTCGCCGTCCTGATCCCGACCGTCGCCGCCTGCGGCGCGAGCGAGACGACCTCGTCGACCACCGACTCCTCCTCGGCCTCCACCTCACAGAGCACCGCCGCACAAAGCAATGGCGCGATGCCCGCCGGCGGCGGACCGGGCCAGTCGGTCGACCCGGCGTCGGTCACCACCGAGGAGGAGCTGATCGACCTGATCCAGGAGGCCTACGGTGACGGCTCCCTCGACCTGCACCGCGGGCACCAGCCCGTCCAGGACGTGCTCGACGAGGTGCTGGCGATCAGCCACGAGGAACTCCATGTCCGTATGGAGGAGCAGGGCCAGAACCTCGCCGCCGTAGCCGAGGACCTCGGCCTCGACCCGACCACGCTCATCGACGCGCTGGTCGAGTCCTGGAGTCCCGCGATCGACGCGCTGCTCGAGGCCGGCACGATCTCCGAGGAGCAGGCCGAGGCCTACCGCGCCGCGCTCGAGGAGGCGTTCACGTTCCGCGTGACGTGGGATGGGCAGGAGGCCACGCCGTCCTTCACCGGGCTCACCGCCTGATGCGGCTCGCGAGGCGCGCGGCCGGTCTGGCCGGCGCCGTCGCGGCGGCCGCGCTGAGCGTGGCCCTCGTCCCGTCGGCAGCGCACGCGCACAGTCTCGACAGCAGCACGATCTCGCTGCACGTCAGTGACACCGAGGCAGACGCGACGGTGACCATCGCGATGGCCACGCTCGACCAGGCGCTCGGCACGGACTACTCGAGCGAGGTGGACGTGTCGTCGTACTCCGACGAGGTGGTCGCGTACCTCGGCGACCACCTCGAGCTGACCGGTGCGGACGGGACGGTCTGGACCGAGACCTTCACCAGCCTGACCAGGGAGTCCGTCGAGGGCATCGACTCCGTCAGCGTCGACGTCGTCTTCGACACCGGCGGTGCGTCGACGTCAGGCCTGGAGATCGAGTACGACGCCGTCATCGAGGCCATCCCCGATCACGACGCAGTCGTGGTCCTCACCGACGCGGCCGGGCAGATCAGCACGCCTGGAGTGCTCACGAGCAGTGACCCGACCCTGACGGTTGCCGGCGACACGGGTTCGGGCGCGACGCCGGTCGGTCTGCTCGACATGGTCGAGTACGGCTTCCAGCACGTGCTCGAGGGAGCCGACCACCTGATGTTCCTCACCGCACTGTTACTGACCGCCCCGGTCGTCGTGGTGGCCGGGCGGTGGCGACGCCGGACGGATGTGGCACCGACGCTCCGGGACCTCGCGACGGTCGTCACCGCCTTCACCGTAGGCCACTCCGCCACCCTGATCGCGGCCAGCCTCGGCTGGGTGCAGGCGCCCACCACCGTGGTCGAGGTGCTCGTCGCCGTCTCGGTGGGCGTCGCCGCCGTGCACGCCGTGCGACCGCTGGTCCCGCGCGGCGAAGCGCTCATCGCGGCCGGCTTCGGGCTGGTGCACGGCCTCGCGTTCGCCGGCATCCTGACCGATCTCGGCCTCGAAGGGTCCCGGTCGGTGCCTCCCCTGCTGGCCTTCAACCTCGGGGTGGAGCTGGCGCAGCTCACCGCGACGGCGGCCCTCTTCCCGTCCCTCTATGCGCTGGCGCGGACCCGGTTCTACCCGGGCGTCCGCCTCGTCGGCGGCTGCCTCGCCCTGGTGGCAGCAACCGGCTGGGCGCTCGAGCGGGTCGGGCTCCTCGGCAACCCGTTCCGGGGCGTGGAGGCCGCCCTGGTCGCGCATCCGTGGTACGTCGTCCTCGGGCTCGCGGTCGTCGCCCTGACCGGGTGGGCGCTCGATGCTCGGCAACCGGTCAGGAATCGAGAAGCGCAGCCCGGGCCGGCGGACCTAGCGTCATCGACATGACCACCACCGCCGTGACCCCCATCGAGTCCGTCACCCTCGAGGTGACCGACCCCACCGCTGCCGACAACTTCTACAAGACCGCCTTCGGCCTCGACGACCGGCTGCAGGTCCGCGCCTCGGACGCGCCGACCGACGGCTTCCGTGGATTCACCTTGTCGCTGATCGTCGCGCAGCCCGCCGACGTGACCGCGCTCATCGACGCGGCCCTCGAGGCCGGGGCGACGACGCTGAAACCACCGGCGAAGTCGATGTGGGGCGTCGGAGGCGTCGTGCAGGCGCCGGACGGGACGATCTGGAAGGTGGCGACGTCGAAGAAGAAGACCACCGGCCCGGCCAGCCGGGAGGTCCAGGACATCGTGCTTCTGCTGGGCGCCTCCGACGTGCGCGCGACCCGAAGGCTCTACGAAGACCGCGGGCTCAGGGTCGGCAAGGGCTTCGCCGGCTCCTACGTCGAGTTCGTGACCCCGCCCGGTGCCATCAAGCTGGGGCTCTACAAGCACCGCGCCCTGGCGAAGGACGCCGGCGTCTCCGCGGACGGCAGCGGGTCGCACCGCCTCGTGGTCACCAGCCACGCCGGGCCGTTCACCGACCCGGACGGGTTCACCTGGGAGTCCCCGGAAGGTTGAGCCCCTCCCGAGCGAAGTCGACCGCCTCCTCCAGCAGCCGCTGCCAGAGGGCGCGATCGACGGTCGGGATCGACACCCACTCGCGAAAGACCCGGCCGGCCGGGGCGAACGGCTCTCCGGTCCCGGACTCGACGAGGCCGCTGACCCGCGCCCGCGGGAGCTTCACGACCAGACAGGCGGCCTTGTCGTCGTACGACGCCAGGAACCGCCCGGCCAGGCGGACGCAGGGATAGCCCATCATCGTGGCCCGTCCGATGGCGGGGTCGTAGAGCAGGTCGTCGGTGAGCTGGTCGTACAGGTCGCGGGCGTCGTCCCCGCCGGATTCCTCCGACGGGGCCGCACCCGTCGCGTCAGGTGGCATCAGGCCGCCGGTGGACTGAACACGCCGAACTGGTTGCCCGCCGGGTCCCGCAGGTAGGCGAACTTCGGCGCACCCGGTCCGGGATCCAGGTGCTGGGCCACCACCGAGCCGCCGAGCTGCTCGGCGTCGACGCAGACGGCCTCCACGTCCGCGACGAGGATGTAGAAGACGGCATGGTCGGGCACCTGGCCGCCGGTGCTGAAGATGCCGCCCATCGGGGTGTCCGCCCCGGATGCCTTGATGTTGCGGTAGTCCATGCCGCCGGACGCGGCAGGCGCGTCGGCCTCGAAGGTCCAGTCGAAGAGGTTGCCGTAGAACTTCTCGGCGCTGTCGGGGTCGCTGGTCGCGACCTCGAACCAGGCGAGGGTGCCCGGAGCAGGGTCCGTCATGGCTTCTCCTTGTGCTTGTCGTCAACCCGCCGGCCGGCGGGATGCACCTACCGTCGCCGGTGCTCGCGACAGCCCTATGTCGGTGTTCCCCGTGAGTTTCTCGAAGCCGAGCGCGGCCGCGGGCAGCTTCGTCTCGTAACCGTCGACCACCGGCTCGCTGGCGGCACGGTGCGGTCGCCCCACGGAGGGGATCCGCTCTGCTCGGGTGATGCGGTCCATCCGGAACACCCGGTCCTCCCCCCTCAGGTGGCACCACGCCGTCAGGTAGGACCCGTTGGGTCCCATCACGATCTGGTGCGGCTCGACCTCCCGCTCCGTCTCGACGCTGCCGACGTCGACGTAGTGGATGCGCAGCACGAGGTTGTCGCGCACGGCCTGCCAGACCGTCTCGGCGACCTCGGCGTCGGGATCCGCGACGGGCTGGACGATCAGCCGCACCTTCCCCGCCGTCCGCCGGGCTTCCTCGAGCGCCCGCTCGGGCATCGCCGCCACGATCTTCTGAAGGGCGCTGCGCGCATCCCGCCGGAACAGCACGTGCTCACTGCCGCTGAGCGCCACCGCCACGGCCGCCGCCTCGCGCGGCGTGAAGTTGAGGGGCGGCAGGCTCATCGACCGGTCGAGGGTGTAGCCGCCCGTGCGTCCCTGCTTGGTCGCAAGCGGCACGCCGGCCTGACCGAGGGCGCTCAAATCGCGCTCGATCGTCCTCACGCTGACCTCGAAGTGCCGGGCGAGCTGGGGCGCCGTACGCCCCCTGGCGCCCGCCGCGCGCAACTCCTCGACCAGGGCGTACAAGCGGTCGATCCGGTTCATGCCCCGAGCGTAGGACCGGCCGGGGACACTCCGGTGCGGCGAGCGCTGAGCGCGGCGAGAGCGGTGGTGACGGGCACGGCGGCGATCAGCCCCAGCGTCGCCACCACACTGCGCACGACCTCCTGGGCGATGACCTGGTCGGTCACCACGCCGCCCAGGGAGTCGTTGTTGGCGACGATCAGGATCAGGAGCGGCAGCGACGATCCGGCATAAGCGAGGACGATGGTGTTGACGACGGAGGCGATGTGCGAGCGTCCCACCCGGCTGCCGGCTCGGTAGAGCCGCCGGAATCCGTACGAGGGATTGGCGCGGGCGAGCTCGGTGACCGTCGCGGCCTGGGTCACGGTGACGTCGTCGAGGACGCCCAGGGCTCCGATGACGATGCCGGCCAGGAGCAGGCCCTCCATGTTGACGCTGTGGACCGCGCCCACGGCCGTGGAGATGTCGTCGGTGACCCCGGTGAGGTGCAGTCCGGCGACCGCCGCGGCCGAGAGCAGCCCGGTCAGCACGAGGCTGACGAGCGTGCCGAGGACCGCGACCGTGGTCGACAGCGCGAACCCGTGGGTCAGGTAGAGGACGGTCAGCACCACCGCCGCGGACCCCACGATCGCCACGAGCAGCGGGGGCTCGCCGGCGAGGATCGCCGGCACCACGAAGAACACGAGCAGCGCGAAGGTGACAGCGAGGCCGGCCAACGCGGTCAGGCCGCGCCATCGTCCGAACGCAAGCAGGGCCAGGGCGAAGGCGGCCGCGACGACCCAGAGCCCGGTCGCACGCTGGTGGTCGACGATGGAGAACGCCTCACCGTCGGGACCGGTCGTCTCGATCAGCACCACGTCGTCCCCCTCGGCGATCCGCGGTGCACCCGCCCCGTTCGGGAGCAGGGTCTTCAGGCGCGTCCCCTCCTCGGCACCTCCGGTGACCCGAACCTCAGCGGTGCCGCACCCGTTCACGTCGTCGGCGAGCTCCTCAGGGCAGGTCTCCCTGTCGATCGCGACCACCTGGCCCTCGAGCTCCCCTGCGCCGCCGGCCTGCTCCGACTGCGCGATGCTGCCGGTCGGCCAGAGCCAGATCATCGCCAGCACGGTCAGTGCGGCGATCGGCGCGATCACCAACAGGGCGATGCGCCGCATCCGCGCCGTCTCGGGCGCCGCGTGCCGCGCGTGGTGTCCGCCCATGGACCGTGATTCCTCACCATTCGGGTAGGTGCAGTGGGCGCAGGGTGCCGCCGACGGCGATGCTAGCCGCACGTCTGGCCGCACCCTCCCCACATCGGTCCGGCGGTGCGGGCGCGCCGGAGTCGACCAGTTCCCCGTCCGCCGGAGAGTACTGTCGGTTGCATGTCGTTACAGGCGGGCGTCGTCGAGGACGTTCGCGATCCTGGTCGCTACGACCACCTGTGCTGGGCGTTCGAGGATGCCCAGGAGTTTCGAGCGCGCGCAGGCTGCTTCCTGGCGGAGGGCCTGCAGCTGGGCGAGCAGGTCTGGTACGTGGGCTCGGGTGACGTGACTGCCCTCGAGGACGAGCTGCGGGAGCTGCCCGGCATGGAGCAGGCGCTCCACAGCGGCGCGGCCAAGGCGGACTCCATCGAGGCGGCCTACCCCACCGGGACCGTCGTCGACCCCGCTGCTCAGGTGGCGGCGTACGCCCGCGCGACCGCGCAGGCCGTCGCGGCGGGATTCACCGGGTTGCGCGTGGCGGCAGATGCGACCGCGCTGGTGCGAACCCCGGAGCAGCTGGACGCCTTCGCCCGCTACGAGCACCTGATCGACCGCTACATCCTCACCGCACCGTTCTCCGCGATGTGCGCCTACCAACGCAGCCTGGTGGGTGATGGGTCGATCGCGGCCCTCGCCTGCATGCATCCGGGAGCGAGCGCAGACGCGACGCCCTTCTGGTTGCACGCCACGACGCAGAACGGATGTGCGGCGG
Organism: Nocardioides sp.; assembly: GCF_004803405.1. Taxonomy (GTDB): domain Bacteria; phylum Actinomycetota; class Actinomycetes; order Propionibacteriales; family Nocardioidaceae; genus Nocardioides; species Nocardioides vastitatis. The sequence goes on along the minus strand of NZ_SSXI01000022.1, from coordinate 12,047 downwards.
CGATCGGCGGAGAGCTGGACCTCGCCACCCGGGACCTGCTCCGGCTGGCACTGCATCGCGCCGACCTACAGCCGCACAACGGGGAGCTGGTCCTCGACGCCAGCCGGGTCGAGTTCATGGACCACCGAAGCCTGCTGCAGCTGGTGGAGCACGCCCGTAGCGAGGGCCACATGCTCGTGCTGCGGACGGCGCACCCCGGACCGGGACTGCTGATCAGGGCCCTCGGGTTGGACCGGGCGCGCGTGGAGATCCCGGCATGAGTGCTGCGACTGATCCCTTCGTGCATCCGGCGCTGTTCTACCGCACCGACGAGGAGTACCTCGCCGGACTGGTGCCCTTCGTCCTCGACGGGCTGAGGATTGGCGAGCCGGTGGCGGCGGCGCTGCCCACGGAGCGGCTCGGTCTTCTGGAGTCGGCGCTCGGCACTGAGGCAGCGGAGGTCACGCTCATCGACATGACCGAGGCCGGCCGCAATCCCGGCCGGATCATCCCCGGCGTGCTCCGCGCCTTCGCCGATCGCCATCGCCGCACTCACGTGCGCATCATCGGGGAGCCGATCTGGGCCGGCCGGAGCGACAGCGAGTATCCGGCATGCGTGCAGCACGAGGCGCTCATCAACACGGCGTTCCGCAGCCGCATGGTGACGATCGTCTGTCCCTACGACGTGCGCCGGCTCGAGTCCCACGTGGTGGCGGACGCCTTGGCGACCCATCCGCTGATCTGGGAGGCCGGACACGAGCAGGTCAGCCTGCGGTACGCACCCGACGCCGTCGTCGCTCGGTACAACCTGCCGCTGGACGGCACCGGGGGGGCCGCCAGCTGGACGGTCCGGAGCGCGGCCGACCTCTCCGGGGCGCGCCGGTTCGCGGCGGCCGAGGCCGATCAGGCGGGTCTGAGCCGGGATCGCATCAGCGATCTCGAGCTGGTCGTCAGCGAGCTGGCCACCAACAGTCTCCAGCACGCCGCCGGCGCCTGTTCGCTCAGCATCTGGGCCGAGGCCGACCACGTGATCTGCGAGTCCCGCGACCTGGGGCAGATCGAGGATCCCCTCGCCGGGCGGCGGCCGCCGCTCGACGGACAGCCCCATGGTCGCGGCCTGCTTCTCGTCAACCATCTCGCCGACCTCGTCCGGGTGCATACCACGCCCGACGGGACCACGGTCCGCGCCTATTTCCGGCTGGCGGGCAGCGACCGCCCGGGTCCCCGCTAGGCCGGACCGGCCCACCGAACCAGCGCTCCGGGCCGGCGCTCCGCCACCGTTACCGCGAGTCGCCCATCGGGTCATGGCACCGGCTCGTGCCCGCGCGCGAGCGCGTCCTGCCCGTCCGAAGCGGTCTCGAGAGTGAGCATGGCCACACGACCCATCCCGTTGTTGCTTCCTGAGCACACTGTTGCGTAACTCACAACATCCGGTTTATGGTCCCAGTTACGCCCGGGCAGACGTACCGAAGGGACACATGGCATGACGACGACACCCGAGACCCCCCGCCGACAACGGCTCAGCGGTCGGAAGCCCGCCCGTGACGGCCAGCCGGCGGCATCGACGGTCCAGGACGCGGTCGGGGGGACGTTGAGGTCCCCGGCCGCGGACCCCATCCCCCACCCAGCGCTCGACGTGGAGCCCGCGGCGAACGGGACGCACCGGGGCGGCCTCGACATGGTCGTCTTCGGGATCAGCGCGGTCGTCGCCCTGGCGTTCCTCGCCTGGGGCATGGTCAGCACCGCATCCCTGAGCACCGCATCCGGAGACGCACTGGGCTGGGTGATGGGCAACGCCGGCTGGCTGTTCGTGCTCACGTCGAGCGCCTTCGTCGTCTTCGTCATCTGGCTCGCTGCGAGCCGATACGGCACCATCCCGCTCGGTCGCGACGACGAGGAGCCGGAGTTCCGGACCATCTCCTGGATCGCGATGATGTTCAGCGCAGGGATGGGCATCGGCCTGATGTTCTACGGCGTCGCCGAGCCGATCTCGCACATGGCCGCCCCTCCCCCGGGCACCGGCGGGCCCGGTAACCCCGAGGCGATCCAGAACGCCATGGCGACCACGCTCTTCCACTGGACCCTGCACCCGTGGGCGCTCTACGCGGTCGTCGGTCTGGCGATCGCGTACGGCGTCTACCGCAAGGGGCGCCTGCAGTTGATCTCCTCGGCGTTCGAGCCCCTGCTCGGCAAGCGCGCGCATGGCGGGCTGGGCAAGGTCATCGACATCTTCGCGATCTTCGCGACCCTCTTCGGATCCGCGACCTCGCTCGGCCTCGGCGCCCTGCAGATCCGGACCGGCCTGGAGATCGTCGGCGGCATCGGGGAGACGGGCAACGCCGTGCTCATCGGCATCATCGCCGTCCTCACGGCCGCCTTCGTCGTATCCGCCGTGTCCGGCGTCGCCAAGGGCATCCAGTGGCTCTCCAACATCAACATGGTGCTGGCGGTCACGCTCGCCCTGTTCCTGTTCGTCGTCGGGCCCACTGTCTTCATGCTCGACCTGATCCCCACCTCGATCGGCAGCTACGTCCAGACGCTTCCCGAGATGTCCGCGCGTACCGGCGCGGAAGGCGCGGACACTCAGGCCTGGCTCGAGGGCTGGACCGTCTTCTACTGGGCGTGGTGGCTGTCGTGGACGCCGTTCGTGGGCATGTTCATCGCCCGGATCTCCCGTGGCCGCACGATCCGGCAGTTCGTCACGGGCGTGCTGGTGGTACCCAGCCTGGTCAGCGTCATCTGGTTCTGCGTCATGGGCGGCGCCGCGATGGACCTGCAGCTCTCTGGCGTCGACATCGCCGGCGCCGGAGGGCTGGAGTCGCAGCTGTTCACCACGCTGGACTCCTTCCCGCTCGCGACGGTCACCTCGGTGCTGGTGATGGTGCTGGTCGCGATCTTCTTCGTGTCCGGTGCGGACGCGGCCTCGATCGTGATGGGCACACTGTCGCAGAAGGGCACCCAGGAGCCTGGCCGGCTCAACGTGATCTTCTGGGGCGTCGCGACCGGCGCGTCCGCGGCGGTGATGCTGCTCGTCGGCGGTGCCGACGCGCTCAGCGGACTGCAGACGATCACCATCGTTGCGGCACTGCCCTTCGTCGTCGTGATGGTCGGGCTCGCCGTCTCGTTGGTGAAGGACCTGCGGCGGGACCCGCTGATGGTTCGTCGCAAGTACGGCGAGGAGGCGATCTCCCAGGCAGTGATCGCCGGTGTCACCGAGCACGGCGACGACTTCGCCTTCACCGTCGAGTGCAGCAACGGGAAGGCCGACCACCGGTAGCCCAGGGCATGAAAAGAAGGGCTCCGGTCGTGGGTCATGGCCCACGACCGGAGCCTGCCCTCGGCTGCCCGGCCAGGATCAGGTTGCGGACCGTCGGAGGCGTCAGGGTGGGCCCGCGCCGACGCCTCGAGCCGCCTTCCTCCGACCCGCATACACGCGATTCGCCTTGCCCGTCGCGTAGGGTTGCGCCATGAGCAACGGAGGCCACGTCACGGGCAAAGGCAAGGGCACCCGCGAGAGCAGCGAATCCTCGGGCGGCGTGCAGTCGGTCGACCGCGCCGTCAGCGTCCTTGAGATCCTCGCGCGGGAGGGCAGTGCGGGCGTCAGCGAGGTTGCGGCCGAGATCGGCGTGCACAAGTCGACGGCCTTCCGCCTCCTCGCCGCCCTCGAGGAGCGGGACCTGGTCGAGCAGAACACCGAACGCGGCAAGTACCAGCTCGGGTTCGGCGTCCTTCGACTCGCCAGCGCCATCCCGGCGCGCCTCGACATCGTCCGCCAGGCACAGCCGGTCCTCGACGACCTGGCCCAGCACTTCGACGAGACCGTCAACCTCGCCGTGCTCCGCGAGCACTACGCGGTGCACGTCCAGCAGGCGCTCGGCTCGGCGGCCGTCGCCAGCCAGAACTGGGTCGGCCAGCTCACCCCGCTGCACGCGACCTCGAGCGGGAAGATCCTGCTCGCCTACATGAGCGACGCCCAGCTCACCGAGGTCCTCGACACGGCCGGCCTGCAGGCCTACACCGAGCACACCCTCACCGCGCGCCAAACGTTGGTCGAGCAGCTGGCGCAGGTGCGCGCGGAGGGCTTCGCGACCGCCTTCGAGGAGCTGGAGACAGGACTGAACGCCGCCGCCGTGCCGGTGCGCGACCACACCGGGGCCGTTGTCGGCGCGGTGAGCGCGTCCGGACCGGCGTACCGCTTCGACAAGGCTCGCATCGAGTCCGTCGCCGCGGAGCTCAAGGCCGCCGGCGACCGCATCAGTCAGCGCATGGGCTGGCTCGGCTAGTCCCTTACCGGTTCTCCCGGCCGGGATCAGCTTGCGGACCCGCGTCCGGTTCCGGCCGTTCACCTGCCTGCATTAGGCGGAAAGGGGTCCACCAGCGACGGACCTGGACCGTCGGCACCGCGAGTGCCGCAGAGGCCGCAGGCCACCGGTCAGTTGCCGGGGGCGCTACGGCAGGCGGCCGGTTCCTCAGTCAGCCGTCACTCGTCGTACGCGCCGCTGGTGACCATCTCCCTGATCTGCTCGTCGGTGATATCCCGGTGGTACTCATCGCGGTGATGCTGGATCTTGGTGACCAGATCCTGGTCGTTGTCCGCGGTGAAGTGGATGTCGTCATGTGCGTCGGGGTCGCGGCAGTCGAGTGCTCTCATGATTCCGTCCTCCGCTGAGGTCGTGTGCCTTCTCCCAGGTTCTCACCAGGGACGCCCCGCGGGAAGGGAAGGGCGGGACGTTCTGGAAACAGGGCATGAGACGTCCATCGCTCGGACCTGCGTCGGCTCCACCGGCCCCCTACCGGCACGCACGTGGGTGCCTGTGGGTCTGACAGGTTGTGGCATGAGTCGGAATGGCTCAATCACCACACGCTATCCGCCAACCCCCACGACGTTGCGGGAACCCTCAGCGGAGGCGGTCTGCGCCGGCGTAGACGTTCATCGAGCTGCCGCGGAGGAACCCGACGAGGGTGAGGCCCGCGTCGGCCGCGAGGTCGGCGGCGAGCGAGGACGGCGCTGAGACCGCTGCCAGCGCCGGGATGCCGGCCATGACGGCCTTCTGGACGAGCTCGAACGACGCGCGGCCACTCACCATGAGCACGGTGCCGCGGGCGGGGAGCTGGCCGTTGACCGCGGCGCCGCCGATCACCTTGTCGACGGCGTTGTGCCGGCCGACGTCCTCGCGTACGGCGAGCAGGTCGCCGGCGGCGGTGAAGAGCCCCGCGGCGTGCAGGCCACCGGTGCGGTCGAAGACCCGCTGCGCCTCACGGAGCCGGTCCGGCAGCGACAGCAGCACGTCCGTGCCCAGTCGCATCGGATCCTCGGCGACCGACCAGGCCGAGCGGGTGCGCACCGCGTCGAGGGACGCCTTGCCGCACAGCCCGCACGAGGACGTGGTGTAGAAATTGCGCTCGAGCGATGTCTCCGGCACGGGCACCCCGTGGGCGAGGGCGACGTCGACGACGTTGTAGGTGTTGGAGCCGTCAGCGGTGGCCCCGGCGCAGTAGCGCACCGCGGCGACGTCCTCGCGGGCGTGGACGACGCCCTCGCTGACCAGGAATCCGACCGCGAGGTCGAAGTCGTTGCCCGGGGTCCGCATGGTGACGGTCACCGGCCGACCGTTGACCCGGATCTCCATCGGTTCCTCGCCGGCTAGGGCGTCAGGAGCGTGGTCGACCGCGCCGTCACGCAGCCGCATCACGCGCCGGCGTACGGTCACCCGGCCCATGGCGTCAGCCCTCCCCGGCAGCGGACGAGGTCGCCCGCTCGAACCGCACGATCACGCCCTTGGACGTCGGGGTGTTGCTGATCTCGGCGACACTGTCGAGCGGGACCAGGACGTTCGTCTCCGGGTAGTACGCCGCGGCCGACCCGCGTGCGGCCGGGTAGGCGACCAGCGTGAAGCCGGGAGCCCGGCGCTCGATGCCGTCGGTCCAGACCGAGACGATGTCGACGACGTCGCCGTCCGCGAACCCGAGCTCGGTGATGTCGGCCGGGTTCACCATGACGATCCGGCGCGCGTGGTGGATGCCGCGGTATCGGTCGTCCATGGCGTACGGGATGGTGTTCCACTGGTCGTGCGAGCGGAGCGACTGCAGCACCAGGTGGCCCGGCGGGGTCTCCAGCCATGCGAGGTGGTTGCCGGTGAAGACCGCCTTGCCGGTCGGGGTGTTGTAGACGCCCGAGTTGACCGGGTTGGGCAGCGTGAAGCCGGCCGGGGCCTTGATGCGCTCGTTGAACTCCTCGAACCCCGGCACCACTCGGCTGATCCGGTCGCGGATCAGGTCGTAGTCGGCCTCGAAGTCGGCCCACGGGATGTCCGGAGCGTCCGCCCGGTCGGCGAGCGTCCTGGCGGCGAGGCGGCTGATGATCGCGACCTCCGACAGCAGGTGCGGCGAGGCCGGCGGGAGCTTGCCGCGCGTGGCGTGCACGCAGCTCATCGAGTCCTCCACCGTCACGAACTGCTCACCCGTCGCCTGGATGTCGCGGTCGCTGCGCCCGAGCGTGGGCAGGATCAGCGCGGTCTCGCCGACCACGGTGTGGGAGCGGTTGAGCTTGGTCGAGACCTGCACGGTCAGGCTGCACGAGCGCAGCGCGGCCTCGGTGACGTCACTGTCCGACATGGCACGGACGAAGTTGCCCGCGACCCCGATGAAGACCTTGGCCCTGCCGTCGCGCATCGCCCGTACGCCGTCGACCGAGTCGAAACCGTGGTCGCGCGGCGGCTCGAAACCGAACTCCTTGCCCAATGCGTCGAGCCAGGGGTCGGGCATCCTCTCCCAGATGCCCATGGTCCGGTCGCCCTGCACGTTGGAGTGGCCCCGGACCGGGCACACGCCGGCGCCCGGCTTGCCGATGTTGCCGCGGAGCATCAGGAAGTTGACGACCTCGCGGATGGTCGGGACACCGTGCCGGTGCTGGGTCAGGCCCATCGCCCAGCAGACGATGACCGACCTCGCCGCCAGCACCTGCTCCGTGAGCGCCTCGATCTCCTCACGCGCCAGGCCGGTTGCCGCGAGGGCCTGCTCCCAGGTGATGTCACGCGCCTGGACGACGAAGTCGTCGAACCCCGTGGTGTGCCGGGCGATGTAGTCGCGGTCCAGGACCCCGGGCCCGCCGGCCGCGAGCGAGGCGTCGTCGGCCTCGAGCAACAGCTTGTTGACCATCTTGAACAGCGCCAGGTCGCCACCGGGCCGGATCAGCAGGAACCGGTCCGCGATCTCGGTGCCCCGCCCGACCACGCCGCGCGCCTTCTGCGGGTTCTTGAACCGCATCAGGCCGGCCTCGGGCAGTGTGTTGACGGCGACCACCTTGCCGCCGCGACCCTTGGTCTCCTCGAGCGCCGACAGCATCCGCGGATGGTTGGTGCCCGGGTTCTGCCCGACGACGAGCACCAGGTCGGCGTCGTAGATGTCCTCGAGCTGCACGCTGCCCTTGCCGATCCCGAGCGTTTCCCCGAGCGCCGAGCCCGAGGACTCGTGGCACATGTTGGAGCAGTCCGGGAGGTTGTTGGTCCCGTACGCCCGCGCGAAGGTCTGCAGCAGGAACGCCGCCTCGTTGTTGAGCCGGCCCGAGACGTAGAACATCGACTCGTCCGGGCTGGCGAGGCCGTTGAGCTCGTTCGCCATCAGGGTGAAGGCGTCGTCCCAGCTGATCGGCTCGTAGTGGGTGGCGCCGGGTCGCTTCACCATCGGCTCGGTCAGTCGGCCCTGCTGGTTCAGCCACCAGTCCGACCTGGTGTCGAGCTCGGCGACCGGGTGCCTCGCGAAGAACTCCCGCGTGACCCGGTGCGAGGTCGCCTCGTCGTTGATGTGCTTGGCGCCGTTCTCGCAGTACTCGTTCCGGTGCCGGTGCCCCGGCTCGGGCCAGGCGCAGCCGGGGCAGTCGATGCCGGCGGCCTGATTGACGTTGAGCAGGGTCAGCGCCGTACGACGGGCCGACGTCTGCGACAGCGAGTACTCGATCGCCTTGCGCACCGCGGGGATGCCCGCGGCCCACTCCTTGGGCGGGGTCACGTCCAGCGCGTCGACCGGGTCGACGAGAGCCTCCTGACGGTCCTTGCGTCGCATCACCGTCGGCCGTCCTCCCGCGCTCGAGCCTGCTCTGTCGCGTGGACCACCAGCAACAGGTCTCCGCCGTCGACCGGGGAGACTCCCGGGATCGCCACCCGCGCGACCGTGCCGTCGGTGGGCGAGGCGATCACGGCTTCCATCTTCATCGCCTCGATGGTGGCCACCGGGTCGCCGGCCTTGACCGCATCTCCCAGCGCGACCGTCACGGTCACCGTGCCCTGGAAGGGCGCGCCCACGTGCCCGGGATGGTTGCGGTCTGCCTTCTCCGCGACGGCGGCGACCGAGGCGACCGACAGGTCGCGGACGACGACGGGCCGGAGCTGGCCGTCGACGGTGCACATGACGGTGCGGTAGCCCCGCTCGTCGGGGTCGCCCATCGCCTGCAGCCCCATCAGGACACGCTGGCCCGGGCCGAGCGGCACCTTGTGCTCGGCACCCTGGCGCAGCCCGTAGAAGAAGTCGCCGGTCGACAGGACCGACAGGTCCCCCCAGGCCCGGCGGCTGTCCTCGAACTCGCGCATCGGGCCGGGGAAGAGCAGGCGGCTGAGGGTGGCGCGGCGGTCGGTGGCGAGCGCGGCGGCATCGGCGGCGGCGAGCATCGGGCTGGCCGGCTTGTGGGTGCGGCCCTCCAGCGCCTTGCTCCGGAAGGGCTCCGGCCAGCCACCGGCCGGAGCGCCGAGCTCGCCACGGAGGAAGCCGACCACGGAGTCGGGCAGGTCGAACTTCTGCGGGTTGGCCTCGAACTCGGCCGGGTCGGCACCGACCGCCACGAGGTGGAGGGCGAGGTCGCCCACGACCTTCGACGACGGGGTGACCTTCACCGGGTTGCCGAGGATCCGGTTCGCCGCGGCGTACATGTCCTCGATCTGCTCGAACTTCTCACCCAGACCGAGCGCGACCGCCTGCTGGCGGAGGTTGGAGAGCTGCCCGCCGGGGATCTCGTGGGTGTAGACCCGCCCCGTCGGCGCCGGCAGTCCGGACTCGAACGGCGCGTAGAGCCGGCGCGTCGCCTCCCAGTAGGGCTCGAGCGCGCAGACCGTGTCGAGATCGAGATCGGTGCCCCGCGGCGCTCCGTCGGTCGAGGCGACGAGGGCCGACATGGCCGGCTGCGACGTTGTGCCGGAGAGAGCGGCTGCCGCGGCGTCGACGGCGTCGGCACCTGCGTCGATGGCGGCCAGCAGGGTGGCGAGCTGTCCACCGGCGGTGTCGTGGGTGTGGACGTGGACAGGCAGGTCGAACTCGGCACGCAGCGCGCCGACCAGCGTGCGCGCGGCGGGGGCCCGGAGCAGGCCGGCCATGTCCTTGACCGCGAGCGCGTGGGCGCCGGCCTCGACGATCTTCTCCGCCAGCTTCAGGTAGTAGTCGAGGGTGTAGACCTGCTCGCGCGGGTCGCTCAGATTGCCGGTGTAGCAGAGCGCCACCTGGGCGAGCGTCGTCCCGGTCGCCCGGACCGCCTCGATCGCCGGGCGCATCTGCTCGACGTCGTTGAGAGCGTCGAAGATCCGGAAGACGTCGATGCCGGTGGCGGCTGCCTCCTGCACGAAGGCGTCCGTCACCTCCGTCGGGTACGGCGTGTAGCCCACCGTGTTGCGGCCGCGCAGGAGCATCTGCAGGCAGACGTTCGGGGCCGCCTCACGGAGGGCGGCGAGGCGCTCCCACGGGTCCTCGGCGAGGAAGCGGAGCGCCACGTCGTACGTCGCGCCGCCCCAGCACTCCACGCTCCACAGCTGCGGGAGCAGCCGGGCGGTGTGGGCAGCGCCGGTGACCAGGTCCCGGGTGCGCATGCGCGTCGCGAGCAGCGACTGGTGGGCGTCACGGAACGTCGTGTCGGTGACCGCGACCGACCGCTGGTTGCGCAGCGCGGCGGCGAAGCCCTCCGGGCCGAGCTCGAGGAGCTGCTGCCGGCTTCCGGCCGCGGGCGGGACAGACAGGTCGATCTCCGGCAGCTTCGTGGCCGGGTCCAGGGTGGTCGGCGCCGGGCCATGGGGCTGGTTGACCGTGACGTCGGCGAGGTAGCCGATCAGCTTCGTCGCCCGGTCACCGCTCGAACGGGCGTGGAGCAGCTCGGGGTGGTCGGCGATGAAGGAGGTCGTGACCTGGCCGGAGAGGAACTCCGGCTCCTCGAGCAGCGCCTGGACGAACGGGATGTTGGTCTGGACGCCGAGGATGTGGAACTCCCCCAGGGCCCGACGGGCGCGCCCCACCGCCTCGCCGAAGTCGCGGCCACGGCAGGTCAGCTTGGCCAGCATCGAGTCGAAGTGCGGCGAGACCTCGGCACCGGTGTAGACCGTGCCGGCGTCCAGGCGCACACCGGCGCCGCCCGGCGAGCGGTAGGTCGTGATCCTTCCGGTGTCAGGGCGGAAGTCGTTGGTCGGGTCCTCGGTGGTGATCCGGCACTGCAGCGCTGCACCGCGCACCTGCACCGTCTCCTGCGAGAGCCCGAGGTCGGCCAACGTGGCTCCTGCGGCGATCCTCAGCTGCGCCTGCACGAGGTCCACGCCGGTGACCTCCTCGGTCACGGTGTGCTCGACCTGGATGCGGGGGTTCATCTCGATGAAGACGTAGTCGCCCGACGGATCCAGCAGGAACTCCACCGTGCCGGCGTTGACGTAGCCGATCTCCTGCGCGAACCGCACCGCGTCGGCGCACATCCGCTCGCGGATCTCCGGGTCGAGGTTGGGCGCGGGGGCGATCTCCACGACCTTCTGGTGGCGGCGCTGCACCGAGCAGTCCCGCTCGAAGAGGTGGATGACGTTGCCGGAGCCGTCGGCGAGGATCTGCACCTCGATGTGGCGGGGGTCGACCACCGCCTGCTCGATGAAGACCGTGGGGTCGCCGAAGGCGCCCTCGGCCTCACGCATGCAGGTCTCGATCGCCTCCCGCAGCTTCGCCCGGTCGTCCACGCGGCGCATACCCCGGCCGCCACCGCCCGCGACCGCCTTCACGAAGAGGGGCGCAGGGATCTCCTCCGCCGCGGCCACGATCGCGTCGACGTCGGTCGACGGGGGCACGGACTGCAGGGTGGGTACGCCGGCCGCCTTCGCCGCTGCGATCGCCCGCGCCTTGTTGCCGGTCAGCGTGAGGACGTCAGCGGAGGGGCCGACGAAGGTGACGCCCGCAGCCGCACAGGCCTCGGCCAGCGCCGGGTTCTCCGACAGGAACCCGTAACCGGGGTAGACCGCGTCTGCGCCGCAGCGGACCGCGACCTCAACAATCGCGGCAGGGTCGAGGTAGGCACGCACGGGGTGACCCGGCTCGCCGATCTCGTAGGCCTCGTCCGAGCGCAGCCGGTGCTCGGACCACCGGTCCTCGTAGGGGTAGACCGCGACCATGCGTGCGCCCGCCTCGCGGCCCGCACGGAACGCACGGATGGCGATCTCACCACGGTTGGCGACCAGGATCTTGGAGAGCATCTCACTCCTTCGAGGGGCGGTCCGGCGGGCCGATGCTGCCGGACCGCGGCGAGAGGGGGTGGGGCTGGGCGCCTGCGCGAGACGCCCAGCCCCGGACCGATAGGTGAGTCACCCGGGCAAGGGTTGAACCATCGGTCGTTCGGGGGTGGGAGGTGCTGCGAGAAGGCGCTCGGCGTCGGCGACCGTGACCACAGACCCGGTCACGAGGACCAGCCCCTCCCGGGCAGCTCCGGGCGGAGCTGCCCGGGTCTGCGCCACCGCGAGGGCGGCCTCGACGTCGCTGGCGATGTGCACCTGCGACGGCGGGAGGATCGTGGCCGCGATGCGGGCGAGCTCGGATGCGGCCAGGCTGCGCGGACTCGAGTTGGCGGTGCACACGATCTCGGCAACGGCCGGTGCCAGCTCGCGCAGCAGTCCCTCGACGTCCTTGTCCGCCATGGTGGCCACCACGGCGTGACGCGAGCGGTCGGGCGCGACCTCCGCAAGTGCCTCGACCAGCGACCGCGCACCGTGGGGGTTGTGGGCGGCGTCGAGCACGATGGCGGGACGCCCCGGTCGTACGTCGAGCCGGCCCGGCGAGGCCACGCCGCC
>NZ_SSXI01000144.1 GCF_004803405.1 Nocardioides sp. | reverse complement strand
CGCCGTCGCGACCGGCGAGCCGGCGTCGGGCACCGACCTGAGGCTGCTCGCCAAGCACTACCTGGCGCTCCTGGAGGATCGCGCTCCCGGACGCTCGGTCGAGGTGCGGGTGCCGCCCTTCGCCGCTGTCCAGGTCGTCGAGGGCGTCCGGCACACGCGCGGCACTCCGCCCGCGGTGATCGAGACCGACGCCGGCACCTGGATCGCGCTCGCCACGGGCACGCTCAGCTGGACCGAGGCCGTCGCCGACGGACGGGTGCAGGCCAGCGGGGAGCGCACGGACCTCTCCGCGTTCCTCCCCCTCGGGTAGGCCGGGGTTCGGAGCGGCGCCGGTCGAGGCTTCGCATAGGTTTGATCCATGACTGCACCCGTCGCCACCGAGGCCCTCCGCGCTCGCCTCAACGACCTCCTCCCCGGAGTCCGCAAGGACCTCGAGGATCTCGTCCGGATCCAGTCGGTCAGCGCCGACCCGGCGCGCCTCGACCAGGTCGAACGCAGCGCGCAGGCGACGGCGGACCTGTTCGCCGCCGAGGGCCTCGAGGTCGAGATCGTCCGAGCCTTCGACGGCGCGCCGCCTGCCGTGATCGGTCACCGCGCCGGGCCGGAGGGGGCGCCGACCGTCCTCCTCTACGCGCACCATGACGTGCAGCCGGAGAACGACCACAGCGAGTGGGACAGCCCGCCGTGGGAGCCGACCGTTCGCGAGGGCGCGACGGGAGTGCGGCTCTACGCCCGCGGCGCGGCCGACGACAAGGCAGGGATCGTCACCCACATCGCCGCCTTGCGGGCCTTCGGCGACGACCTCCCGGTGTCGGTGAAGATCTTCATCGAGGGAGAGGAGGAGGTCGGCTCGGAGACACTTCCGGCGCTGCTGAAGCAGTACCAGGAGCGGCTCGCGGCCGACGTCATCGTGATCGCCGACTCCGGCAACTGGGACATCGGCGTGCCTGCGCTGACCACGTCGCTGCGCGGCCTGGTCCGGGTGGACGTCGAGGTCCGCACGCTGACCCACGCGGTCCACTCCGGCATGTGGGGCGGACTGGTTCCCGACGCGCTGATCACGCTGTCCCGCCTCATCGCCAGCCTGCACGACGACCGGGGCAACGTGGCGGTGCAGGGTCTCTACAGCGGCCCGGCCGCCGACGTGGACTACCCCGAGGAGCGCCTTCGCGCCGAGTCCGGCGTCGCCCCGGACGTCGAGTGGATCGGCGAGGGTTCGGCCGTCGAGCGGCTCTGGACGAAGCCGGCGCTGAGCATCACCGGCATCGACGCGCCGAAGGTCGACGGAGCCTCGAACACGCTCGTCGCCGCCGCGCGGGCGAAGATCGCGCTGCGCGTCGCGCCCGGCGACACCACCGACAACGCCGTCGCCTGCCTCAGGCGGCACCTCGAGGAGCACGTCCCGTGGGGTGCCGGGCTGACCGTCAAGATCGTCGACACCGGCGAGGCCACGAAGATCGACGCCTCGGGCCCGGCCTACGACGCCGCGCGCTCGGCGTTCGCCGAGGCCTGGGACGGCACCGAGCCCGTCGACATGGGCGTGGGCGGGTCGATCCCGTTCATCGCCGAGTTCCTCGAGTCCTTCCCGCAGGCGTCCGTGCTGGTCACCGGGGTGGAGGACCCCGACACCCGCGCGCACGGCGCCAACGAGGGCCTGCACCTCGCGGAGTTCGAGCGGGTGCTGCTGGCCGAGGCGCTGCTGCTGCGCAACCTGGCCGCCGGGAGCTGACTGCCGGTGGTCGAGGCGAGCGGAGCGAGCGTGAGTCCCCGGGTCGTCCGCAACCCGCACCTGCGGCGCGACCTGGCCGCGCCGGAGCCGGATCCCGCCGTCCGGGCGTTCCATGAGTCCCTGCCCGGCTACGCGCCCTCGCCGCTCGTGCCGGCGTCCACGGTCGCCGAGCGCCTCGGCGTCGCCGAGGTGTGGGTCAAGGACGAGTCCACCCGGCTCGGCATGCCGGCGTTCAAGATCATGGGCGCGTCGTGGGCGACCTACCGCGTGCTGTGCGAGCGGCTCGAGCTCGACCCGGCAGCGGTCGGCGGACTCGAGGGGCTCAGGGCCGCACTCGCCGCGGCAGGGGCCACGATCACCCTCGTCGCCGCGACCGACGGCAACCACGGTCGCGCCGTGGCCCGGATGGCGAGCCTCCTCGGCCTGCCCGCCCACATCCTCGTGCCGCACCACATGGTGCCCGCGCGGATCGAGGCGCTGCGGTCGGAGGGCGCGCACGTCACCGTGGTCCCTGGACCGTACGACGAGGCGGTGGCCACGTCCGCCCAGCTGGCCGGTCCCGCGCACGTCGTCGTGTCCGACACGAGCTGGGAGGGCTACACCGACGTGCCGGGATGGGTGATCGACGGCTACAGCACGATCGCGCTCGAGGCGCGGGAGCAGCTCGCGGCGGTCGGGGCCGGCCTACCGACCCTGGTGCCGGCCCAGATCGGGGTCGGTGCCCTGGCGGCGGCGCTGGTGCGCGGCTTCCCCGAGGCACGGATCGTCGGCGTGGAGCCGGTGACCGCGAGCTGCGTGCAGGCCAGCGTCGAGGCAGGTGAGCCGGTGACCACCGGGGGTGAGGCCGAGACGGTCATGGCGGGCCTCAACTGCGGCACGCCGTCGCCGCTGGCCTGGCCGACGATGCGTGACGGCATCGCGGTCCTGGCGACCGTGACCGAGGCCGACGCCGAGGAGGCGATGCGTGCGCTGGCCGAGGCCGGCATCGAGTCCGGCGGGTCCGGTGCCGCCGGACTCGCCGGTCTGCTCGCGCACGCGGAACCGGTCGGCCTGCGCCCCGACGACCGCGTGCTGGTGGTCTCGACCGAGGGCGCGACCGACCCGGCGTCGTACGCACGGATCGTCGGGAACTCCTCCCGCTGACCACGCTCGCTGGCCATCGTCGGTCGTGGACGTGGCCCGGACCACGATCGTGGAAGGCCTCGCCAAGGCGGAGATGTGACGCGCCGCCGGTACGCTGAGACTTGTGTGCGGTGTCTTCGGTGTCTGGGCTCCTGGTGAGGACGTCGCCAAGCTCACCTACTTCGGCCTCTATGCCCTGCAGCACCGCGGTCAGGAGTCTGCGGGCATCTCGGTGAGCAACGGCCGGCAGATCCTCGTCTACAAGGACATGGGTCTCGTCTCGCAGGTCTTCGACGAGAACACGCTCGAGTCGTTCGCCGGTCATCTCGCCGTCGGCCACTGCCGCTACTCCACCACCGGCGCCAGCACCTGGCAGAACGCCCAGCCGACCTTCCGCCCGACCGCCGACGGCTCGATCGCGCTGGGCCACAACGGCAACCTGATCAACACCGCCGCGCTCGCCCAGATGGTCGCCGACCTGCCGAGCGACGAGAGCGAGCTCGACATCCACGCCCGCAACCTCGAGGCTGCGACCAACGACACCAGCCTCGTCACGGCGCTGCTGGCGCACCACCCGGACCAGTCGTTGGAGTCCCGCGCCCTCGAGCTGCTGCCGCAGGTCAACGGGGCGTTCTCCTTCGTCTTCATGAACGAGAACACGCTGTACGCCGCCCGCGACCCGGAGGGCATCCGTCCGCTCGTGCTGGGCCGCCTCGAGCGGGGATGGGTCGTCGCGAGCGAGGACTCCGCGCTGGCCACCGTCGGTGCCAGCGTCGTCCGCGAGGTCGAGCCCGGCGAGCTGATCGTGATCGACGAGGACGGTCTGCGCTCCCACAAGTTCGCCGAGCCGCGCCGCAAGGGGTGCGTCTTCGAGTACGTCTACCTCGCCCGCCCCGACGCCACCATCGCCGGCCGCAGCGTCCACGAGGCGCGGGTCGAGATGGGCCGCCAGTTGGCCCGCGAGTTCCCGGTCGAGGCAGACCTGGTCATCCCGGTGCCCGAGTCCGGCACGCCGGCCGCGTCGGGCTACGCGCTCGAGAGCGGCATCCCGTTCGGTCAGGGGTTCGTCAAGAACGCCTACGTGGGCCGCACCTTCATCCAGCCGAGCCAGACCCTGCGCCAGCTCGGCATCCGGCTCAAGCTCAACGCGCTCGAGCACATGATCCGCGGCAAGCGGATCGTCGTCGTCGACGACTCGATCGTCCGCGGCAACACGCAGCGGGCCCAGGTCCGGATGCTCCGCGAGGCCGGCGCACTCGAGGTCCACGTGCGGATCTCCAGCCCGCCGGTGAAGTGGCCGTGCTTCTACGGCATCGACTTCGCCACCCGCGCGGAGCTGATCGCGAACGGGCTCGAGGTCGACGAGATCGCGGCCAGCGTCGGTGCCGACAGCCTCGGCTACATCTCCCTCGAGGGCATGGTGGAGGCCACCGGCCAGCCCGAGACCGCGCTCTGCACGGCCTGCTTCACCGGCAAGTACCCCATCGACCTCCCCGATGAGAGCCTCCTCGGCAAGCACCTCCTCGAGGCGACGCTCAAGCCGACCACGCACGGCGAGGCCCTGCCCGTCTTCAACAATCCGTGACAGGAGACCAGCCGATCGTGGACCAGAACGCAGGCAGCAACGCCTACGCCCGCGCAGGTGTCGACATCGAGGCGGCCGACCGCGCCGTCGACCTGATGAAGGAGTGGGTCGAGAAGGCCCGCCGCCCCGAGATGCTCGGCGGCCTGGGCGGGTTCGCCGGGCTCTTCGACGCCTCCGCGCTGCTCTCCTACAAGCGTCCGCTGCTCGCGACCTCCACCGATGGTGTCGGCACCAAGGTCGCCGTCGCTCAGCTGGTCGACAAGCACGACACGATCGGGTTCGACCTGGTCGGCATGGTGGTCGACGACCTGGTCGTCTGCGGCGCCGAGCCGCTCTTCATGACCGACTACATCGCCACCGGCAAGGTGGTCCCCGAGCGGATCGCGGCGATCGTCAAGGGCATCGCCGAGGCATGCGTCGAGGCCGGCTGTGCCCTGGTCGGTGGCGAGACCGCGGAGCACCCCGGACTGCTCGCCCCCGACGAGTACGACGTCGCGGGCGCCACCACCGGTGTGGTGGAGGCCGACGCCCTGCTCGGTCCGGGTCGAGTGCGGCCGGGTGACGTCGTACTGGCCATGGCCGCGAGCGGCCTGCACTCCAACGGATACTCCCTGGCCCGCCACGTGTTCTTCACCCAGGCGGGCTGGACCGTGGACCGGCACGTCGACGAGTTCGGGCGCACCCTCGGCGAGGAGCTCCTCGAGCCGACCCGGATCTACACCAAGCCCGCCCTGGCCATCGCCCGCGAGACCGAGACCCACGCCATGGCGCACATCACCGGCGGGGGCCTGGCCAACAATCTCGCCCGAGTGATGCCTGCGGAGCTCAAGGCCACCCTCGACCGCGCCTCGTGGACGCCCGCGCCGGTCTTCGACGTCGTCCGCAAGCTCGGCGAGGTGTCCCAGGCGGACCTGGAAGCGACGCTCAACTGCGGTGTCGGGATGGTCGCCCTGGTGGCGCCCGACGCCGTCGACGCGGCGCTCGCGCGACTCGGCGACGACGGCATCGACGCCTGGGTCGCCGGCGAGGTCGGGGTCGACCCGGCGCAGCAGGGTACGGTCGAGCTGGTGGGCCAGCACCCCGGCTGGTGATCTCCGACTCACGGCCCGGCGGGTCGCGTGCCCTGACGTGCGGGAACACCCGGGCGCCATGTACCGTTGTGACCACGAGACTCTGATTCAGCAGTCCGGGGCCCGGAGGGCACCCGGCCAAGTGTGCGAGGGGGCTGGACCCTATGGGCCGCGGCCGAGCGAAAGCCAAGCAGACCAAGGTCGCACGCGACCTGAAGTACCGGACTCACGAGACCGATCTTTCGGCTCTGGCCGCCGAGCTCCACGGGGAGCCGACGACCCGCACCGAGGACCCGGTGGAGCCCGAAGTGCTCGAGAAGTGGTCGGACTATGCCGACCCGCACCGAGACTGACTCTCGGCGCCTCCCACCGTGCCGCCCGCGGGCCTGACGCCCGACGGGCTCAGCGCGGACGCATCACCACGACCTCCCCGTGGGTCCCGTAGCCCACGAGTGGACCGCCGTACGGCCTGCCGTTGAAGGTGACGAGCAGCCAGTCGTCCTCGGGTGCGCCCGCGGCCGGAGGCACGAGGCTCGGCCACGGGATGTTGGTCGGGTACGGCGCCTGAAGGACTCCGACCTCGGCGAGGCCGAGGTCGAACACGGGGTAGCGCGCGCGGACGCGTCGCGGGCTGTCCCGGCCGTCGCTGGCCAGCACCCGCCACTCGGGGCCGACGCGGACCAGGGTGGTGCCCTCGGTGGCTCTGCGGTCCGTGGCCGCACCCCTGAGCGTGAGGTCGTCCAGGCTCGGCCCCGATGCCAGGACCGGATGGAAGTCGAAGAACCGCCTCGCGCTGACGTAGCCCACCAGCCACTCCCCGGCACCGCCCGTCGGCGTGCGCACGAGGTGGGGGTCCCAGACGCCGACGGAGGGGCCTCGGGTCGGCAGCGACAGGGGGCGGGTGGGCAGCCGGTGCTGTCCTTGGGTGAGGTCGGCCGTCGACTCCGCGAGCGTGATGCCGACGGTGGCCGTCTTGCGTTCCCTCCTCTCGCTCGGGAAGTCCGCCCAGGTGCTCGTCGCCACCAGCCACCGGTCGCCGTCGCGCACGAGGTGCGTCGCGTGGTCGCCCCAGGCGCCCGGGCGGTCCGATCGCTCGAAGTAGAGGTCGGCGGTGTGCCGCAGGGTCGGCGCGTCCGGCGGGCAGGTCCACACCGAGGTGTGGGCGGTGTCGAAGAACCCGGGGCCGGCGCTGGTGGCGGTGAACAGCACGTCTCCCCCCTTCGCCCGGTAGGGCGAGCCGTCGGCGTTCGTCACCAGCCTCAGGTCGCGCAGCCCGAGCTGGCCGAAGGCGCCCGCGCTCCAGTCGGTGACTCCGGGGGTCGAGCCGGCCGTGGCCCACGAGCTGGTCAGCCCGGCCAGCCAGTCGACGTCGCGGGTGTCGGCCTGTGAACCTCGCCGGCCGGTCCTGCCGAGGTCGACCCGTCCGCGCACCACCCACGAGCCGCGCTCCAGGGTCAGTACCGCGAGGTGGCGTCCGGTGAGGGCCAGGGCGAGGCGGGTCGGCTCGGTTGCGCAGCGGCCGTGGCGCCGGCTCCGGTGCCGGGTCTCCGAGCCGTCCCTGGCGACCGACAGCGAGACCTTCCGGTCGTGGAGGTGGACGCTGAGTCGGGTGTCGTCCTCCCCTGTGAGGCTGAGCGTGGTCGGCCCCGCCGACCCGGCCCCCGGGCGCAGGCCGACCTCGATCGCGGCGTACGGCGCGAGGTGGGGAGTCGCGGCGGTGGCGCCGGACGGCGCGCGTCGACCGTCGTACTGCTCGGAGAGGAAGGGCACGCCGACGACAGCGACCGGACGCTGGCGGTCGACGATCTCGAAGCGGGGGAGCACCTGCCGACTGTCCCGCCTCTGCGTCGCAGGCTCAAACCGGCGCGCGGTCAGTGGACCGCGATCGTTGGCGGTGCGGCCCAGCGCTGGCAGGCTCACCCCCGGACGCTCGCCCCCGCCCGGTCCGCACGGTCAGGGCGATGCGCTGGCCCCGAACGCGAGCACGGCGATGTCGTCGCGGCCGCGGGTGGCGAACGACAGGGCCTCGGCGGTGAGCTCGGCGATCAGGTCCTGGGGCGTGGCCGCCCAGCGGGCGCAGGCGATCGCCAGGCGATCGTCGCCGTAGAGCTCCGTCTGGGAGCGGGCCTCGGTGATGCCGTCGGTGTAGAGCAGCACCAGGTGGCCCGGTCGGAGGAGGAAGGTCTCCTGCGCGAAGACGGGATCCTCCAGGACGCCGAGCAGCGGCCCGGACCCCCCGACCGGCCGGGGAGGCTCGCCCGGGGTGCAGAGCAGCGGCGTCGGGTGGCCGGCTGAGGCCAAGGTGACCTCCCAGGTTCCGTCGCGCCGCACGAGGCGACCCAGCACCAGGGTGCAGAAGCGGTCGGCGCTCGAGCGCAGCACGACCTCGTTGAGCTGGCCCAGGACCTCCACGGGGTCCGAGGCGAGCACGGAGAGGCCCCGGACCGTGTGACGGACCAGGGAGGTGACGACGGCAGCCTCCGCTCCCTTGCCGCACACGTCGCCCAGCAGGACGTACCACTCCTGGGGGCCGATCGGGAAGATGTCGTAGAAGTCGCCACCGATCTCGCTGTCGGCGGGGTGGAAGGCCGCGCTGACCTCGAGGTCCGGGACGGACGGAGGTGCAGGGGGGATGAAGCTCTGCTGAAGGGTCCGCAGCAGCAGCTGGCTCCGCTCGCGCTCTGCCTCCGCCGCCTCCTTCGCCGTCACCAGGTCGCGCTCGTACCGGCGTCGATCGGTCGCGTCGAAGACCGCCAGGCGGGCCACCAGCGGTCGGCCGGAGACATCGCGCTCCAGCACCGCGTTGAGCAGCACCGGCAGTCGGGTGCGGTCCTGCCGGACCAGGTCGAGGGCGACCTCCTTGATCCGGCCGTGCAGGCGGAGCATCGGCGCGTAGTGGGTCTCGTGGTAGATCCGGGACCCGACCGTCAGCAGGTCGGAGAGCCGGCGACCCACCAGCGTGGACGCGTCGTGACCGACCCAGGAGCAGAAGGTCGCGTTGACCTTGACGATGACGCCGTCCGGTGTCGTGGACAGGTATCCGCACGGCGCGCGGTCGTAGAGGGCGACCGGGTCGTCGACGAGCAGGGCGTCGTGGAACGCGGCGGAGGTGACCTCTTCCAAGGCGTCAGGCCGGGTCGAGGAAGGCGTCGATCGCCGCGGACGTCTCGTCCGGGGCGCTGAGGTTGGGGCAGTGCCCCGTCGCCTGCATCAGGACCAGCTTGGCTTCCCGCATCTTCGCTGCGACGTAGCGCCCCACGGACTCGGGGGCGATGATGTCCTCGCTGCACTGGAGCACGAGGGTCGGAGCGGTGACCCGTGGCAGCACGTCGCGGGTGTCGCTCAGGAAGGTCGCCCGGGCGAAGTTGCGGGCCACGTCCGGGTCCATTCGGCAGAAGGTCTCGGTCAGCTCCTGGCCCAGACGGGGCCGGTCGGGGTTCCCGACGATGGCCGGAGCCATCGCGGTCGACCAGCCGACGTAGTTGCTGGCCAGCGCCTCCAGGAGGCCGTCGATGTCCTCGCGGGTGAACCCGCCGACGTACCCGTCGTCGTCGATGTAGCGCGGGGACGGACCGACCATCACCAATGCGGTGATCCGGTCGGGCGCCGCCACCTGGGCCAGTGCGCCGATCATCGACGAGACCGAGTGGCCGACGAGGACGACGTCGCGCAGGTCGAGCTCCTCGACCAGCCCGACGATGTCGTCCGCGTACCCGTCGAGGGAGGCGTAGCGCTCGAAGTCGTAGGAGGCCATGTCGGACCCGCCCGAGCCGATGTAGTCGAAGAGCACGGTGCGGTAGCGGTCGGTGAAGCGGGGCGCGACCTCGCACCACATGGTCTGGTCGCAGCCGAAGCCGTGGGCGAAGACGATGGGGCGAGCGTCGGACGGTCCGTCCACGTGGACGTTGAGGCTCTGGGCGAGCGTCGAGGTACGCATGGGTCTCCCGTTGGCTCCGGTCGGTGCTGAGCGTGGTCGCCGCGTGGTCTCGAGCGTCCCGTACGACGGCGATGATGCCTCGTCGGGCGGCTCGGTGCCATTCCTGACCGCCGGGGCGGCGGCAGCGCCTGGACCGATCGCCGACGTGGCCGCGTTCCGGCGTCGGGTCTGCCAGGCCTTCTTGGCCGCGCGGCTCCGCTTCCGGTGCAGCCGCTCGGCCTCCACGAGCCGTCGCTCGTGCGCGCGCTGCCGCCGTCGTACGTCGTTCTCGGCCCTTCGCTGCTCCGCGGCGACCGCCGCGGCGGAGCGGACCGGCCACACGTAGGGGAGGTCGGCGGGAACGTCGGGGAACAGGGAGCGGTAGTGGTCCGGGTCCTTCCGCACCAGCGCGGACCGGTGGCTGCGGTGCAGCTCCTCGTCACCCAGCCACGGAGGCAGCGCACCGGCGTCGGCGAGCTCGTCCTGCGTCCGGACGACGGTGACGCCGACCACCCGCAGGTCGGCCGCGATGGTCAGGGCGCAGGTGTCCCCGAAGCCGAGCTCGGTCCAGACCTCGCAGCAGGTGAGCCCGTACCGGCCGAGCGCCTCCTCGTACCCCCTCCACATCAGCACCGCGGGGTGGTTGGCCCAGCCGTAGCCCGGCCTCGTCAGCGCGCGCACCACCTGGATGGTCTCGACCCGCTGCTTGCCGAGCCGCTTGGGATCGAGAGCGCGGGCAGCGCGGTCGAAGTCGGGATACGGCAGGAACGTCTGCACGTCACCCCAGCTCGGCCAGCACGGCAGGCACCTGGCCCGGCAGCTCGCTCGCGAGGTACCCGACCGCTCCGATCGACGCGGCCAGCCGCTCGCCGCAGCGCGCGTGCACGTAGCCAGCCCACACCGCCGCCTGGGCGGGGGAGGCGCGGCGGGCCAGGAGGCCGGCGAGGACTCCGGACTGCACGTCGCCCGATCCCGACGCCGCCAGGCCCGGTCCGCCGCCCTCCACCGTCCAGGCCTCGCCGTCCGGGGTCACCACGTGCTTCGTCGTGCCGCCGCACACCACCACGGCGCGGCTCCGCGCGGCGACCCGGGCGGCCACAGCGAGGGGCGCACGACCGACCTCCTCGTCGGTGGCGTGTGCGGTCCGCGCCAGCTCTTCGGGGTTGACCGTCAGCACCGCGCGGCCGTCGAGGTGGTGGAGCCCCTCGGGATGCTCGGTGACGAACGCGGAGCCCAGCGCGTCCAGCACGAGGGTGGCGTCGGTCTTCGCCAGGATGCGGTCGAGCAGCGTGACGGCGTGCTGGGGATCCACCAGGCCCGGACCGGCCAGCAGCACCTCCGCCTCCTGGACGTGCTCGATGATCTCCTCGGCCCTGTCGACGTCGATCGAGCCGACGTCGTCCGCGCGCAGCGGCACGAGCGCGGCCTCGGGGAAGAGCGGGCCGAGGCCGGCGGTGACGGTCTCCACCGTCGCCAGGGCCACCTTGCCTGCCCCGGTGCGGAGCGCGGCTTCGCCCGCGAGGCGCACCGCCCCCGGGGAGCGGATCGACCCTCCCAGCACGAGCAGACGCCCGCTGGCGTTCTTGTCGGCCCCCGGCGCGGGCAGCGCCCAGTTCCGGAGGAGCGCGGGCGTGACCACCCGCGGCCCGTCGGCGTACCCCTGTGGGGCCGGTGTCACGACGGCCACCCTGCGGGCGCCTCTCGGGTCACCTCGACGTCGTGGCGGTCGACGGCGGTGGTGTCGGCGAAGGTGTCGAGCTCGAGGAGCCGGCCCCGCCGGCAGTAGGTCGTCACCGATGCGTTCGGGATCCTGACCCCCCGGTCGAGGTCGAGCAGTGCGGCTTCGTCGATCCCCTCGAGGACGTAGCGGAACCCCATGATCACCGCCTGATGGGTGAAGAGCCACACCCGCTCGCCGTCGTACCCGAAGCGAAGGTCGGCCAGGAGTCCGCGCACTCGATGGGCGACGTCGGCCCAGCTCTCCCCGCTCGGCGGTTGGTAGTAGAACTTCCCCAGCTTCTTGCGCCGGGCGGCCTCATCGGGATGGCGGGCGCGGATGCCGGTGCCGGTGAGACCGTCGAGGAGACCGAGGTCGCGCTCACGGAGCCGCTCGTCGTGGTCGACCTCCAGATCGACGCCCGCCACCGCGAGCGCCGCGGTGTCGGCCGCCCGGCGGTACGGGGACGTCACGACCACCGTCGGTAGTGCTTCGCGCTCGCGGACCGCGAGCCAGGCCCGGAGCGCGCCGGCCTGCTCCCGTCCGGTCTTGGAGAGCTCCACGTCGGCGTCGCGCGCGCTGAGCTCCAGCGCCTCCGCCCCGGCGGTCCGTGCAGCGGCGTCGGCCTGGTTGCCCACGCTCTCGCCGTGCCGGACGAGCACCAGCTCGGCCGGGCCGCTCTCCCATCTCGGTCGCATCGCGCCTCCCATCGCTCGACGGTGGCGGTACCCCGAGATCCGCGGGCGATGCACCGGCCGGACGCACGAGGGGACCCGGCGACCGTTCACGGGCGCTCAGGGGGTGAGGCGGCGCCACTCGCTCACGCGGTCGAAGGGAGCTCGCCGTCCGCGGCGGCGGCCCGCGATGAAGTCGACGACCCGGGCGACGACGTCGGGGTCGCGGAGGATCTTGCGATGGCCGAGGCCCTCGGTCGTGACCAGCGGGGCGCCGATCGAGGTGGCGAGGTCGACGACGTCGGCGTGGGGAGTCTGGCGGTCTCCGCGGTCGGTGAGGACGAGGGTCGGCACCGGATCCACCTGGGCCGCCTGGAAGCGGGCGTCGAACTCGGCGACGGGGATGCCGACCCAGTCGTAGAGCGACCGGTCGAACGCACGTCGGGTGCGCTTCCCGAAGCCGAGGGCCGCCTGGAACTGGTCGAAGAGCGATTGTGACTGGACCATCGGCGCGATGAGGACGAGCCGCTTCGTCCCGAGCCAGCCGAACCTCATGGCGAGGTAGGTGGCGATGGTGCCGAGCGAGTGCGCGACCACGGCCTCCGCCGGTCCGAACCTGCAGTACACCGCATCCAGGGCCTTGGCGAACTCGACACCGTTGGTACGACGGGGGCCGACCGGGCCCGGGTCGGAGTCGCCGTGCGCCGGGGCGTCGAGCATGACCACCCGGTACCCGGACTGGACCAGTGGTTCGACCATCGCTCCGAACTGTGAGCCGCGTCCTCCCCATCCGTGCATGAGGTAGACCGACCTCGGCGGCTCGGACGAGCCGCTCTGCTCCTCCCAGACTCGGCCACGCACTGCGTGTCCCTGCGCGTGGACCTCGAACGACGCGCCGCCCGGGGGAACCGCGAGGTCGGCCATGCGAGGTGGCGCGGTGAACCAGAGGTCGCGGGCGATCCGCCCGGCCAGCCTCGGCGCCAGCAGGTCCGCGTTGCGGAAGAGCATCCGCAGTCCGACGTTCCGAAAACGCATGATCGTGCTTTTTCCGTGGTGTGCCATGAGGACCCTTCCCGTCGATGAGGCGATTGCCGAGTCCGTGCCCGGAACGTCGTGCGCTGTCTGCTTAGGCTTTGGCGGAGTCGATCAGCAGCTCGAGGCCGCGATGGGTGTGCTCGAGCGATTTGGGGTCGCGCAGCAGCCGGGTGCCGTGGTGGTACGCGTAGATGAGGCCCTGGAGTGAGAACGCGAACTGCTGGAGGTCCAGGTCCGCGCGAAAGTCGCCTTCGTTGACTGCGGCGCTCGCGACCGACTCGATGAACTCTGCCCAGTCTCGCTGGTTGCGTACGAGCGCGTCACGCATCGGGCCCGGCTGGTCGTCGTACTCGATCGATCCGGTGACGAAGATGCAGCCGCCCGGGAGGGTCTCGGTCTCCCAGACCAGCCAGCGGTCGAACAGCGTGCGCACGCGGGCGATCCCCCGCGGCGATGCGAGGGTCGGCCGGATGACGACGCCGGTGAACCACTCGCGACCGCGGTCGAGCGTGGCGAGCTGCAGCGCCTCCTTGGACTTGAAGTGCGCGAACAGCCCGCTCTTGCTCATCTCGGTGGCCTCGGCGAGCTGTCCGATCGTGAGCGCGTTGAATCCGACCCGCGACGCGAGGCGCACGGCCTCGTCGAGGATCGCGGTCTTCGTCTGCTGGCCCTTGCTCACGCGAACAGGGTCGCACGATCATGCTTTTTTGGTCAAGGTGACGACACTGTTCGGCCGCGCGGTCAGTGCCTGTACGTGGAAAACACGCCTGCGAAGGCGGGGTGCTAGCCTCCGACGTCATAGAACGGTCGTGCTGAAAATGGGTGGATAGATCGCATGTTAGGTGTTCGCAGACCCCGCGTCGTCCGCAGCTCCTGGACTCGAGGACCGGAGACCGACGTTTGCAGAGGCGGTCGTCGTCGCCGTCACTGCCTTCCGTGCCGACGCGATGCGAGACCTGCCGGGCATCTTCCGCGCCGGCATGCGCCTCCGGAGCGCTTGGCCCGAACTGACCGGCGCGTCGGGATGTGGCTGTGGAGCAAGCCGTGGCCTCGCGAGTGCGGTTCGGTCTCGGTGTGGCGGGACGAGGACGCACTGATGCAGTTCGTCGCGTGGCCAGACCACGTGGCGATCATGAAGGAGTACCGGCAGCGCGGCCGGCTGCGGTCGACGACGTGGACGGCCGAGCAGGCCGACCCCTCGGCCGTGTGGCAAGCGGCCCTCCCGCACCTCGCAAGCCGGTGACCACAGCGCCCTCGAGATGCATCGGGACACCGGCGACACGAAACGCCCCCGCCGGACGGGCCCGGCGGGGGCGTTCTTGCAGATCAGAGACCTGCGTGCTTGTGGGCAGGGGCGGGGTCGAACCGCCGACCTTCCACTTTTCAGGCGGACGCTCGTACCAACTGAGCTACCTGCCCAAGCAGTCGCACACCATACCCGAGTGGTCGGCGTCGTACGAAAGTGACGCCGCCACTCGGGCTCGACCGGTCACTCCACGGTGCAGGCACCGGTGTCGAGGAGGCCCAGCCGTCGGGCGCGCATGAGGGCGGACGCGCGGTCGTGCACGCCGAGCTTGGCGTAGACCGAGATCATCTGCTTCTTGACGGTGTTGACGGAGACGCTGAGCGCACGCGCGACGCCCGCGGCGGTCTCCTGGTGGGCCATCTCCCGGAGTACGACGAGCTCGCGTGGCGTCAGGCGGGTCACCGCCGCCGATCTCGGATAGACCGGCTGTGACATGGCGAGCAGGCGATCGGCCTCGGGGTCCAGCGAGAGGCCGGTGGCCGCCATCAGCTCCCGGCGGGTCTCCGGATCCATCAGGAGATACGGCTCGAGGCTGCCGGTGTGGCACCCGAGCGCATGGGCGTGCCGGAAGTCCTCGTGCGCCATCGAGTGCTTGCCCTCGGCGTGGAGGGCGAGCGCGCTGATCGCGAGAAGCTCCATGCGGTCGCGCGCGTGCACGTCGTCGCGCCAGGCGCCGGCTCGTGCCAGCCGTGCCGCCTGCTGTCGATCACCGGTGATCAGGTGGAAGCGGGCGGCCGGCGGGTAGAGCCAGGATGGCAGGTCCCGGCGACGCTCGAGGAAGGCCCGGGCGCGGTCCACCTCGCCCACGGCGAGCATCAGGTCGGCCGACGAGCGGTCGAAGACCCGGCGTCCCACGGCCGTGGGATCCCTCAAGTGCCGTGACAGAACCGTCGCGAGGTGGTCGACGCGCGCGAGCATCGTCACCGGCTCGCCGAAGAGGAGGGCGTAGCGCGTGTGAGCACTGATCACGAAGGGCCACATGCCCAGGGCATCCCCGGTGAGGGGGGCGTCGGCGAGCTCGGCGTGCGCGGTCACGCCGTCGAGCCGGTCCATGGCCAGCATCGCCTTCGCGGTGCGAGCCGGCAGTCCGGCCAGTGGCCCGGCCCAGCTCTCAGTGAGATCCACGGCGTCGTAGGCGGTCAGCCATCGCTGTGCTTCCAGCCGGTCTCCGCCGCCGGCGTGCAGAGCGGCGAGCATGCCGGCGGCGCCGGCCCCGAGCACGGTCTTGGGTGCCGCCTCGTGTGCGGCCGTGGCCAGGCGGTACGCGTCCCCGAACCGGGTCGCCATCAGGTAGGTGGTGGCGGCCTGAACGCGTGACCACGCGGACTGGGACGCCGGGAGGTGCACGTCCGAGGCGCGGCGTCGGTGGGTGGCGTCCTCGAGGGCGCCGGTCAGGGCGAGGGCTTCCTCGATCCGGCCCTCGGTCCGGCGCGACACCATGGCAGCGGTGAGCAGGTCGACCTGCGCGGTCGGCGAGATCCTCTGCTCCACCCTCGGCTCGTCCGCCGCGAGGAACTCTGATCCCACCTGGGCGTAGTGCCGCATCAGCGTCTCCGAGCGCAGCGCCCAGTCGGCCTCGGCCGGGATCAGGCTGAGTCCGTGCGCAAGCCCTGCCGCGACGGCGAGGGAGCGGTCGGCGGGGGGCTTCGGCATCGCGTAGGCCCGCTCGAAGGCGTCGGGGTCGGACGCGAGCAGCAGCCATCCGTGCTCGAGCCATGCGTTCGTCAGGAGGCGCCAGTCCTCGGCGAGCCGCCCGTGCTCGACAGCGGCTGCCATGTGCCTCCCCGGATCGCGTGCGACGAGGGCACGGGCAACGACACCGTGCCCGGCCGCGGCAACCTGGGGGTCACGGCGCTCGAGCTCCATGCGCAGGCTCCGGCGGAGCAGGGTGGGGAACCGCCAGCGGGCCAGACCGTCGTCCTCCGGCACCCGCCAGAGGAGACCCTGGCGCTGCAGCAGGTTCACCGCCGCCGCGCCGTCCGGCGCCAGCGCCTCGGCGAGGTCGGGGTCGAGCTCGGCCGGGATGGCGAGCCGCATCGCCGTGTCGAGCTGGTCCAGGCCGACCAGGTCCCGCAGGACCCGCTCCTGGAGGAACTCGTGGGCAGCGTAGGTGGCCAGGGTGCGTGCCCCGGGCGGGCTCGCGTCCAGCACCAGTCGCGTGGGATGCAGCCATCCTCCGACCAGCTGATGGAGGCGGACGGCCGTCGCGGCGTCGATCTCATGGCCCCATCCCGCGGCGAAGGAGGGCAGCTCGTCGGCCCGAACGCACAGGTCGGTGCCGCGGAGGGTGTTCGTCTCGACGTTGTGGCCCACGGCGGCGTCGTGGAAATGGGCCGCCGACTCGCACCGGACGACGAGGTGGATCGCATGCGCGGACCGGACCATCTCGACCAGTGCCGCGGCCGTCTCCTCCGTGGTCACTCGGGCCGAGTCGTCGAGGACCACGATCACCGGTGTGCTGACCTGCGCCAGCCGATCAAGCCAGGATCGTCGACCGGACTCGTCGTCGCCGGCTGGGGCTGTCCGGATCACCCCCGCGGCGACCAGGCGTGCCCCGAGGCGATCGAGGACGGCATCACCGTCGCTGTCGGCCGACGAGGTACGCAGCCACACGACGTCTCGGCCGCGGGCCCGCTCCTCGCGAGCCCAGCTGGCCATCAGTGACGTGGAGCCGAGGCCCGGCAGGGCCTCCACGATGGTCAGGGCCGCAAGCCGGCCGAGGCGACGGGCCAGGACGGGACGGGGCACGAAGGAGGTGGGTACCCGCGGTATGTCGTCGGGTTCGCGGCCGGAACGAGGCGGCGCTGTGTGCGCCACGTCGGTCAGGTGCCGAAGGATTTCTCTGGTGGGGGTTGCGCTGACTTTGCGGAGCGCCCGAGTGCGGTCCAGTTGTGTCATCGACTTTATTCACTTCTCCAGGGCGCGAAGGGTCGATGCAATCCCCACCCCCAGGTGGCGCCTTACCCGAGCCTGCGCCCCATAACGCTCGGCGTGCGCTCCCAACGGCGAGCGCTGCCCCCCGGAGGGTGAGGTCACCATTCTGGACTGGACGCCGCCTGGTCTGCAGGAAATGCGCGGACCAGGGACGGACCATTCGTGGACCATGCCATCGGGGCGAATACTACGGCAATGAGTGCGCCATGACGGCCTCGCACTATGCTTGCCGGGCTGCTGGAGGCAATGCCACGGGCAGCGGGCCCCCATCGTCTAGCGGCCTAGGACACCGCCCTTTCACGGCGGGTACGCCGGTTCGAATCCGGTTGGGGGTGCGGTGCACAATGGATGCCGGCTCCCGATTGGGAACCGGCCGAGGCGATGGGTTAGAGTTCCACCGCTTCACCACGAAGCAGCAAGGCCCTGTAGCGCAGTTGGTTAGCGCGCCGCCCTGTCACGGCGGAGGTCGCGAGTTCGAGTCTCGTCAGGGTCGCCGGCACAGCAGAGCCCCCACCGTCACGGTGGGGGCTCTCTGCATCCCCGGACCGGGCACAATGGCCGGTGTGCCGGTCGAGATGAGCCCCGAGGAGTTCGACGCCCTCGTCGACGAGGCCCTGGACGAGATTCCCGAGGAGATCGCCCGCCTCGTGCACAACGTCGTCGTGCTGGTCGAGGCCGAGCCTCCCGAGAACGAGCCCGACGACCTGCTCGGACTCTACGACGGCGTCGCGCTCACGGAGCGGGACGGCACCATGCTCCCGCAGCTGCCCGACCGGATCTTCCTGTTCCGCGGGCCGCTGCTCGACATGTGCGAGGACCGCGAGGACCTCGCCAAGGAGGTTCGCATCACCGTGGTCCACGAGGTCGCCCACCACTTCGGCATCGACGACGCGCGCTTGCACGAGCTCGGCTACGCCTGAGCCGCGCCCCAGTAGCCCAGGGCGCAGGCGCCCAGCCCCAGCAGGACCGTGGCGACCGCGTAGACAGCGCCCCGGACACCGCCGAGATCGCGCGCCTGCACCATCAGCGAGGAGTACGTCGACAGGCCGCCGCAGAACCCCGCGCCGGCGATCGCGAGCGTGGACCCGTCGAGGGACCAGCCGACGCAGGCGCCGAGCAGCAGGCTGGCCGTGGTGTTCGCGGTCAGGGTGCCGGTGTGACGGGTCCCGTCGAACCGCTGGCCGAGGACGTACCGCAGCACGGAGCCGACGCCGGAACCCAGCGCGACCAGGAGTGCGGTCACGCGGAGCCTCCGAGGCGGCACGGCGCGGTCACAGCTCGTCCTCCTCGGGCAGCGGCGGAGCGATGCGTCCCACCAACGCCACTGCGGCCAGGCAGACCGCCAGCGTCCCGACCAGGTAGGCCAGCGCCAGCCCCGGGTGGCCGTCGGCGAGCAGCGCCCGCCCCTGCTCCGAGGTCGCCGAGAAGGTCGTGAAGCCGCCCAGCACGCCCGGCCCCAGTCCCGCCGCCCAGACCTCCGAGCGGCGCGCGAGCGGGAGCAGGAGCAGCCCGGCCAGGAGGGAGGAGCCCGCGACGTTCACCGCGAACGTGGTCCACGGGATGCCGGTCCCGTCCGGCACGGCCAGCCCGGCGCCGTACCTCACGACGCCACCGAGCGCGCCGCCCGCAGCCACCGCGAGAAGCAACCGCGGCGGGGGAGTCATGCGGGCGACTCTAAAGGGCCCGCGAAGGTGCGCCGGTCCCGGATCCGCCCTGCCACGACACGGGCGCTGCCCCGGCCGCCTGCCGGCGGAACTCGCCGAGGAACCAGATCTGGAACGACCGCTGCTCGGGCGAGCGCGGCGCGGTGAGGAGGCGCTGGGCGCGGCTGAACTCGTCGGCAGCGTCGAGCAGGTCGGTGAGGCCGCCGATCTGACGAGCGGCGTCCCGCGGCATCCGGAGCCGCAGGTCGACGGTCCGGCGCCCCTGGCCGCGCGCGTCGTCCACCTGCTCGCGACCCATGTTGGCCCGCAGCGGACGCTCGAGCGCGTTGAAGTGCTCGGAGAGCACCTTCGCCAGCGGGTAGTCGTCCTCGTGGGCGAGGGCGAGCAGCCGGATCTCGCGGCGCAGGTCGCGGTAGTGCCGCTGGAAGCGGCCGAACTCAGCCACCGGCACCCCGTTGATCTGCACGGCCACCTCGCCGACGCGGGTGCGCTCCTCGGCCAGGGGCGGGATGCTGCGGGTGAGCTGGTACGGCGCCCCACCGGTCTCCGACAGGTCGGCGGCCGGCTCGAACCAGACCGTCTTGCCGTCCTCCTCGATCTCGGTTCCCCAGGCGACCGATGCCCGGGCGACGATGTCCAGCCCACGCCCCACCGTCGTCAGGGCGGCGATCTGCTCAGGGTCGAGCTCGTCGAAGGCGCCGAGGTCGAAGGCATCGATGTCGAAGCCGCCGGCCTGGGTCGAGGCCTGCGGCGCGATCGTCGAACCGTCGTGGACCTCGAACCGGGGATGTTCGGGGGTGCCGCGCAACTGCATCCTGATCGGTGGCTCGCCGTGGAGAACAGCGTTGGTGACCAGCTCGGAGATGGCCAGCTCGGCACACTCGCAGAGCTCCTCGCGACCGATGTCCCGGCAGGTCTGCACGACCCAGCGGCGTGCATCGTGCACGCTGCGTGGGCCGGGGCCCAGCTCCAGGGTCTGCCGGTTTGGCACGGGTGAAGCCTCCACTGCAAGTTTCAGCGCCCGAGTCCGTACTTCTTATCGGTCTGATAGTGCTGATCCTGAGGCCGATACCCCTGTGGATCACGCGCTAAACCAGCTCACTCCAAGAAGTTTCAACGAAATCTCCGCCTGTGACCGACCAGACGACGGCGCTGGCTTGGGGGTCACCGGCCGCACGCGGGACAATGAGCCGGACGGACGACGAGGTCCGGCACGGCCGCCGCGGAACGCGGCCCACCGCACCTTTCGCACAGGTCACCGAGGCGCCAGGAGGAAGCCATGGCAGCAGTCGACGGAATGCCGGATCGGGCGTTGGTACGCCGCTCGGACAAGCATCAGGTCGTGGTCATCGGCTCCGGATTCGGCGGACTGTTCGGCACCAAGGCGCTGAGGAGGTCCGACGTCGACGTGACCATGATCGCGAAGACGACGCACCACCTCTTCCAGCCGCTGCTCTACCAGGTGGCGACCGGCATCCTCTCCGAAGGAGAGATCGCGCCGCCGACGCGGGAGGTCCTGGCCAACCAGAAGAACGCGCAGGTCCTGCTCGGCGAGGTCACCGACATCGATCTGGAGAAGAGGCTCGTCACCTCCCACGTCCTGGGTCGCGAGCTGGTGACGCCGTACGACTCCCTGATCGTGGCCGCGGGCGCCGGCCAGTCGTACTTCGGCAACGACCACTTCGCGGAGTTCGCGCCGGGGATGAAGAGCATCGACGACGCGCTCGAGCTCCGCGGCCGAATCTTCGGCGCTTTCGAGATGGCCGAGCTCGGGGCGTCCCGCGGCGAGAACGTCGACCACCTGCTGACCTTCGTCGTGGTCGGCGCCGGCCCGACCGGTGTCGAGATGGCCGGCCAGATCGCCGAGCTCGCCCACCGCACGCTGACCCGTGACTTCCGTGCGATCAGCACCCGCCACGCGCGGGTGATCCTCGTCGACGCCGCACCCCAGGTGCTGCCGCCCTTCGGCGCCAAGCTCGGCAAGTGGACCCAGGAGAAGCTCGAGAAGATCGGTGTCGAGGTCATGCTCGGCGCACTGGTGTCCCATGTCGACGAGCGCGGACTGGTGGTGAAGTACAAGGACGGCACCCAGCAGCGCGTCGACGCGGTCACCAAGGTGTGGGCGGCCGGCGTCCAGGCCAACCCCCTCGGCAAGCTGCTCTCGGAGCAGACCGGCGCCCCGCTCGACCGCGCCGGCCGGATCTCCGTCAACCCCGACCTCACGCTCCCCGGTCACCCCGAGGTGTTCGTGGTCGGCGACATGATCTCGCTCGACAACCTGCCCGGTGTCGCGCAGGTCGCGATCCAGGGCGCGAAGTATGCGGCCAAGGAGATCGACGGCCGGCTCAAGGGCCATGCGCCGCAGAAGCCGTTCAAGTACTTCGACAAGGGGTCGATGGCGATCATCAGCCGCTTCCGCGCGGTCGCGATGGTCGGCAAGCTCCGGCTCACCGGCGTCATCGCCTGGCTGATGTGGCTGGTCGTGCACCTCTTCTACATCACCGGCTTCAAGAATCGCGTCACGGCCGTTTTGCACTGGTTCGTCTCCTTCATCGGCACCGGACGCTCGGAGCGCACGTCGACCGAGCAGCAGATCTTCGCCCGCGTGGCCCTGCAGCGGCTGGAGCGCGGTGCGACCGACCTGGTCTCCGAGCCGGGCGAGTACGACGAGGCGGCCCAGGCGCGTCGTCGCGCGGAGCTGGAGGCGCAGGCCGCCGAGGAGGCGCGGCTCAGCGACGAGAACGCCCGCGGCGTGAAGGTGTAGGAGACCTTCGCGGGTCGAGGAGGTCGCGCAGCGCCCCCGTCGCCGGTCGAGGAGGTCGCGCAGCGACCGTCACGAGTCCGCCGTCGCGCACGACCTACTCGAAGATCCTCAGTCCCGGCACCGGCGGGACGTCCTCGCCGGCCGCGGCGGCCGCCATCCGCTCGCGCACCCAGCGCGGCAGGATGAACACGCCCTCGGCCTCGGCGGTGACGCCGTCGGGTCCGATGATGTGGCCCTTCGCCCAGGTCTTCACCTCGTCGTGGCGCTCGATCCACGCCTCGCACCGCAGGTCTCCGAGCGGCGTGCCCGTGCGGTAGACGATCGTCAGGGTCCCGGTCATCCCCGGCCGCCCGCCGGCACCGACCGCCTGCCCGAGCATCTGGTCGAGCAGGAGGGACACGACGCCGCCATGGACCAGCCCCGGGGGCCCCTCGTAGGCGGCGCCACAGTGGAAGTCGCTCTCCGCGCGCCCCGTCGCCTCGGTCCGTACGACGAGGGGTGGCGCGATCGGATTGCGGACCCCGATCACGGGATTGCCCCACGGGCGGCGCCTGCCGTTCGGTCGATGGGTCATCCCCAGCGTCTCCGACAGCTGCTCCTTGCGCAGTCGGGACACGATCTGCTCGATCTCGGCCTGAGCGGCGCGGATCTCGTCCTCGTCGACCGCGGTGAGGACGCTGGCGTCGACCAGGTCGCGGACCGCCTGGGTGAAGGGACGCCAGAGCCCGACCTCACGAGCGATCTCCTCCTCCGGGGTCTGGTCCGGCGGGGAGGTCGGGAACGGGTCCATGGCAGCAGACTAGAACACGTTCTCTTTCAGTGGCCGAGGTCCACTGATCCCGGTGGCGGCGGAGCGCCCCGGCTTGATGAGATGAGTCCATGACATCCCTCGTGGCCCCCGACGTCCGCCGCTGGAGGCGGTGGGTCGCGATGCTCGAGGACTTCGGCGGCCCGAAGGAGATGCACGGGTCCGGTCACTGGAATCTCAGCCACGACCCGATCCCCACCGAGGCGGGGTGCGCAGAGTTCGTGGCGATGACGGAGCTGACGTCAGCGGCCGACCTCGACGGCACCCGGGTCCGGTCGTCGTACTTCTGGGTCGCGGCGGGCGATGGCAGCGACGGCGACGATCTCGTGGGCTTCCTCAACCTGCGCCACACCCTCAACGCGTTCCTGCTGGAGGAGGGTGGCCACATCGGCTTCTCGGTGAAGCCCTCCGCGCGCCGGCTCGGGCACGCCTCGGCCGCACTGGCGCTCGGCGTGCGCGAGGCGGCCGGACTCGGGATCGCCCGGGTGCTGGTCACCTGCGACGTCGACAACGAGCCGTCGCGGCTGACCATCGAGCGCAACGGCGGGGTTCGCGAGGACGAGCGGAACGGCAAGCTTCGCTACTGGATCACGACCTGATCAGGAGGCCTGGCCGACGCCGTGCTCCTGGGAGTCGTCCTGCGCGGCCGGCTCGCGTGCAGCGGTTCGAGTGCCCGGCCTGAGGTCGGGGCGGACGCGGTACAACGCGGCGGTGAACGAGTGCGGATCCACCATCGCTCGGGTGATCGTGGTCAGTGGCAGGCCGGGGCGCTCGATGAGCACCCGCCACCGGCGCTGGCCGGGTTCGCCGATGATCGCGATCGGCGTGTGGTGGCTGGACAGGTCGACGACCTCGACCTGGCCACCGTGGTGGACCGAGAGCTGGCCGTGATGGATCGACAACCCGACCGTCGTGGAACCGGCGCGCGCCGCCCACGCCATGAGCGAGAGCAGGCCGAGGATGCCGGCGGCGCCGACGGTCGCGGCCGACGGCTGCTGCCAGGCCAGGTACGCCGACGCCGCGGCCCCCGCGATGGAAGCAGCCAGGATGACGGTCAGCGTGCGGGGGACGACGGTGCGCACCGGGAACTCGACGTTGGTGCTGGCGCGAGCCGCCGTGACGTTCTCGATCGGCTCGGACCAGCGGCCGACTTCGAGGGCCACCGGCTCGGCGACCCGCGCGGGCGGGATCGCCGACGGGATCTCTGCGGTGGCGGGCGGGTCGTCGGCGCGCTGTGGAGGGGCCGGCTGGGCATCAGGTGGGTCCTCGCCGAGTGCGTCGAGGACCGAGAGACCCGCGGCGACGCCGTCCGGGACATCGGTCGGGCGCCGCGCATGGCGAGGCGCGCCGTGAGGCGCTTCGGGTGCCACATCGTGCGGCGGCGTGTCGTCGAGCGCCGCGGCGGTCGAGCGAGCCGCGGGCGCCTCAGGTGCCTCAGGTGCTTCAGGTGCCTCAGGTGCCTCAGGTGACCGGTCGGCCGCCTCGGTGCCGGCGCCAGGCGCTCCGAGCGCGTCGTGGGGCGGGCCGGCGACCCTGGCGTCATCGGCGTAGCTGGCGCGCTTGCTCAACCAGGCGCGAATCGTCTCCGTGTCGGGCCCGAACTGGTCGTCGCTTCCCATGACGGAGCCCTCCCCTCTCCCTCGTCCCCAAATCAGGGTAGCTCCGGTTCGGCCGCAGCGTCCTTGCATCGGAAGGACAGGCAGGGGGGTGACGTGGGTGGGGGCTGAGCCGGATCGAGGGATGCAGCACCGGGTAGATTGAGACCGATTCCCAATACTTGGAGGGCAGTTGTCCGGCACCGAGGAGCGACCGACCGCGCTGCGCCCGACGCGCCAGCGGCTGGCGATCACCGACGCCCTGCGCGAGGCGACCGACTTCCAGAGCGCCCAGGACATTCACGACGCCCTGCGCCAGGGCGGTGAGAAGGTCGGCCTCGCGACGGTCTACCGGACGCTTCAGGCCATGGCTGAGGCGGGCGAGGTCGATGTCCGCCACAATCCCGCCGGCGAGGCGACGTACCGCCGGTGCAGCCCCTCGCACCACCACCACCTGGTCTGCCGCTCCTGTGGTCGCACGGTGGAGATCACGGGGTCGGCCGTCGAGCGGTGGGCGCACGCCGTGGCGGAGGAGCACGGCTTCACCGACGTGAGCCACACCGTGGAGCTGGTCGGTCTCTGTGCGGAGTGTGCGGCCCGCCACGACGGTCCGCGTCGGTAGGCCCCGTGGGACTCGAACCCACAACCTAAGGATTAAAAGTCCTCAGCTCTGCCAATTGAGCTAGGGGCCCTCGGCTCGCTCAGGATAGTGGTCCGCTCTCCCGGTCGTACGGCGTCACCCCCACCCCCCGCGCTGGACGGGCCTGCGCGAGTCCCGGTTGCGGTCGAGGACGCCATCCGGTTTCCCGCTGCGTCACGCCTCCGTAGCGGAACCTTCACGCCCGACTTCGAGAACC
This sequence comes from Nocardioides sp., assembly GCF_004803405.1. Taxonomy (GTDB): domain Bacteria; phylum Actinomycetota; class Actinomycetes; order Propionibacteriales; family Nocardioidaceae; genus Nocardioides; species Nocardioides vastitatis. The sequence continues at coordinate 76,538 of NZ_SSXI01000144.1, read as the reverse complement.
TTGCAGCAGGGGAGTTCCCTTGGCGGCGCTGGTTGGTAGGGTCGATTTCGCAGCGGATGCAGTTCTCAAGGTTTGACGCCTGCGGAGTCTGTGGCCGACGGCGTATCTGGTTTGTGGTGTCCCATCACGGGTCGGAGCGACGTGTCATCGCATCCGCTGCGGGTCGCCGAGGTGGCGGCTCTCGCCCCGACACAAGGAGTAACGAGCAACATGGCTCAGGGCACCGTCAAGTGGTTCAGCGCGGAGAAGGGCTTCGGCTTCATCGAGCAGGAGGGCGGCGGCGACGACGTCTTCGTTCACTACTCGGCGATCCAGTCCTCTGGCTACAAGTCCCTCGAGGACAACCAGAAGGTCGAGTTCGACGTCACCCAGGGTCCGAAGGGCCCGCAGGCAGAGAACGTCCGTCCCCTCTGACCGGAGGAGACTGCGCGTCCTGACGTGGGGCCCCGCCGGTTCGGCGGGGCCCCACGAGCTTTTTGCTCCTCACCGAATATTTGTTTGAAGTTCGGGGTTTGCACCTTGCGAAGCGGGGGAGAATAAAGGCGGAAGACCGTTCTCGGCGAGTGCAGGGGGAGGTGTCATGGGCGGCGACCAGTACGACGTATCCCTCGAGGACGGCGACCTGCTCGTCGAGGTCGAGCTGACCACGAACCTCATCATCGCCGCGAGCGCCTCGGATGACCGACTCACGCCCGAGGAGATCGACCGGATCCTGGGTGTCACCCACCGGCACGACGACCCGCTCGGCTGAGCCGCCCCGCGCGGCCCGCTGGGCGGGTGCCTCTAGCAGGTCGCGAACAGCACCGGCCCGTGGCTGAGGTCGGACAGCACGAAGGCGCCGTCGACCGGCTCGAGCTCCATCGTCACTGTCCGCCCGTGGGCGACCACCTTGCCCAACGAGAACCGCTCGCCGAAGGAGCCGCCCTGCCCGGGGGCGGGACCGACGGCGAGTCGCGAGCGGCTGTCCGCGTTGTTGCGCGCCTGGTCCTCGGTGTCGAACGACATCGCGACGCGTACGTCGCCGCCGGGCCGGCCGGCGATCGCGAAGCCCGTGAGCGGGTTGACCTCACCCGCCTGCTCGACCAGCTCGGCGGCACGGGTGCGGTCGGTTGCGTCGGCCTCGGTCATCGACAGCGCCGCGCAGGCCTGCTCGCCGGTGTAGGCGGTGGCGGTCAGCGCCTCGCCGACCCCGTCGATCACCTCAGCCACCCCGTCATCCCGCTCGCCACGCTCGGCGTCCGCCCGCGCCTCCAGGTACCCGGGGTTGTCGCTGCCGAAGAGCAGGCCCTCCTCCTCGTCGATCTGCAGTGCCGCGAGCTCCGGCGTGACCGGACCGTCCAGGCCCTCGAGGAGGTCGACGCCTCCCAGCCACACGCCGTCGGCCTGGTCGGGCTCGGTGAACCCCACCTCTTTCAGTGAGGCGCGCAGGTGATCGACGTCGAAGGACTCCGGAAGGCCCATGATCACGACGGCGCCGCGCTCGCCCTGGGCGAAGAGCTCCCAGTCGATCGTGGCGGGGGAGAAGCCGAGCTCGGCGTGGATGGTCGGCGCGGACTCACTGAGCGCCGTCGTCGAGGAGAGGTCGCGGTCGAACGCCTCCAGCAGGAACTCGTCCAGCTGGTCGGTCGACGACGAGCCGGTGAGGTCCGCGTCCAGCTCGGCCCGCACGCCCGCCCAGTCGGTCCAGTTGAAGCGGGCGCTCGACTCGGGTGCCAGCGCGACCGCCTGGGCGAACCGGCTGCGGTCGTCACGAAGCTTCACGAACCCGACCACCGAGGCGGCCCCGACCAGGATCGCGACGGCGCCGAGGACGATCCATCGTCGACGCATCAGCGGTGGCTCTCCCTCATCTCGTGCGGACAGTGCAGACTAGCGCCGTGCCCGACATCCTCGCCGCCGGCGTGGTCACCTTCCGTCCCGGTCGCGAGGTCCTCCTCGTGCACCGCCCGAAGTATGACGACTGGTCATTCCCGAAGGGCAAGCTGGATCCCGGGGAGCACGCGACGGCAGCCGCGGTGCGCGAGGTGGTCGAGGAGACCGGGGTGCACGTCCGCCTCGGCCCCCCGCTCCCGCTCCAGCGCTACCCGGTGGCACGCCGGATGAAGACGGTCTACTACTGGACCGGCCGTGTGGTCGGCGACGACGACGTCTCCGGCTACCGCCCCAACGACGAGATCGACCAGGTGGAGTGGGTGCCGATCGACGAGGCGCCCGTCCGGCTGACGCATCCGTGGGACCGGGAGACCCTCGCCAGCGCGCGCAGGGTCCGGCGCAAGACTCACGCGGTCGTCGTACTCCGGCACGCGAAGGCCCGCTCCCGCAAGGCGTGGCGCGGTGACGACGCCGACCGGCCGCTGCTCAAGGACGGCCAGCTGCAAGCCGAGCGCCTGGTGCCGATCCTCGCCGCGTACGACGTCACGCGAGTGGTGTCGTCGACGAGCACCCGCTGTCTTCAGACGGTGCGGCCCTACGCGGACACGACCGGCTACCGGCTCGAGCTGAGTGACCGGCTCACCGAGGACGGCGCGACCCCGGAGACGGTCGAGCTGATGGTGGACGACCTCCTCGGCGGTGACGAGGGCGTCGTGCTCTGCAGCCACCGGCCCGTGCTGCCCATGGTGTACGACGCCGCAGGCCTCGACCTGGCGGCCAGGACGCCGCAGCTCGAGCCCGGCGAGATGCTGGTCCTGCACGTGCGCAAGGGTGGCATCGTCGCCGTGGAGCGTCACGGCGTGACCTGAGCCGCTCCGTCTGAGACGTGGGCCACCGAGCATCGCCCCACTGACCGCCACTGTTCACCGTGCGTTCAGGTCTGCCGGGGAGTTGTGTTACCGGCGCTCCTTACGTTTCCAGTGTCCAGGTACGAATCGGGGGGCCCGAAGAACGCCCCTCAGGTCTGAGAGGCAAGTTCCTTGAACGTCACTCCCTTCCGCCGCGCGCTGGTTCCCGGTGGCGCTGCACTCGCCCTTATCCTCACCGCTTGCGGTGGGGGTGCCGAGGGCGGCAGCGGCGCCAGCGGCTCGGTCACCGTGGACGGCTCCTCGACCGTCTACCCGATGAGCAGCGCCGCGGCCGAGCTCCTCGCCGATGAGAACTCCGACATCGAGGTGTCGGTGGGCTTCGCCGGCACCGGCGGCGGCTTCGAGAAGTTCTGCAGCGGCGACACCGACATCTCCAACGCCTCGCGCCCGATCAAGGACGAGGAGGCGACTGCCTGCACCGACGCCGGCATCGAGTACACCGAGCTCCTCGTCGCGACCGACGCGCTGACCGTCGTCGTCCACCCCGACCTCGCGGTCGACTGCCTCACCACCGAGCAGGTCGTGGAGCTCTTCGGCCCGAACTCGAAGGTCACCAAGTGGAGCGACCTCGACCCGAGCTTCCCCGACACGAAGGTCGCCGGCTTCATCCCCGGCACCGACTCCGGCACCTATGACTACATGGCCGCCGACGTCGTGGGCGACGAGTCCGAGACGCTTCGTGAGGACTTCGAGAGCTCCGAGGACGACAACGTGCTGGTCCAGGGCGTGTCCGGCACCGAGGGCGCGGTCGGCTTCTTCGGCTACACCTACTTCGAGGAGAACGCCGACAAGGTGAAGGCCCTCCAGATCGACGACGGCCAGGGCTGCGTCGCGCCGTCGGCCGAGACCGCGCAGGCCGGGGAGTACACCCCGCTGGCCCGCCCGCTGTTCATCTACGTGAACAACGCCAAGTACAACGACAACGAAGCGGTCAAGGCGTACACCGACTTCTACATCGAGAACCTCGCCGCCATCGCCAAGGGCGCGAAGTACATCCCGCTCAACGACGAGGACTACGCGGAGACCAAGACGGCCCTCGAGGGCCTCGCGGGCTGACGTAGCCCCTACCGGAAAATCGAGTTCATGTCTGATGCACTCACGTCAGGCCCGCCCCCCGGGGCGGGCCTGACGGCCCCCGATCTCTCCGCCCGGTCGCGACCGGGCGAGGCCGTTATCAAGGCACTGCTGCTGCTTGCGGCAGTGCTGTCGATCGGCATCACCTTCGGCATCGTCGCCGCGATCATCGGGCCTACGATCGAGTTCTTCCAGCAGGTGCCCGTCGGCCAGTTCTTCGCCACCAAGGACATCGGCAGCCAGGACATCCGCCCTGCGGTGGTTCCGCTGATGATGGGCACGGCCATCACGACCGCGATCGCGCTCGTGGTCGCCGTGCCGTTCGGCTTGGGTGCCGCGATGTACCTCTCGGAGTACGCCTCGAAGCGTGCTCGGAAGTGGCTCAAGCCGACGGTCGAGCTCCTCGCGGGAGTCCCGTCGGTCGTCTACGGCTTCTTCGCCGTCTACTTCGTGACCCAGATCGTGCTGCAGGGCTGGCTCGGTCTCGAGGTCAGCTTCTTCAACTCCTGGTCCGCCGGCCTGGTGCTCGGCGTGATGATCATCCCCACGGTCGCCTCGCTGGCCGAGGACGCACTGAGCGCCGTCCCGCAGGCGCTGCGCCAGGGCTCTTTCGCGATGGGTGCCAACCGGATGCAGACCACGCTGCGCGTGGTGTTTCCGGCCGCCCTGTCCGGCATCGCCGCCGCCGTCGTGCTGGGCCTGTCCCGTGCCGTCGGCGAGACGATGATCGTGACCATGGCCGGCGGCGCCGCGAAGAACATGAGCCTGGACCCCGGTGAGGGACGCCAGACCATGACCGCCTTCATCGCGCAGACCGCCCAGGGTGAGACGCCCGTCGGCACGCCGGGGTACAACATGCTCTTCGCGGTGGCCCTGCTGCTGTTCGCGATCACCTTCGTGATCAACGCGGTCAGCATCGCCATCGTCCGACGATTCAGGCAGGCCTACTGATGAGTGTTGCTGCGTCCACCGCCAGTGAAGTCACGCTGGCCACGATCGCGAGCGGCCGGACCCGCGACCGCGACATCAAGTCGCTGCTGTTCCTCGGTGCGCTCTGGTTCTCGCTGTTCTTCGGGATCATGGTGCTCCTGGCGCTGATCATCGACACCGCCATCGCGGGAGCGCCGCGTCTCGACGGCAACCTGTTCACCCGCTTCGAGTCGACGCTCTTCCCCGAGCGCACCGGCTTCAAGGCCGGCATCGTGGGCTCGCTGTGGCTGATGGCCACCACCGCGTTGCTGGCGATCCCGCTCGGCATCGCCGCCGCCCTCCACCTCGAGGAGTTCGCGGACGGCACCCGCTGGTACAACAAGCTGATCGAGGTGAACCTGCAGAACCTCGCCGCGGTGCCCTCGATCATCTACGGCATGCTCGCCGGGGCGATCATGAGCTTTCTGGGGTTCGCGTTCGGCGGCATCGTGATCGGCGGCGCGATCGCGCTGGCCCTGCTGATCCTGCCGGTCGTGATCATCACGACCCGTGAGGCGGTGCGGGCGGTCCCGCAGGACATCCGGCAGGCGTCGTTGGCCCTGGGCGCGACGCCGTGGCAGACCACCTGGCGCCAGACGCTCCCGTCGGCGGTGCCCGGCATCGCGACCGGCACGATCCTCGGGCTCTCCCGCGCCATCGGGGAGGCCGCGCCGCTGATTCTGGTGGGCATCGCGACCGTGCGGTTCCTGCCGACCGGCCTCGACAGCAAGGTCACGGCGCTGCCGATCCAGATCTTCAATCTGTCCAGCAACTCGCAGGAGGCCTTCCAGACGGCCGCCTCGGCCGCGATCATCGTGCTACTCGTCATGGTTCTCGCAATGAACGCGGTCGCCATCATCATCCGCAACAAGTTCCAGAAGTCCTGGTAGGAGCCCCGTAATGGCCAGTCACCCTGCGACGTTCAGCACGAGCACCCCCGAGGAGCCGCGCTTCGACGTGTACTCCGCCATCGAGGGTGAGCAGACGATCGGCGAAGTCCCCGCCGAAGCCGTGATGGAGGCCGACGGTCTCAACGTGTTCTACGGCGACTTCCACGCCGTGCACGACGTCAACCTGCAGTTCGGCAAGAACGAGATCACCGCGATGATCGGGCCCTCCGGCTGCGGCAAGTCGACGGTGCTGCGCTGCCTGAACCGCATGAACGACCTCGTCGCCGGCGCCCGGGTCGAGGGCTCGGTGCTCTACCACGGACAGAACATCTACGAGAAGAAGGTGGACCCGATCGCGGTCCGCACCCACATCGGGATGGTCTTCCAGAAGCCGAACCCGTTCCCCAAGTCGATCTACGACAACATCGCCTACGGACCGCGGGTCACCGGCATGAAGGTCGACAGCATGGACGACCTGGTCGAGGAGGCATTGCGTGGTGCCGCGCTGTGGGACGAGGTCAAGGACAAGCTCAAGCAGTCGGCGTACGGGCTCTCGGGCGGCCAGCAGCAGCGGCTGTGCATCGCACGGACGATCGCCACGAAGCCCGACGTCATCTTGATGGACGAGCCCTGCTCGGCGCTCGACCCGATCGCGACCTCGAAGATCGAGGACCTGATGATGCAGCTGCGTGACGAGTACACGATCATCGTCGTCACCCACAACATGCAGCAGGCCGCTCGGGTCTCCGACCGAACCGCCTTCTTCACCGCGAAGCCGGACGAGACCACCGGCAACCGGACCGGCCTCCTCGTCGAGTTCGACCGCACCAAGCAGCTGTTCTCCAACCCGTTCGACAAGCGCACCGAGGACTACATCTCGGGTCGGTTCGGCTGAGCGATGCGATGAGCACGCAGTCACCGCGTGCGTCCTTCTCGGGATCCGTCACACGACAGCAGACCGTCCGTGCCTACCTCCACCGCTGGGCGGAGACAGCGGGTGCCCAGCTCCTCGTCGTCGACCCCATGGGCGACGACGGGGCGCTGTCCGAGGCGATGGCGGGCCGAGGGGTGCACGTCACCTGGGTCACCTCGACGATCGACGGCCTCGTCGAGTTCGGTCGCACCGATCCGCACGCCGTCCTGCTGGCCCCCGACGCTCCAGGGATCGCCCCCGCGGAGTTCGTCGGCGCGATCCGGCGGCACGGCTCGCCGTACGTCATCGCGGGAGCGGTCGACCCCTCCGGCGCGGAGTCCCGCGAGGTCGGCGCGCTGATCCTGGCCGGCGCGTCTGCCGTGGTCCTGCGACCCTATGCGGCGCCGCACCTGTGGGAGCTGCTCTCGCACGCGCCCCGCTCGCTCGCGGAGCACGCCCGGCTCGAGGTCGGCCCGATCGTGCTCGACGCCACCGCCTACAGCGTCCGGGTGCACGGCGAGCGGATCGCGGACCTGCCGCTGAAGGAGTTCGAGCTGCTGCGCGCGTTGATGCTGCGGGCGCCGGGAGTGGTGAGCGACGACGAGCTGCGGGATGCGCTGTGGGGGACTGCGAGCAGCCGCCCCGGCGGCAACACCATCGCCATGCACGTCACCCGGTTGCGCAGCCGCCTCCACGGCGCCGCCGTCGTACGACGGATCCGCGGGCGTGGCTACTCGCTGACCCCGGACCCGGACTGACCCCAGGGGGAGCCTGCGGCCCGGATGCTCAGAGGCGCGTGATGCCGTGCAGGATGAAGTAGCTGAGCGCAGCGACCGAGGCCGCCATCGGGAACGTCAGCACCCAGGCCGCGAGGATGGTGCGTGCCACTCCCCAGCGCACCGCGGAGAGGCGCTTCGTGGCACCCACGCCCATCACCGCCGAGGTGATCGTGTGCGTGGTGGAGATCGGCGCCTCGTAGACAAAGGCCGTCGTGTAGAGCACGGACGCCGCGACGGACTCGGCGGCGAAGCCCTGCGGCGGGTCGAGGGCGATGATCCGACGGCCGAGGGTGCGCATGATCCGCCAGCCGCCGGCCCAGGTGCCGAGCGAGATCGCGGCCGCGGCCGCGAAGATCACCCAGAGGGGAAGGTCGTCGTCAGCTCCGACGTAGCCGCCGGTGAGCAGGGCGAGGAAGATCACGCCCATCGTCTTCTGGGCGTCCTGGAGGCCGTGCCCGAGCGCCATCGCGGCAGCCGAAACCGTCTGCATGATCCGGAACCCGCGGTTGGCCTTGTGCGGGCCGGCGCCCTTGAAGATCCACAGGATGGCCAGCATGACGCTCCCGCCGAGCGCGAACGCGACCAGCGGGGAGATGAACATCGGGATCACGACCTTCTGCAGCACCGTGTCCCAGGAGACCGCGACCGTTGCCGCAAGAGCAGCACCCACGAGGCCGCCGATCAGGGCGTGCGAGGAGGACGAGGGCAGCCCGAAGTACCAGGTGATCAGGTTCCACACGATCGCGCCGATCAGGCCGGCCATCACGATGATCAGCCCATGGTTCGACTCTGGTGGGGAGATCGTGTCGCTGACCGTGTGGGCGACCTTCTGCCCGAGGAAGGCGCCCACGAAGTTCATGATCGCGGCCAGCGCGAGGGCGACCTTGGGGGTCAGCGCGCGGGTCGAGACCGAGGTGGCGATCGCGTTCGCCGCGTCGTGGAACCCGTTGGTGTAGTCGAACACCAGGGCAACGACGACGACCGCGATGACGATCGCGAGGGTTACGGACACCCGCTCAGCTTTCCTTGACGGCGATCTGTTCCACGATGTTCGCGACCTTCTCGAAGGCGTCGATGGCGCCCTCGAGGGATTCGACGATGTCCTTCAGCTTGAGGACCTCGATGGTCGAGAACTCACCGGAGAACAGCTTCGCGAGCGTGCGCCGGTGGTTGCGGTCGCCGGTGTTCTCGAGTCGGTTGATCTCGATCCAGTAGTCCTCGAGAGACTTCATCGACCGCAGCCGCGGCATCGCGTTGGCCGTCAGCTCCGCGCAGCGCTGGAGGACGTCGACCTGCTCGGAGAGCTCCGGCGGGAGGGCCTCGACCTCGTAGAGCAGGATCAGGTCGACGGCCTCGTCCATCATGTCCATGACGTCGTCGAGACCGGACCCGAGGTTGTAGATGTCCTCGCGGTCGATCGGCGTGACGAAGGTGCTGTTGACCTTCTTGACGATCTCGTGGGTGGTCTCGTCCGCAGCGTGCTCGGCCGCGCGCATGCGCTCGGCGACCGTCACCTTGTCGGAGGAGTCGGAGAGCATCTCGGCGAGAAGCTCGGCGCCGGCGACGAGATGCTGCGCCGACTGGGTGAAGAGGTCGTAGAAGGAGGTATCGACCGGACGCAGACGCAGACCCACATGGACTCCCGTTGAGGCGGAGGCGAACGGACTCATGCTAGGGGGTCACGCTCTGGTGAACGCAACCCGCGGCCCAGCGGCACGGTGTGTCGACCAGCACGTGGCCCGGCGCGGGCCACGTTGTCGCAGGTCAGGGCGCCTGCCGGCGCCTGCGCTGCCGCTCGATCAAAGTCTCCTGCAGGTGCTCGGATCCGGCGTTCCGGGTCCACTCGCCGCTCGGTCCGAGCTCCCAGGCCTGTGTCGTGGGCGCGAACGCGAGGTCCAGGAGCTCACGAACCTCCTCCTGGCTGTGCCTCGGCAGTCGGACCAGCACTTCGACCCGGCGGTCCAGGTTGCGGTGCATCATGTCGGCCGAGCCGATCCACGCCTCCGGGTCGCCTCCGCCCGCGAAGGCGAAGATCCGGCTGTGCTCGAGGAACCGCCCGAGGATCGAGCGCACCGTGATGTTGTCGCTCAGCCCCGGCACGCCGGGGCGCAGGGCGCAGATGCCGCGGATCAGCAGCTCGACCTTCACTCCCTCGGTCGAGGCGAGATAGAGCGCGTCGATGATCGGCTCGTCCACCACGGAGTTCGCCTTGACGCGGATGCCCGCGGGGCGCCCCGCCTTGTGGTGGGCGATCTCGGCGTGGATCCGGTCGATCAGGCCGCTGCGGACCGAGTCCGGCGCGACCAGCAGCTCGTCGTACGTCGCCTTGCGGGACCACCCGGACAGGTTGTTGAAGAGGTGCGCGACGTCCTCGCCGATGGTCTCGTCGGTCGTCAGCAGCCCCAGGTCCTCATACATCCGGGACGTCTTGGGGTTGTAGTTGCCCGTGCCGATGTGGGTGTAGCGCCGAATGCCCTCCGGCTCGTCGCGCACCACCATCGCCAGCTTGCAGTGGGTCTTGAGTCCCACCAGGCCGTAGACGACGTGACACCCGGCCTGCTCGAGCTTGCGCGCCCAGCGGATGTTGGCCTGCTCGTCGAAGCGAGCCTTGATCTCGACGAGGACCAGCACCTGCTTGCCGGCCTCGGCCGCGTCGATGAGGGCGTCGATGATCGGCGAGTCGCCCGAGGTGCGGTAGAGCGTCTGCTTGATCGCCAGCACGTGCGGGTCCGCGGCCGCCTGCTCGATGAACCGCTGGACCGAGGTCGCGAAGGAGTCGTACGGGTGATGGACGAGCACGTCGTGCCTGCGCAGTGCCTTGAACACGTCGACCGGTGCCGCGGACTCCACCTCGGCCAGGCGGCGGTGCGTCGTCGGGACGAAGGAGGGGTACTTGAGATCCTCGCGAGGCAGGTCGGCGATGCTGTGCAGGCCGCGGAGGTCGAGCGGCCCGGGCAGGCGGAACACCTCGTGCTCGCTGATGTCGAGCTCGGAGACCAGCAGCTCCAGCACCGACGCCGAGATCGACTCCTCGACCTCGAGCCGGACCGGTGGGCCGAACTTACGACGCAGCAGCTCCTTCTCGAGTGCGGCGAGGAGGTTCTCGGCGTCGTCCTCCTCGACCTCGAGGTCCTCGTTGCGGGTCACCCGGAAGGTGTGCACCTCCAGCACGTCCATGCCGGGGAAGAGCCTGCCGAGGTGCGCGCCGATCACATCCTCCAGCGGGACGAACCGGGCGTTGCCGAGCGCGACGAAGCGGTCGAAGTTCGAAGGCACCTTGACGCGCGCGAAGTGGTCCTTGCCGGTCTTCGGGTTGCGAATGAGGACGGCCAGGTTGAGCGAGAGGCCCGAGATGTAGGGGAAGGGGTGGGCCGGGTCGACCGCCAGCGGCGTCAGCACCGGGAAGATCCGCTCCTTGAACAGCCGCTTGCAGAACTTCTGCTCGTCCTTGTCGAGATCTGCCCAGCGAACCAGCTCGATGTCGTGCTCGCGCAGGGCCGGCACCACCTGCTCGCGGAACGTGCGCGCGTGGCGCTGGCTGAGCTCGCCGGCACGGTTCCAGATCAGCTCCAGGGCATCGCGCGGCATCAGCCCCGAGACGGCCCGGACGGCGAGGCCGGTCGCGATCCGGCGCTTCAGCCCGGCGACGCGGACCATGAAGAACTCGTCGAGGTTGCTGGTGAAGATCGCCAGGAACCGGGCACGCTCCAGCAGGGGCAGCTCCTCGTCCTCCGCCAGCTCGAGGACCCGCTCGTTGAACCGAAGCCACGACAGCTCGCGGTCCAGGAAACGGTCCGGCTGGTCGGCGATGGCGGCCATCATCTCCGGGTCCGGGACGTACGGCGTGCTCAGCATCGTCCCCTCGCTCGGCGCCGGTGCGGCTGCCGGTGCGGGGACGGCTGCGAGGCCGCCGCGGTGGTCGGCCCGCTCGACGTCGTGCTGCGGCTCGGAGGACATGGGATTCAGTGTCGCACCGCCGGGTGAACGGCAGGTGACCGTCGCGGCCGGGCGGGCGCCGTACCGACTAGGTTGTGCGCGTGAGTCCGCGCGCCGCCGTCGAAGCAGTCGCCCTCAAGGCCCTGATGGGGCTCCCTGAGAAGGTCCAGCGCCCGCTCGCGGGCCGCCCCGTCGTCCGCGACGGACAGACCCTCGCCACCGACCTCCAGCTGCTGCTGCGACTGCAGTCCCTCGCGCGGCGGCGCGACGAGCAGGTGCCGATCGAGAAGATGCGCGACGACCTGCGCCACGAGTCCGGGATCGTCGGCGGGCGGCAGCCGATCGGAGCGGTCCGCGACCTCGAGGTCGCGGGCCGACCGGCGCGGCACTACCTGCCCACCGCGCCGGTCGTGCCGCGGCGCTCGCTCGGGCCGCTGCTGGTCTTCTTCCACGGTGGTGGATTCATGGAGGGAGACCTGGACTCGCACGACGCGCCGTGCCGGGTGCTCGCCGAGCGCTCCGGGGTACCGGTGCTGGCCGTCGACTACCGGCTGGCACCCGAGCACACGATCCCAGCGGCGCACGAGGATGCGTACGACGCCTTCCGCTGGATCCACAAGAACGCCGAGGACCTGCGCGCCGACCCGGCCCGGGTCGCGGTCGGCGGCGACTCCGCCGGCGCCAACCTGGCGGCCTGGGTCGCGATCGCGGCCGCGCGGGACGGGGTCCCGGTCGCATGGCAGATGCTGGTCTACCCCTGCGCCGACGCGCTGCGCGACAACGACAGCGCCCGGATCTTCTCGGAGGGCTTCTACCTGACCAAGGAGTTCATGGACCGGGCCAACTCCTCCTACACCTCGGACCCGTCGCAGCTCCTGGACGAGCGACTCTCGCCGGTGCGTGCGGAGCTGCCCGAGGGACTCGCCCCTGCCTTCGTCGCGACCGCCGGATTCGACCCGTTGCGTGACGAGGGCGAGGCGTACGCCCGCAGGCTGGCGGATGCGGGTGTGTCGGTCGAGCTCGAGCGGTTCGCCGACCAGATCCACGGCTTCCTCAACATCGTGGGCGTCGGCCGGACCAGCCGAGCGGCCGTCCTCGAGATCGCCGGACGGCTGCGGGCGGCGCTGGTCTGATCAGAGCTGCGGCCGGTACTCCCGCAGCTGCCAGACGAAGTCGTGCGGGTCGACCATCGTGCGGTCGATCACGACCGGCTCCATGTGGCGTCGCGGGAACCGGACGGACCAGCCCGGGTCGTCGGGCTGTCCGACCATCTGCACCTGGGTGTGCTCCTTGCGGAGGTCGAAGCGGTGGCTGGCCTCACCCTGCACGACGTACACGACCCCGCGGACGACGCTGACCTCCACCGGGACGACCCGGCTGCGGGCCGCGCCCCAGACCAGACCGATGGTGAGCAGCACCATCACCACCCCGAAGGGCGTGCCGAGCTTGCCGTTGACGAGTGCCAGGAAGGCGACCATCGCGGCGACCACCGCTGTGGCGGCCAGGAACAGAGACAGGACGCGCGGGTCGCTGCCGTCCCCGGTGAGGCGGTCGGAGGAGGCCGGCTGTCCGGAGAGGAGGGAGATCCCGGCGGTGCCCTCAGACTCGTAGGCGGCGAGCTGTGCACGCGCCTGCTCGAGCTCGGTGGTCAGACGCTGGATCTGCTCCTCCGCGTCAGCGCAGCGGCGCGCCAGGACGTCTCGCTCCGAGCGGAGGGAGTCCGCGGGGTCGGTGCCTAGAGGTCCGGTCGCCACTGGCGAAGGGCCTTCATGAAGATGTGCGGGTCGACCATGCGGGAGTCGATGGTGACCGGAGACATGCTGCGTCGGAGGATCGAGACCCGCCAGTTCCGCTGGCCCGGCGCACCTGTCTGCTCGATCCTCGTGTTCGGGCTGGTGAGGTCGAACCGGCTGTTCATGTCACCGACGGTGACCTTCAAGATGCCCGACTCGTCGAGGTGCACGCTACGCGCGGAGTTGCCGGCCTTGAGGGCGAAACCCAGCAGGATCGTGGCGACGACCGTCATCGTGACGCTGAGCGGGACGTCGTCCCACAGGGTGCCGAGATACGCCATCCGACCGACGACGAAGGCGCAGGCCAGGGCGGCGATCGTCGCGATCCACGGCAGGCTGCCGTTGCCGCGCCGGGAGTGGAAGGGGATGCGCTTGACCGCCACCGCGGGCGCCGCGGCCGGCTTCGGTGGCACCACCTCCGCCGCTCGTGCCGCGACGAGCTTGACGAGCGACTCGGGCTCGATCGCGGACTCGGCATCCGGCTCGGCATCGGCATCGGCCTCGGGCTCGGCGTCCGGCTCGGCATCGGGCTCGGCGTCCGGCTCGGGTGTCGCGACCGGCTCCGGTTCCGCCTCGACCTCGGCTTCGTCCTCGGCCTCGGCGTAGGCCTCGACGTCGTACGGGGCCTCGGTTGGGTCGTCGGTGGGCCCATCGGCGGGCCCATCGATGGGCTCGTCGACGCCTTCGAGATGTGTCGCGGGCTCGACGCTGGTGGCGGTGGCGCGCCACTGATCGAGCAGGCTGGGCGCCTCCACCAGGACCGGCTCCGCATCCTCGAGCGACTCCTCGAGAGCGTCGTCGAGCGGGTCCTCGACTGTCTCGAAGTCGGCGTCCTCGATGTCGTCGATGTCGTCGGTGTCGTCGGTCGTAGGAGGCGTCGTCGCCCCGGAACGCCAACGCTCGACGAGCGACGGCTGGGGATCGATGTGCACGTCGGGCGCCCCGGTCGGGACAGGCGGCGCGTCGGCACCCGCGGACTCATCGACGAGTTCGGGCGCTGCCTCCTGCGGGTCGATCTCCCAGGTCCGGTCGGGCACGTCGGTTCCCGACGTCGCCTCCACCGCGGGCTCCTCGACGGGAGACTCGTCGAGGGGAGGCGTGAGGGTGACGCCGATCGCGCCGGCCGAGCTGGCGGTAGGGCCAGGAGTGTCGACGACGGGGTCGCCGTCGGCCACCATGCGCGCCCGGATCTCGGCGACCTTCTCGAGGTACTCGGCGGCGCGCGCCTCCGCCTCGGCGCGGGCGTAGGCCTGCTCGGCCGCCGCCGCCTCCGCCTCGAGCCTGGCCCGAGCGAGCTCCAGGGCCTGCTGCTGGATCTCGACCAGCTCGGCGCGCAGCCGCTGGACGGTCCCGCTGTGCTCGGCGGCTGCCTCCTCGGCGGCGGCGCGCTCAGCGTCGGTCGGGATCTCGTCCACGTCCGGGTGCGACTGCGCCTCGAGCTCGACGTGCGTGTGCGACAGCACCTCGGCCGGGCGCTTGACGACCTCGCTCGGCCCGTCGACGTCGGGAATGGGCTCGTCGAGCAGCGGCGGGTCGGCGAAGTCGGATCCGGCCCGCGTGTGGAGCTTCGGCAGGGAACCGGAGGCCGTGGGTCGCCGGCGGAACCGGGCGAGCCCCTTGGGCTGAACCGCCGGGATCGGCTCGGCGAAGCCGCCTTCGACAGCGTCGGCGATGACCCGCTCCTCGGCTGACTCCTCGCTCCGCTGCCGCGCGGGCTGGTCGAGCTGCGGCTCGGCCTCCTCGGCGGCGACCTCGCTCTCCTCGGCGGCGAAGTCGTCCGACCGGCCTGCGGACCGCTCGATCAGGCGAGCCCACTCGGCGGCGGCGTCGGTGTTGTCGGCGCCGACGTCGGCCGGCTCCGGCGTCGGCGGCCGGTCATCCTCGGCCGGAGTCACCAGCACTCCCCAGTTGACCTCGCCGGTGTCGGCGGGCAGCGCGGGGGCGTCGCCAAGCCGCCCGCTGACGCGGGAGGAGATGCTCTCGGCATCCTCGGCCCGGGACTTCGCGACACCCGGTGCGTCGGCCGCCGCGTCCTCCGGACGACGATCACTCTCCTCGGACGTGGACCCGAGGCGTAGCAGGGCCTCGACCTCGTCGGGGTCGAGCTCCCCGGCGACCGGGGCACCCTCGTCGTCGCTGCGCCAGTGGTGACCTCTCCGTCCCCGGCCGCGTCCGCGACGCGCGTCAGCCAGCCGGCCGCCCTCAGGCCCCGGCTCGCCGTCGGTGACAGAGCTCATAGGAGGCAAATCTACTCAGGCTGTGCTGAGTTGGGGGTGATGTTCAAGATCGTCCTGCTCGTCGGTACTGCACGTGGGTGTCCGCTGCGGCGTGCGTGAAGCCGAGGCCGTCGTAGAGCCGCAGCGCTGCGGAGTTGTCGGACTCGACGTAGAGCAGCACCTGATCCACGCCTCGGGCGGCGAGATGGTGAAGGCCCGCGAGGGTGAGGACGCGCCCGAGGCCGTGGCCCTGTGCGGCGGGCGAGATGCCGATGACGTAGACCTCGCCGGTCGCATCGTCGTGCTGCTTGGTCCAGTGGAAGCCCAGCAGCTCGCCGTCGTCACCCACGGCCAGGAGGAGGCCGGCGGGGTCGAACCAGGGCTCTGCCATCCGCTCCGCGAGCCCGGCCTGGTCCATTGCGCCCTGCTCGGGATGGTGTGCGAACGCGGCCCCGTTCACCTCCAGCAGGGCGGCGGCGTCGCGATCTCCGTAGTCACGAATGAGCACGCCCGGCGGCGGATCCACCGGGGGAAGGGGGAGGGCCGACGGCCGGCGCATCACCCACAGCTCCCGCTCGCGGGCGAAGCCGAGCCGGTCGGCCAGGCGGGCGGCGGCGGGGTGGTCACCGTGCGACCACGCGCTGATCTTTCCCGGCTCCAGGCACGCCAACTCCGCGAGTCGGCCGCCGAGACCGTTCTCCCGGGCGGGTGGCGCCACGGCCAGGTCCACCTCGGCCCCCCTGCGCAGAGCGAAGCCGTCACGTGTCACCCACGCGTCGGTGCCGGCCAGGCCGTCGTGCTTCAGCCGGAGGTGGGCGGCCTCGTCGAGAGGGTCCGCGCCGTCGTGCTCGGCGCAGGCTCGGCGCACCTCGGTGACGGCGGCAAGAGCGTCGTCACCGACCAGGAGCAGGTCGTCGGGAGCCACGCCTCGACGTTATCGCGGCCCCCCGGGCCGCTCGGACGCGGACCGTCTCAGGCGCCGACGTCGTCGCGCTCGGGCACTCGGGCCGCGGCTGCCTCCGCGTCCTTGGACGGCAGTACGAACCGGTAGCCGACATTGCGCACGGTGCCGATCAGCGTCTCGTTCTCAGGGCCGAGCTTCGCGCGGAGTCGCCGGACGTGAACGTCGACGGTGCGGGTGCCACCGAAGTAGTCGTAGCCCCACACCTCCTGCAGCAGCTGCTGGCGGCTGAAGACCCGGCCCGGGTGCTGGGCGAGGAACTTCAGGAGCTCGAACTCCTTGAAGGTCAGGTCCAGCACGCGGCCGCCCACCTTCGCGGTGTAGGTGGCGTCGTCCACGACGACCTCACCGGAGCGGATGACGTGGGCCTCGGGATCGGCCGCCTCACGGGCGGCCGCCAGCCGACCGATGGCCAGCTTGATCCGGGCCTCGAGCTCGGCGGGGCCGCAGGTGTGCAGGACGACGTCGTCCATACCCCAGTCGTGGGCGACGACGGCCAGGCCACCCTCGGTCGCGACCAGGATGACGGGGATGTCGGTGCCCGTGGTCCGGATCAGACGGCACAGGTCGCGCGAGCTCGCCAGGTCGTGCCGGCCGTCGACCAGAACCAGGTCGGACTCCGGTGCCTCGAGCAGCGCGCTGCCCTCGGCGGGCAGGATCTTGACATGGTGGCCGAGGAGGGCCAGACCGGGCAGGACCTCGGCAGAGGGTTGCAAGGCGCTGGTCAGGAGCAGAAGAGTGCTCACTCGGGTCTCCTCACTGGCGCCGAGAACGGCAGCGCCGTGTCGAGACCGAAACGCAGCGCTGGGTCCCGGCCCATATCAGTTTTCCTGTAGGGGACGATAGCGAAACGCCTGCGCAACGGGGAAGAGATTGACGGTGAATGAGACGAAGACCATCCGGGTCCGCTACTGGGCCGCCGCACGCTCTGCGGCAGGAGTGGCCGAGGAGTCGGTGGACGTCCCGGGACCCTTGAGCCTGGCGGAGCTGCGGGCCGAGGTGGCGCAACGCCATCCGGATTCCCGCCTGCCCGACGTGATCGCGGTCTGCTCGGTGCTCATCGGCGATCGCCCCGTCTCGTCCGGGGACCCGGGGGCGGTCGTGGTGCGACCCGGTGACACTGTGGAGTTCCTGCCTCCCTTCGCAGGTGGCTGAGTCGCTCAGTGACGGGGACGGCCGTCCCTTAGACTCCGTCCGGCCGTCGGTGCGGACGACGGTGACCGGGCAAAGGAGAGCAGTGTCGAGCCAGACAAGCGCGCGACCCGTCTCCGCTGCCGCGTCCGACGGGCTGGTCGAGCGTCGGCTGGTCACCCTCGCCCTGGTCATCGGCGGTGCGGGCCTGGTGGCAGCTGCGACGCTCAGGCCGGAGGTCGCGATGCTCGCTCTGCTCGCTGCCGGTTACCTCCTGCTCCTGGCGCTCTTCGGTCGGGAGCGGACCGCGGTGCTCACCCTGACCGCAGCCTTCGCCACGGCTCCCATGGCGAAGGGTCTCGCCTCGGCTCCGGACTCGCCCTGGACACCGACGGACATGCTCCTCGCGCTCGGCATCCTGCTCCTGGTCCCCACCCTGCTCACCAGGGCGGTGCGGCTGCCCGGGACCTATCTCCTCGGCGTAGCAGCCATCTTCGTGACTGGATGGCTCGCGACCGCAGTCTCGCCGGATCCACTGGCGAGCGCACTCGAGTTCATCCAGTGGCTCATGCTGATCGTGGGGCTCGTGTGCGTGGTGGCTCTGTGGCAACCGACGGCGCTGGTCGTCAGCCTTCTGCTCGGCAGCTATGTCGCCGGCCACCTGGTGAGTGTGGTGGTCGCGTTCGCCGAAGGCCCGCTGGAGGGCGGGAACCGCTATGTCGGGCTCACCCACCACCCGAACGCTCTGGCCGAAGCCGGGTTGATGGCGGTGGCCGCTCTCCTCTATCTCTTCTACCTGCGGCGCGAGCTGTGGTACCGGCTGATCGTGCTTGGAAGCGCCGCGCTGTGCGTCCAGTCAGTGCTGATGAGCGGCAGCCGAGCGGCACTGCTGGTGATCGCCGGGCTGGTCGTGATGATCCCGCTCGTGGAGCGCTCGGTGTTCAAGGGCTTCATCCTGGCCCTGGGCGGAGCGCTTCTGATCTGCGCGTTGCCCGTGGTGATTGCGGCAAGCAGCGACGGCTCCGCACTCGACCGGCTCGCCGGCACCCAGGACGCCGAGGGCTCGGACCGGATTCGCCGCGAAGCGACGGAGAAGGGGCTGGACGCGTTCCAGGCCAGCCCGTTCATCGGAAGCGGGTTCGCCGACGTCATCGAAGTGCACAACGTCGTCGTCGCAGTCGCGATGGCCACCGGCCTGATCGGCCTCATCGGGTTCTTCTTCGTCCTCTTCAGCCTCACCCGGCCGCTCTTCACCCACCACCCATTGCGGCGGCTCGCCTACCCGGCCTGGGCCTACGTCGGCCTGATGGCCGCCGTGCCCGTCCTCGACAACAGGACCCTGTGGCTACCGGTCAGCCTCAGCGCCGCCTGCTGGGCAGCGTCCCGCCCGCCGGAACGTGTGCAGGTGCCCGAGGAGGCTGCGGTTCAGGCCACGGCGTCGACGTCGCGGGAGGGCGTGTAGGACTGCGACGCCAGCTGGCGCACCCGCGTCGGCCGCAGCGTGGCGAACGCCAGCGCCTCCGGGAAGGTCATCGGCTTGCGAAGACCGAAGGTGATCAGGACGGTCGACAGCAGGATCATGAAGTCGGTCCGGATCCGGTAGCCGCCCTCCATCACCAGGCGGGAGTACGCGCACTCGAGCTGCAGCCGCTGCTGATCTGTCAGCGCGGTGCGACCGACGAGCTGGGGCAGGCCGGTCAGCCCCGCCGGCGACTCCCAACGATCGTCGATGGCGCCGTGCGCCTCCACCAACGCGTCACGCACGTCGTCGGTCAGCGGTCGCGCGCCGACGATGCTCATGTGTCCCTGCAGGACGTGGAGGAACTGCGGGATCTCGTTGATGCCCAGACGGTCGAGCACGCGACCGACCGGCGTGTAGAGAGGGGAGTCCGGCAGGGTGTTCAAGAACAGGTCCGACGCGTCGTGGTCCTTGATCGTGTGGGCGTCGGGCACCATCACCCGCAGCTTCAGCATCTCGATCGCCCGGCCGGGGCCGACCCAGCGTTGCGAGCGGTAGAAGATGGGCCGCCCGGACAGCAGCAGGACGGCCAGGGCCGCAAGGAGCACCACGGGGACCCAAACAACGGCCGCCAGGGTGATCACGACGACGTCGAACAGGCGCTTGCGCACAACGATCAGCCTCCTCATGTCCCCCCAGCGACCTTCCTGGCTGCCCGAGTCGAGCGGAATGGAGCGTTCCGCGAATCCCTCAACGAGCGAGTTGGCGAGGGGATACGAAAGTTGAGGGAAATTCCACGCCCGTTCCTCGTGGGCCCGGATTTACCGACCGGCCTGCAGCAACAGAGCCTCGAACCGGTCAGCGCAGCGGTCGAGGGCGAACTCCTCCTCGGCGAGGTCTCGGGCCGCCTCGCCGAGCTCCGCGCGCATCTCGTCATCCCCCAGCACGTCGGCGACCCACGTCGCGGCGGCCGACAGGGACTCGTCGACGGGCGGCAGCACCGCCCCTCCGGCTCGCGTGATCAGGGCCGAGGCGAGGTTCTCCGATGGCATCAGGCCGAGGACCGGCCTGCCGGCGCAGAGATAGGAGAGGGTCTTGGACGGCACGGAGAACGCGCCGGCGGCCTGCTCGAGGAGCACCACCAGGACGTCTCCGGTGCCGAGCACCTCGGGCAGCCGCTCGTAGGGCTGGAAGGGCAGCAGGGTGATCGGGACATCCAGCCGGTCGGCCTCGGCGCGGAGCACCGCGACAGCGGGCCCGTCGTTGACGACCACCAGCCGCACCCGGCTGCCGTGGTCGATCACGGAGCGTGCCAGCCGTACGAGCAGCGCTGGGTTGTGCTTGAGCCCGAGGGTGCCGGAGTAGAGGATCGTCTTCTCGTCGTCCAGCTCGTGCTCGGTGGCCCAGTCGTTCTTACGTGCGGTGGGCACGATCTCGTCGAGCGGCGCCCAGTTCGGGATCACAGTGACCTTCTCCGAGGTGCCCCACGCTTCGTGGACAGGGACGAACGACGGCGCGATCACGACGATGGCTGCCGCGTGGCGGGAGCACCACCGCTCCGCGACCTCGAAGATGGCGGCGACTGACCGGAAGCCGCGTCCCAGCTTCTCGCCGGCGAAGGAACGCACGGCCACTGCGTAGACGTCCTGGTGCCACAGCACCCAGGGCTTTCGAAGCAGAGCCATCAGGAAGGCGAAGACGACGAGGGTCGGAATCTGTGCGTTGGAGACCATGGTGATGTCGGCGCGCACCCGGCGGACCTCGCTGGTCAGCGCGAAGCCACGGACGACCTCGCGCCACAGCCGACTGGCGAAGCGGAGGTTGTCGATCGGCTTGTCGCCGCCGATTCCCTCGAAGGTGATGGTCTCCCCAGGTGCCGGCTCGAGTCGGCCCTTGCCCGACACGTAGCCCGCTGCGTAGGAGTGGGTGACGGCATGACCACGACGGGCCAGCTCCCGGCTCAGCTCGGCCTGGAACGGGTGTCCGCTGTGGTCGTGCACCAAGATGCGCACGCGGTAGACCTCAGCCCTGGGCGCGCTTGACCTGGTCGTACACCCAGGCGTAGGTCTTCGCGAGCCCGTCCGCCAGGGTCACGGAGGGCTCCCAGTCGAAGACCTCCTTGATCCGGGTGTTGTCGGAGTTGCGGCCGCGCACGCCCTGGGGCGCGTCCAGCTTGTACTTCCGCTCACACCGGATGCCAGCGATCTCCTCCACGATGGTGTACAGCTGGTTGATCGAGACCAGCTCGGCGGAGCCCAGGTTGATCGGCTCCTCGAGGTCGCTGGCGAGGATCATCTGCGAGCCCTTGAGGCAGTCGTCGACGTACATGAAGCTGCGGGTCTGCTCACCGTCGCCCCAGATCTCGACCTCGTGGTTGCCGGTGATGACAGCCTCGGCGATCTTGCGGCACACGGCCGCGGGCGCCTTCTCCCGGCCGCCGGTCCAGGTGCCCTCCGGGCCGTAGACGTTGTGGTACCGCGCGACGCGGGTGACCATGCCGAAGTCCTCGGCGAAGTGGCGGCACATCCGCTCGCTGAAGAGCTTCTCCCAGCCGTAGCCGTCCTCCGGCATCGCCGGGTAGGCGTCGCTCTCCTTCAGCGCGGTGACCGCGGTGTCGGTCTGCTTGTCAGCGGCGTACACGCAGGCCGACGAGGAGTAGAAGTAGCGCTCCACGTCGTGCTTCTGCGCGGCCTGCAGCATGTGGGTGCTGGTGAGCACGGACAGCATGCACAGGGCCTTGTTGTTCTCGATGAAGCCCATGCCGCCCATGTCGGCGGCGAGCATGTAGACCTCCCGCGCACCGGCCGTGGCGGCCTCGGCGCTGTCGAGCAGCGCCAGGTCCGCGCGCTGGTTCTGCGCGCCGTCGTGGACCTGGTACCACTCGTCGTACGGCTTGACGTCGACAGCGCGGACCGTCTTGCCCTGCGCGAGGAGATCGGCGACGAGATGGCCCCCGATGAAGCCTCCTCCGCCGGCGACCAGTACGTCGACGGGGCTCGAGTTCATGTGCGTCTCCTCTAAATCAGTGCATGCCGAGATCAGTGCACGCGCAGCCATTCGCCCCCCAGCGACACCATTCTCAACGACCCTTCCGCGGTCGCGTCACGGGCCCCCTGTGGACGACACCTACACTCGCCGCGTGGACACCGCTCTCGTTACCGGCGTCGGTGGGCAGGACGGCATCTACCTGGCGCATTCCCTGCTCCGTGACGGGAAGCGAGTCGTGGGGACTGTCACGCCCGAGAGTGCCGGGTCGCTCCGCGTGGCCACGTACCTCCAGGGAGTCGAGGTCGTGCCGCTCGATGTACGCGACGCCCCCGCGCTCCGCACTCTGGTGGAGCAGGTGGAGCCGACCGAGGTCTACAACCTCGCTGCGGTCAGCTCGGTCGGCCGCAGCTGGCAACAGCCGGAGCTCACGATCGCGGTCAACCAGACCGCCGTCGAGGTGCTCGTCGACGCAGTGCTGGCGACCCGGGACCGGACCGGGCGGGACGTGCGCTTCTTCCAGGCGTCGACGGCCGAGGTGTCCGGTACGGCAGCGGAGAGTCCCTACGCGCGAGCGAAGGCTGCGGCAGAGGACGTGGTGCGCACCGCCCGGGAGCAGTCGGGTCTGCATGCCTGCTACGCCCGGCTCCACATCCACGAGAGTCCTGTGCGGACCGTGGCGTTCGTGACCCGCAAGATCACCCGCGGTGTGGCCGAGATCGCGCTCGGGCAGAGCGACCGGTTGGTGCTCGGCACGCTCGATGTGGTCCGGGACTGGGGATTCGCCGGTGACTACGTCGAGGCGATCCGGCTGATGACGGCGGCGGACGACCCGGTCGACCTGCCTATCGGCACCGGTCGGCCCCACAGCCTGCTCGAGCTCGTGGAGTGTGCCTTCGCAGCGGCCGGTCTCGGTAGAGCCGGAACCTACGTCGAGCAGGATCCGTCGCTCGTCCGGCCCGCGGACACCGCCGTACTGGTGGCCGACCCGGAGCCCGCCCTGCGTGCGATCGGCTGGCGCGCGCAGATGCGGTTGAAGGAGCTGGTCGGCCAGATGGTGGCCGTCGACATGGCCCGGCTCCGCTCGGGTGTCGCGGAGTCGGTCGACTACCTGTTCCCGCGCTCGGCGGACTGAGTCAGTCCGCGCCGCACGACCTCGGCCGTACGACGCCAGGTGAACGCCCCTGCGTACCGTCGGCCGGCCGAGCGCTGCTCCGGCGTGAGTGCGATCGCGGCGCGGTAGGCCTCGGCGAGATCGGCGGCCGAGGTCGAGGCCGCGGTGACCGCATGGCCGCCGGTCACCTCCGCCAGTGCCCGGTCGTCGGACACCACGACCGGGATCCCGAGCCGGAGTGCCTCCGCGGCGGGCAGCCCGAAGCCCTCGAAGTCGGAAGGGAAGATCACCAGCCCGGCGCCGCTGAACCACTGGCGGAACGACTCGTCGTCGAGCCACGGCATGAGCTCGACGCGCCTGCCGATGCCGAGGTCGCGCACCTGAGCCTCGGCGGCCGCGCGGTCGGCGTTCCCCATCCCGACGAGCCGCAGGAGCCAGCGTTGGTCGGTCGCGCAGAACGCGGCCCAGCCCGCGATCACGGCGTCGGCGTTCTTGTTCGCGAAGTGCCCGAAGGCCAGTGCATAGGGAGGATCGGCGGCCTCCGGGTCCGGCCACGCCTGCGCATGGTCGGAGCCGAGCACGGCCGCCGCCCCCTTGTGGGCGACGCGCGGGTGCCGTCGTCGCAGATCGTCGAGGGTCCTCTCGGAGATCGTGAAGATCCCGTCGGCCTGACGCATGCTCCAGCCCCAGGACACCCGACGCGCCAGCCGAGACCTTCTCGAGAACTGGTGTGGCCGGAGCTCGTGGCGCAGGTCGTAGAGGATGATCCCGCGCGGGCAGCCGGCGCCGAGGAGACCGCTGGCCGGGACGCCGGACAACAGTGCGTCGGCACCGGCGGCGCGGGCCCCGCGTCGTACCCCCACGGTGCGCAGCCAGAGTGCGCCCGCCTTGCCCGCCATCGGCGGCTGCAGGACCACCACCTCCACGCCGGTGGGGGGTTCGAAGGCCAGGCCGTCCCGGCCGGCCAGAACCGTGATCCGGTCGTCCGGTGCCAGCTCGGTCCAACCGCGAAGCAGGTGCTCGACCACGATCGCCGAGCTGCCGGCCTGCACGGCAACGGCGTCCACCACCAGATGCATGAGGCGCGACGATACTGTGACTCCGTGACTAAACGGGCACTCATCACCGGCATCACCGGCCAGGACGGCTCGTACCTCGCGGAACTGCTGCTCAGCAAGGGCTACGAGGTGCATGGACTGGTTCGCCGATCGTCGACCCTGAACCGCAGCCGGATCGACCACCTGCACGGTGACAACGATCTGCACCTGCACTACGGCGACCTGACCGACGGGGTCAGCCTGGGGAACCAGATCCGCGACATCGCACCGCACGAGGTGTACAACCTGGGCGCGCAGAGCCACGTGAAGGTCTCGTTCGAGCTGCCGGAGTACACCGCGTCGACCGACGCGGTCGGCACCCTTCGGCTGCTCGAGGCGATCCGCGCAGCCAGGATCGACTGCCGGTTCTACCAGGCGTCCACCTCGGAGATGTTCGGCGCGACACCTCCGCCGCAGAGGGAGGACACGGTGTTCTACCCACGCTCTCCCTACGGCGCAGCCAAGCTCTACTCCCACTGGGTGACGATCAACTACCGCGAGGCCTACGACCTGTTCGCGGTCTCCGGGATCCTGTTCAACCACGAGTCACCTCGCCGAGGTGAGAGCTTCGTGACGCGCAAGATCACCCTCGGTGTCGCGTCCATCAAGCTGGGGATCACCGACCACCTCGACCTCGGCAACCTCGATGCGGTCCGCGACTGGGGCTACGCGCCCGAGTACGTCGAGGGCATGTGGCGGATGCTCCAGCACGACGAGCCGCAGGACTACGTCCTGGCGACCGGTGTCGGCACCACGGTGCGTGAGTTCTGCGAGTACGCGTTCGGGCACGCGGGCCTCGACTGGGAGGAGCACGTGCGTTACGAGAAGTCCTACGAGCGGCCCACCGAGGTCGACGCCCTGATCGGCGACGCGTCGAAGGCGCAGGAGGTCCTCGGCTGGAAGGCCTCGACCCACGCCAAGGCGCTGGCGGAGCTGATGGTCGACGCCGACATCGCCGAGCTGGGACGGCTGGTCCAGCACAAGCGGGAACTCGCCGGGCACGCGAAGGACTAGCATCCGCTCGTGATCGGTATCGGTGCTGCGGCGACTGCCGCCAGACGTCACGCGCGATGGTTCGTGCGCGACCTTTTCCCCAACCGCCCGGTGGTCCGGGAGGTCCAGGGCGTCCGAATGGTGCTTCCGTGGTCGCACCGGCTTCCTGACTACGCTCCCGACGGCTCGCCGTACGGCCAGAACCTGGTACGACTCGCCGCGCTCCTGGCGGAGTCGGCCCCGCCGCTGACCGTGCTCGACGTCGGCGCCAACGTCGGCGACTCGGCCCTGCAGATCCTCCACGCCGCGGACGGCCAGGTCCTGTGCGTGGAGGCCGACAAGGCCTACCTGGACTTCCTCCGCCGCAACGTCGGGGACGATCCGCGCATCACCGTGGTCGAGGGGCTGCTGGTCGTCGACGACGACGCGAGCGCTGGCTCGACCGCGGTGCGCACCGGCGGCACGACCCGGTTCGTCGAGGGCGGGGGATCCGACGCCATGCCGACCGTGTCGGCCGCCGCGTTGCGCGCGCGGTACCCGTCGTACGACGACCTCCGGCTCGTGAAGTCCGACACCGACGGCTACGACGTGGACCTGGTGCCCGCGATCGCGGAGGCGTGGTCGGATCGCCGTCCGGTCCTGTTCCTCGAGTACGACCCGCACCTGACTCGACTGGCGGGCTCGGACCCGCTCGGCCTCTGGCCCCGACTGACCGCGCTGGGCTACCACCACGTCGCGGTGTGGGACAACGGCGGCGAGCCGCTGGGGCAGACGACCACGGCGCAGATCGCCGACCAGGCCAAGGCGCTGGACGCACTCCGCCCGCGCCGCCGCAAGCGGGTCTACTGGGACGTGGCCGTCGTCCACGCCGACGACGCCGCCGGCCGGCAGGCCATCGAGGCGCTGGTGCCGGAGGCGCTTCCGGTCTGACGCTGCGCGTCAACCGGTCCGGAGGAAGCCTCGCGAGACCTCGCGCACCACCGCGCGCCCGGCGTCGTTCGTATGGCACCCGTCGTCGGTGAGCTCGTCCCGGAGCAGCCCGGTCTCGCCGGCCAGTGCCGGTGTCAGATCCAGGATGTCGACCCTCGGCGCCGAGTGGTTGGCTGCTTCCTCGACGAGCCGCCTCCGCAGCGCGTCGTGGGCAGCGAGCCGCTCCTCAGGCGTGCCGATCACCGGGAACGCGCTGTGGTCCAGGGCGTCCACCGCGGGTGGGACAGGAACCACGACCACCGCCCGGGTGCCGCCGAGGTCGCGAACCAGTGCGGCCACGCGGTCCACGTAGGCCGTGACGAAGTCGAGGTGCTCGCCCCGTCGAAGCCTCGGCGCGAGGTGGCAGCGGATGTCGATCTCGCCGAACACGAACAGGTAGCTGACGTCCCGGGCCCGCTCGATGCGTCCGGCGAGGCGAGCGAACCTCCGCACGTAGGGCAGCAGGCCGTCGCGCGCCATGGAGAACATGAGACGTGGACCGAGGTGCCAGACCCACCTCCCCTCCCCGACGGGGGCCAGCGTGGGGAAGGGGAAGCGCGACGTGTTGAGCAGGACGGAATGCGAGTCCCCGATCCAGAGCTCCTCGACTCCTCCGCGCTGCAGAGCGCGAAGGAGTCGGGCCATGCCGATGACGGCGAGTACGCCCTCGCGCATGCGATAGGCGCGAATCCGGAGACGAACCAGCATGCTCAGCCGGTCCTGCTGACCACGCTCGCGAGGGCCTCCGCGATCTTGGTCCGGCCCGCGTGGTCGAAGTGCTCGATGGCGTTCTGGCTGTCCTCGAACTCGTCCTCGGCGATGTCGATCTCCAGAAGTGGCGGCAGGGACGGACCCCCGGCGCTCAAGGCTGCCTGAACCTTCGACAGGTTGTCCCGGACGTGCGACTCGAACTCGCCGGGGAAGTGCAGCTCGCCCCGCTGGAGCGGCGGCTTGCTCCAGAACCCGACCGTGGGGACGCCGTAGTCCTCCACCTGCCGGCCGAACTGCTGGATCAGCGGGAGACCCGGATTGTCCGGCAGGACGCGCTCACCATGGAAGTAGTCGAACCGGAGACGCTCCAGCTCCTCGGGCCACGGCGGCGCTCCCATGCCGTCCAACCGGCGGCGGAAGTAGTCGATGGTGTGGTCGCCCGACCAGCGACTCGTCACCGGAAGCGCGTAGAACGCTGATCGTTCCGCGTCGGTGTGGGAGGAGCCGCCGCGACCGACATACCGGATCGGTCGGCCGGCTCCCTTGACCGTGGCCAGCGCTCGCAGGGAGCGGGGGTATCCCACGACGGGGTGGCGCAGGACGTGGGTGGCGGTGTTGAGCCGCACGGCCATGGAGAACACCACCGCCGACGGGCGCCTGTCGAGCGTGCCCAGGATGCGCAGCGCCTCGCCGTAGATGGCAGCGCCGTAGCCGGGTCCCTGGACGGTCACGACGTTGCCACCGATGCGGTCGGCCAGCATCGTGGGGATCATGGTGCGGTCGGTGTCCCGCGGAGACCAGCAGAGCATCGAGCTGTCGCCCAGCAGCAGGACATCCACGTCCTCCGAGACCAGGCGTCGACGCGCTCTCTCGAGCTGACGGAGGGGATGATCGATCAAGCGATCGCGGGCGACCCGAACCCGCGTCAGCTGCTGCTGGACCCGCATCGACCCCCGGGCTCGGTGCAAGGCGGAACTCAGGACCACGGCACGCAGTGTGGCACAAGCGCGTGGACAGGCGGGATCGACTTCGCGACGTTCGTCGCTTCTGCGAGGATCATCACCGTGACGGACGGGTTGACGGCGCAGGAACCGGGAAGTCCGACGTCCGCCGGACGACGACTCGGACTGGTCACCGTCGACCAGGTGCTCTCCGGTGTGGTCAACGTCGCCGCGCTCGTATGGGTCGCTCATGCGACCTCGCCGATCGCGTTCGGCGAGTTCAGCCTCGTGATGATGGTCTTCATGGTGGCGCAGGTCGCGTTCCGCAGCCTGGTCTCGACGACCGTGCTGGTCCACCCCGAGGACGCGGACCACCGCGCGCGCAGCGTGCTCGGGTCGGCCGCGCTGCTGAGCTCCGCTGCCGGGTTGGTGTGCATCGTCGCGGCGCTGGGCCTGCGCGCCGTCGGCAGCGGGCTGGGTGTCCCGCTCCTCGTCCTGGGACTCGCGCTGCCGCTGCTCCTGATGCAGGACGTGGGGCGGTACCTCGCGATCGCGCGGCACCGTCCGTCGTACGCGGTCGCGCTCGACCTGGTCTGGATGGCCGGGCTCGCGGTCGGGTTCCCGGTCCTCCAGATGCTCGGGTCAGCGACCCTCGGCTGGCTGGTGGCGGTGTGGGCGGCATCCGGCGCCGTCGCCGGTCTGGTGGTCCTCGTGCAGTACGGGATGCCCGCCCGGGACGGGCTGCGCTGGGTCCGGGACCGCTGGGACTTCTCCTGGCGCTCGATGGTCAGCGGCCTGACCGCCAGCGCCACCGTCCTGGTGACCTCCTCCCTGATGGCGCTGTTCAGCAGCCCCGTCGCCGTTGCCGCGTTCCGCGCGGCCACCTTGCTGGCCTCGCCGAGCACCGCGGTGCAGATGGCGGTCTCGACGTCCGCGGCGACGGACATCGCCCGTGAGCGCGACGATCTGGCGGCGGTGACACGACACATGCGGCGTGCGATCGCGATCGCCGCCGCGATCGGCGTGGCCAACCTGATCGTGCTGGTGTTCCTCCCCGACGTGATCGGTCGGATGCTTCTGGGCGAAGCCTGGACGATCGTGGAGCCGTTCATGCTGGCGGTGAGCCTGCGGATCGTGCTGATGTCCGCACAGGCCGGCATCCGCGCGTCTCTCATCGGTCGCCACCGCATCCAGCTGGCGATGGTGACCGACATCGTCAGCATGGTGCTGGTGGGACTGACGATGGTGGCCGGGGCCGCCCTCGGCGACGTCGCCGGCGCGCTGTGGGGGATGGCCGCCGGGACCGGGGTCTCCACCCTGTGCTGGTACGTCGCGCTGTGGTGGGACGGTCGCGAGCCGCGAGAGGACGCTGCGCCGGTCGCGGGTCAGATGCCGGTGCGGCGGAACAAGTAGAACTGGTCGTGCAGGTCGATCAGCTCACGCAGCTCGTCGGACTGGTGGATCGGCCGGGTGTCGACGAGCTCGTAGCCCCGGTCCAGCACGTCCTGGCGGAACGGCAGCATGCTGCCGTCCAGCTCGGTGCTGCGCAGCTCGTCGGGCGTGTTCGGGACGATCAGGAGCCAGGGGATCTGGCGCTCGGCGATACGGTCCAGCCACCAGCGGATGGCGTCGATCGAGCACTCTGAGAAGCTGTGGATGTTGACCGCCACGTCGTAGCGCTCTCCCAGCTCCTCATGGCGGTCCAGGCGGATCACCCGGACGGACTCGGGGACCTGGCGGAACCGCGTGTAGTACTCGCACAGGAACGTCGACGTGGCCACGCCGTCGATGCAGTCGTAGGCGGCCAGGTTCGGCAGCCCCGCAGACATGCGGTGGGCAAGACGGCCATAGCCGGCGCCGATGTCGAGGACCCGCAGCTCGTCGATCGACGTCAGCCCCATCTGGTCGTCGAGGTAGTTGATCTCGTTGATGCTGTCGAGCAGGTCGCGACTGACCGACGGCCGGTCCCCGAACTCGAAGGTCCAGGCACCGAACAGGCCGTCCTCCTCCAGCTTCTCGGCGAGGCGGAGGTCGTCGCGTTCCAGAACGTCGAGCATGGCGAGGTACATCCGCAGGCGGGTGGCCCTGCCGAGCTGGCGGATCTGCCAGACGTAGGCGTTGTCGCCGCGGAACCAGGACATCGCGAGGTTCTTGCGGAGGAACGAGGGCCGCCATTGCGTGTGGGCCGCCGCTGGGATGGCGAGCGCGTCGTAGGCCGCCTCGAGCTCGACGAGTCGAGGGTTGTCCCGACGCAGGAAGTCCTCCGCGCCTGCCGGCAGCGGGACGGAGTCGTTGTGGTTCACCGCGATGTAGCGACGACTCTCCTCGTCGAGGCGGCTGACCATGATGCCGGCGCGTGCGGCGCCCGCCTTCGTCTGACGGCGGAGCCAGGTCGACATCGACTCGCGGTAGGGGAGCTTGCTTCGGGTGATCCGTCCGTCGGTCCGTGGGGAAGGCACGGTCGGCAACTGTAGCCTGACCCCCGCCACCTCGTGGTGGAATGTCCGGCGACGGCGACGACCGTCGGTGCCCGTTGTCGAGGAGGCTGCTTGTTCACCACCCCCGTGGTCCTAGTCGCGTTCAACCGGCCGGACCTGACCCGTCGGACGCTCGACGCGATCCGCCTCGTTCGGCCGCAGCAGCTGTTCCTCGTGGTGGATGGGCCTCGGCCGGATCGCCCGGCGGACGCCGAGCGGTGCGAGGCGACCCGCGCGGTCCTCGAGGAGATCGACTGGCCGTGCACGGTGCACCGACGGGTCGCCGAGCAGAACATCGGCCTCGAGGCGAACGTCGAGTTGGGGCTGGACTGGGTCTTCTCCCAGGTGGGCGAGGCGATCGTGCTGGAGGACGACTGCGTGGCGGATCCCTCGTTCTTCACGTTCGCGGCCGAGCTCCTCGACCGCTACCGCGACGATCAGCGGATCTGGCAGATCTCGGGCAGCAGCTTCGGGGTCCCGCGCAAGTTCTTCGGTGACCACAGCTACGCCTTCACTGCCTGGGCGAGCGTCTGGGGCTGGGCGACGTGGGCGGACCGGTGGCAGCAGCATCGCGCCGTCTTCACCCGCGACCACGCAGGCCGTGCCCCTGGCGACGCCGGTGCGCCTCCGGTGCGAACCCGGCCGGCACGCCAGCAGCGCGGGCTGCTGGTCACCCGGTCCGGCCAGCGTCACTTCGCCGAGGCCGCCGTCTCGTCCGACGTCGTCACCCACGGTTGGGACAAGCACTGGTGGCTGACGATGCTGAGCGTGGGCGCCCTGGCGGTCTCGCCCGCGGTGAACATGGTGCAGAACGTCGGTTGGGGGCCCGACGCGACGCACGGGGTGGCCGCCGGACGCCGCGATCACCCCGCGGGCGCGATGGAGGCTCCAGTTCGGCACCCCCCGCAGGTGACCCTCAACGTCGAGGTGGAGCGAGAGCTCGAGCTGGCGCTCAGTCGGGTGGGTGGTCGAACCGCCAGGCTGGCGCGGCGGCTGGTGAAGTCGCAGAGGCTGCGCGACATCGCCCGGTCGACGGCGAACAGCAGGGCGGCGGTGGGCGTCGCACGTACGGCGTCGCGCCTGGTGGACAGGGGGACCCGTGCCTGAGTCGTCACTCAGCACCCCCCTCGTGCTGATCACGTTCAACCGGCCGGAGGTGACCCGGCGAACGGTGGAGGTGATCCGGCAGACCAGGCCGGCCCGACTGTTCCTGCTGGCCGATGGCCCGCGGTCCACGCACCCCTCCGATGAGAGGCTCTGCGCGGAGGTGCGCGACATCCTGACGACCGAGCCGTGGCCCGGTCAGGTCCAGACCCGGTTCGCCGAGCGGAACCTGGGCCTGGAGGCGAACGTCGAGCTGGGGCTCGACTGGGTGTTCAGCCAGGTGGACCGGGCCATCGTCCTGGAGGACGACTGCGTCCCCGAGCCCACCTTCTTCGACTTCTGCACCGAGCTGCTGGACCGCTACGCCGAGGAGCGCCGCGTGTGGCAGATCGCCGGGGACAGCAAGAGCGTCCCTCGGCGGATGTTCGACGGCGACAGCTACGGCTTCAGCTCGTGGGCGAGCGTGTGGGGCTGGGCGACCTGGGCCGACCGGTGGCACGCCCACCGGGCCACGTTCCCCCGCGACCACGCCGGCGCAGAGGACCGGGTCGGGCAGCAGCCGCGCACCGCAGCGGCGGTACGCCCGGCGCCGATGCTCCCGCACCCGGACTCGCTCGCGACCGAGGCGGCGCTCCGGCACTTCACCGAGGTTGCCCAGGAGGAGAACGGCGACCTGCGCGGCTGGGACCACCACTGGTGGGTGACCATCATGGCCGAGCGCGGGGTGGCGGCCACGCCGGCGTACAACCTGGTGCAGAACGACGGGTACGGGCCCGACGCGACGCACACCACGGCGGCGAAGGACCCGGTGCCGTCGGAGCCCATGCCGTTCCCGCTCGTGCACCCCGAGCGGGTGGAGCTCAACCGGGCGGTCTCGGCCGAGCTCGAGCTCGACCTGCTGCGCACCGACGGCCGGCTCTCGCGCTGGGCACGCAGGCTGATCCGTCCGCTCTGGCTGCGGGCAGCGATCCGATCGGTCATCACCTTCCGACCCGTGTGGTGGGTGGTCCGTCGGCTGGTCGCGAGGTGACGGTGTGACCCTTCCTTCCTGGCTGCGTCCGTGGTGGCGCTTCTTCAAGCGCATCCACCGACTGCTGTCTCGCGCGAGCGGGTACCCCTACCGCGCGGTCTCGCCGCTCCTCGGTGCGCGGGGGGTGCCCCGCACCGCCACCGCCACGGCGTCCGAGACCTCCGCCCGGGAGCCCGAGGCGGTCACGCTCCATCCCGGAGCTCCCGCACTGGAGCTGGAGCGGACGTCCACCGACGGGGACCCGGCCGGACACCGGGTCTTCGACGAGGCTCGCTCCGTCACGGTGCCGGCGACCTTCCTGCTGGACATCCGCGGCGGGAGGCTCAGCGGCGACTACGGAGCCGCGATCACCCCCGCCGGCGTGCTCGACCACGAGACCAGCACCTACTTCGGTGTCGAGGACTGGCGGGAGCACCCGATCTTCCTTCGACCCAGCCTCGGCGATATCGAGCACGTGCCGGGGACGGTGCTGAGCCTCACCACCCGAGGGACGTCGACGAATTACTACCACTTCCTGTACGACGCGATCGGTCGGCTGCTCTCGGTGGAGCAGTGCCTGCCGGGAGTCCAGCCCGACGCGGTCGTGGTGTCCCACGCGACCCGCTACCAGCGCGAGCTCCTCGAGCTGGCGGGGGTGACCGCGCGGCTCATCCAGCCGCAGCGGGGCCGCACCGTCTCTGCGGACCGACTGCTCGTGCCGAGCAACCCCAATGCCGCCCTTCAGGCACCCCCTGCGGTGGTCACGTGGTTGCGGGAGCGGCTGCCTGCCCGCAACGTCCCCGACCTGCCGCGCCGGCTCTACCTCACCCGCGGAGCCCTGCCCCGGACCCGTCGGTACGTGGAGGAGGCCGAGCTGTGGCCGCACCTCGAGCAGCGCGGCTTCCTCAGGCTCGACCCTGGCAGCTTGACGGTCCAGGAGCAGATCGACGTGTTCGCCCAGGCGGAGGTGATCGTCGCGCCGCACGGTGCCGCGCTCACGAACGTGACCTTCAGCCCGCCGGGCGTGCGCGTCCTGGAGATGTTCGCCGCGACCTACGTGCACCTCGGCCTGTGGTCGATCTGCCAGGCACTCGGCGCGGAGTACCGCTACCTGGTGGCCGACCACCACGGTCGTCCCGGTCGCGCCAACGCGGGCGTCCTCGACGACGTGTCGGTGCCGGTGCCGCGGGTGCTGGAGGCGCTGGACGAGCTGCTCGGCTGACCACCCCAGGCTGCTCGGTCAGGCCTGGCGGCGGCCGGTCTTGTCGCCCGCGCGGGTCGGTCCCGCGATCGGCTGGCGACCGGCGGGCCCGGTCTCCTCGTAGTAGTAGTAGTAATAGGAGCCGACGGCGCGCTTCGCGACCATGTTGACCACGACGCCGTAGAGCCGCGCGCCGACCTGGTTGAGCCGCTTGATCGCCTCGTTGACCTGGTCCTTGGTGGTCCTGCCGTGGCGGACGACGATGATCACTCCGTCCGCGAGCTTCGCCAGGACCGATGCGTCCGCGACCGGCAGCAGCGGCGGTGCGTCGATGATCACCATGTCGTAGGACGACCGCAGCCGCCGGATGAGGTCCTGGGTGATCTTGGACTGGAGGATCTCGGTCGGGTTGGGCGGCTTGGCGCCGCTCGCGAGGACGTGGAGTCCGCTGGCCTCGTGCACCTGGATGGCGTCGTGGATCTCGGTCTTTCCGACGAGCGCGGTGGTGAGGCCGATCGCCGGGTCCAGGCCGAGCGTGCTGGCGACCCGGGGGCGGCGGAGATCGGCGTCGATGATCAGGGTGTTGCGACCGGTCTGGGCCAGGGCCAGCGCGAGGTTGGTGGAGGTCATCGTCTTGCCCTCGCCGGGGACGGCGCTGGTGATCACGAGCGAGCGTGGCTGGTGGTCGAGGTCGATGAACTGCAGGTTCGTGCGCAGCAGGCGGAACGCCTCGGTCCGCGCGGCGAAGCCCCCGAGGTCGGTGAGCAGGGGCGCGGTGCGGATGTCGTGGTCGAAGCCGATGCTGGCGAGCACGGGGGCGTCGGTGAGCTCGGCGACGTGGTCCGCCGTACGGATCGTGCGGTCGAGGAGGTCGCGGGTGACCGCGAGCGCGATCCCGACGAGCAGGCCGATCAGGACCGCGACGGTGAGGTTCAGCGCGACGTTGGGACTGACCTGGGAACGGTTGAGGCTGGCCTCGTCGGTGACCTGTGCGATCAGCTGCGACTCGCTGCCGGCGCGCGGGGTCTCGAGGTCGGCTATGTACTTCGTGAACTGCGCGGTGGTGACCTCGGCGATCGTCCGGGCCTCCTGCGGGTCGTCGGCGGTGACCCGGAGCTCGATCAGGGACGTGCTCTCGGTGACCTCGGCGGAGATGCGGGAGGCGAGCTGTTCGGCCGTCATGTCGAGGTCGAGCTGGTCGATCACCCGCTGGGCGAGCTCCGTGCTCCCGGCGAGGTCGGCGTACGAGCTCGCGCGGTTGGACGCGAAGAGAGACGCTGCGTAGGCGTCGGTGGTGTTGCGCACGTCGACGGTCAGGAACACCCGGGACTGCGACGCGTACTGCGGGGTCTGGGTGAAGGTCAGTGCGCTCGCGACTCCCACGGTGATCGTGACGAGGAGGACGATGCTCAGCCAGCGACGTCGCAGCACCACGAGAAACTGCTTGAAGTCCAAGACCCAACCCTTGCTGTGCGGAAGTGTGCGACCGGCCGAGTCGGATCCTAGGCGACCCCGGTGTGCCAACGCCGACCTCGGCCGGGATCACTGCGTCGGAGCGTGGCCGGCCGGGCGGTAGCCTACCGCGCATGTCGCCCGAGGTACGACGTCGCCGGGTTCGTGGGTGGCGCAAGGTCCGGCGGCGACTGCGTCGCCTGTTGAGAGGTCGGCGTGGGTCGCTCGTGCTCCCTGGCGTGGGGGGCGCGATCGTGCTCGGTCTGCTGTGGTCGGCCTGGCTGGGGTGGTCGACCAGCCGGGATCTCGGCGACGCGGCGGACCAGGTGGAGATCATGCAGGCCGCACTCGTGCGTGGTGACGCGGACGGAGCGCGGAACGCCCTCGCGGCGTACCGGGAGGCCGCGGAGTCTGCCGAGTCGCGCACGTCGGGCCCGACCTGGTCGGTCTTCGGGAAGGTGCCGGTGCTCGGCGATGACGCAGAGGGCGTCGCGATCGTCTCCGCGGTCCTGGCCGACATCGGGCGCGACGGCCTGCCGCCGGTGGTGGACGCCGCCGAGCTGGTCACCGCCGAGACGTTCCAGCCGACCGACAAACGCTTCCCTGTCCGGCGGATCGCCGGAATGGAGGGCCCGGCCCGCCGCAGCGAGGCAGCCTTCGACGCGGCCGCCCAGTCCCTCGGAAATGTCGACTCCTCTGGGTTCCTGGCGCCGGTCCGAGAGCAGTTCGACCGGCTCCGCACGTCGGTGACCGACGCCCGCTCGACGCTGGGCTCGACGTACCGCGCCGCCCGCCTGATCCCGCGGATGATGGGCACCGACCGGCCCCGGTACTACCTCATGGTCCTGCAGAACAACGCCGAGCTCCGCAGCGGTGGCGGGCTTCCCGGCGCCCTGTCCCTGATCGAGATGAGGAACGGCCACGTCGACATCGTCGAGCAGGCGGACATGTCCGACATCGCGAACGACACCGACCCGACGGTGGAGCTGACGAAGGAGGAGCGCCGCGTCTTCGGCGAGATCCTCGACCGCGCGGCGGTGGACGCGACGCTGACGCCCGACTTCGCCCGCGCGGCGGAGATCATCCGGGCACGCTGGGAGCGGGCGGTCGGAGGCCGCCTCGACGGGATGTTCTTCATCGACCCCGTCGCCGTGTCCTACCTGATGCGCAGCATCGGCCCGGTCCCGGTCCCGGGCCACACGCCCGTGGACGCCAACAACGTGGTGGCCGCCGTCGAGAACGAGGTCTACCAGGCCTCGTCGGACCGCGAGGTCCAGAGCAACTACCAGCAGGCTGTCTCCAAGGCGGTCTTCGACGTCTTCGCCGACGGAGCCGGCGACACCGCTGAGTCCATCCGGGGACTGGTCGCAGGCGTCATGGAGGGCCGGATCCGGATGCGCAGCTTCGACAAGGCCGAGCAGGCGGAGATCGCCGGCACCGAGATCGCGGGCGACTTCCCGCGGAAGGCCGGAGCCGAGCCTCAGGTCGGGATCTACCTCAACGACGGCGGCCCGACGAAGATGCAGTACTACCTCACCTACGACGCGGCGGTGTTCGCACGCTCGTGCATCGGCGGCCGCCAGGACGTCGCCGGCTCGATCGACCTGCACAACGACACCCCTGCCGATGTGGACACCCTGCCGCCTTCGATCACGGGGGAGGGGTACCCCGGTGTCCGGGTCGAACCCGGTGACCAGTTCCTCATCCTCTACCTGACCTCGCCGATCGGCGGCGAGATCACCGAGATCGTGATCGACGGGCAACGTGTGGCCAGCCCCGTGGTCGAGCCCTTCGCCAACCGCTCGCTCGCCCGGGTCGGCATCTACCTCGAGCCACAGTCACGGCATCGGGTGGAGTTCACGATGCGGTCGGGGCGGGGCCAACAGGGGGACGTCGATCTCAACGTGACCCCCGGAGCGTTCCCCAGCAGCTCGAACGGGAAGGCGCGCAGCGCCTGCACCGCACACTGACTGTCTTGCTATTCGGACAGCGGTCTCGACATGTGGAACCAATGGTGGTCGAACCGCCACCCGGCCCTATGGTTCTTCGCATGTCGACGACCTTGCTGCTGACCAAGCGGCGCGCGGTGGACAACTGCCGCGTCAGCTCGGCACTGTGTCGACTCTGCTGACGGGGCCCTTCTGATCCGGCCGACGTCCGAGGCCAGCGCTCCCGCCGTTGCGAGCGGAATCCCGGCGCACCTCCTCGCGTTCCACGCTGTGGCCCCAGCGTGCGCAGCTCCCCTGTGGGCTGCGCTTCGCCCTGAGTTTCGAACCTGACAGTCACCAACACTCCGAAGAGGAATCAGCATGAGCCGCGAGAACTCGCTCGTCTCGGCCCAGTGGGTCGAGGACAACCTGGACAACCCGAAGGTCGTCCTGATCGAGGTCGATGAGGACACCACGGCCTACGACAAGGGCCACATCAGGAGCGCCATCAAGCTCGACTGGACCACCGACCTGCAGGACCAGGTCCGCCGTGACTTCGTCAACAAGGAGCAGTTCGAGGCGCTGCTGTCCGAGCGCGGCGTCGCCAACGACGACACCGTCGTCCTGTACGGCGGCAACAACAACTGGTTCGCGGCCTACGCCTACTGGTACTTCAAGCTCTACGGCCACCAGGACGTCAAGCTGCTCGACGGCGGCCGCAAGAAGTGGGAGCTGGACAGCCGTGAGCTGACCGACGAGCTCCCGACCCGCGCGAAGACCAGCTACACCGCCACCGAGCAGGACCTCTCGATCCGCGCGTTCCGCGACGAGACCGTCGAGGCGATCGGCACGAAGAACCTCGTCGACGTCCGTAGCCCCGACGAGTTCGCCGGCCGCCTGCTGGCACCGGCGCACCTTCCGCAGGAGCAGGCGCAGCGCGCGGGCCACATCCCGACCGCTGCCAACGTCCCGTGGAGCAAGGCCGCGAACGACGACGGCACCTTCAAGTCCGACGAGGACCTGAAGCAGATCTACACCGAGGCCGGTGTGGACTGGAGCAAGGACACCATCGCGTACTGCCGCATCGGCGAGCGCTCCTCGCACACGTGGTTCGTGCTCAAGGAGCTCCTCGGCCAGGAGAACGTCAAGAACTACGACGGCTCGTGGACCGAGTACGGCTCCCTCGTCGGCGTTCCCGTGGCCCTTGGCGACGAGCCGGGTGAGGCCTGATGTGCGGCGCGACCGTCGGCGGGCTCTCGCTCGACGGCGTGAACGTCGCCAAGGAAGCAGTCATCCAGGGTCAGGTCGTCCGCGGCTCCGGTGACGACGCGGCCCCGGTCTCGGGCGCCTACGTCCGGCTGCTCGACAGGACCGGCGAGTTCACGGCCGAGGTCCCGACCTCCGCCACCGGCCACTTCCGGTTCTTCGCCGGGGACGGCGAGTGGACCCTTCGAACGCTGGCCCCCAAGGCCGAGCCCGTCGACCGCGTCGTCCAGGCCCAGACGGGCTCGGTCGCCGAGGTCACCATCTCCATCTGACGAACGATGAGCAGCGACGGCGGTCCCCGGAATCCGAGGGCCGCCGTCGGTGT
Source organism: Nocardioides sp. (assembly GCF_004803405.1). GTDB lineage: Bacteria > Actinomycetota > Actinomycetes > Propionibacteriales > Nocardioidaceae > Nocardioides > Nocardioides vastitatis. The sequence goes on along the minus strand of NZ_SSXI01000144.1, from coordinate 38,044 downwards.
TCTGGTCTGAGATGTCTCCCGGAATCGTGGTCCTCGCGCTGGCCGTGCTCGTCGCGGTCGGCTTCGGCCTGCACCGACGCCGGGTGGACGGCCGCTTCGCCGACGGGTCGAGTACGACGACCACGTGGTCGAGCCTGGCCGCCGTGATGCCGCACGCACGGCTGGGGGAGCGGGCCACCCTGGTGCAGTTCTCGAGTGCGTTCTGCGCGCCCTGCCGGACGACCCGGGTGGTGCTCGGTGACGTGGCCGACCGGGTCGACGGCGTCGTACACCTGGAGGTCGACGCCGAGGAGCACCTCGACGTCGTGCGTGAGCTCGACGTCCGCCGTACTCCGACGACGCTGATCCTCGATGCGACCGGCGCCGAGATCACCCGCGCCGCCGGAGCGCCCCGCCGCGAGCAGGTCCTCGCGGCACTACCCACTCTGAGCCAGGAGTTCTGATGACCGGGATCGATCCGCGCGGCCCGCGCTTCACCGCCACCGCCACCCTGGTGGTCTTCGCGGTCGCACTCGTGCTCTCCGACGCGGCCCCGGCAGCGGCAGCGGTGCTCACGGGAGCCCAGGCCGTGCTCTTCGCGATCGGCGCGGGTCTGGGCGTCCAGATGACGCCGACCGGCTTGCTCTTCCGCTCGGCGATCCGGCCCCGGCTGGCGCCGCCCTCGCACCTCGAGGACCCGACCCCTCCGCGCTTCGCGCAGGCCGTCGGCCTGGTGTTCGCGGTCGTCGCGACCGTCGGCTTCGCGTCGGGCGCCGTCCTGGTCGGCCAGGTCGCCTCCGGTCTCGCGTTCGCGGCCGCCTTCCTCAACGCCGCCTTCGCGTTCTGCCTCGGCTGCGAGATGTACCTGCTCGGACTGCGGGTCACCGGCCGCGCCTCCTGAGCTACGGCGTCTCCAGCAGCACCGTGAACGGCCCGTCGTTCACCGACGAGACCTCCATGTGCTCGCCGAACAGGCCACGCTGCACACGGGTCCCGGCGGCCTCGAGAGCAGAGCACACCGCCTCGTAGAGCGGTTCGCTCACCGCGGAGGGTGCCGCGGCGATCCAGGTGGGTCGGCGGCCCTTGCGTGCGTCGCCGTACAGGGTGAACTGGGAGACGACCAGCACGGGCGCGCCGGTCTCACCCACCGACCTCTCGTCGTCGAGCATCCGCAGGTCGCGGATCTTCCGCACCATCCAGGCGACCTCGGCATCACCGTCGGCGTGGGTGACGCCGAGGTAGACCAGCAGGCCCGGTTCGTGGATCGACCCGACGACGGATCCGTCGACCACCACCGATGCCGACGACACGCGCTGCAGCACGGCCCGCATCAGCGGGCCGCCGTCGCAGGAACCCGGGAGCGCTCCGGGCTCATCAGTACACGAGCGCCTGCACGCCGTCGCCGAGGACCTCCTCGACGAACACCGGCGCGCCTGCGATCCGCGCGCCCGGCACCAGGTCCGCCTCGCCGAGCGACCGGCGGGCAGCGCACTGCGCGCAGACGGTCACCGTGCCCAACGTCAGGACGGCCTCCAGCAGGTCGGCCAGGGGAGCCGCCAGCGGCAGCTGCAGCTCGGCGGCGCGGCCGGGCACCGCGAGCCACGCGGCCTCGCCGGTCAGCCACAGCGACACCGGCATCCCGGACGCCGCCGCCGTCGCCGCCACGGTGAAGCCCTGGTTGCACCGCTCCGGCTCCTCGATCCCGCAGGTGACCTTCACAACGAGCTGGCGCGCCATAGGTACACCCTAGGCCGAACTAGACTCTTTCCTCGTGGCCTTCCATCTCCCCGAGAACCTCCACCCCGACTGCGGCCCGATCGCCTGGATGCTCGGGACCTGGCGCGGCAACGGCCACGGCGACTACCCGACGATCGAGAAGTTCCAGTTCGGGCAGGAGCTGATCTTCACCCACGACGGCCGCCCGTTCTTCCACTACATGGCCCGCGCGTGGGAGATCGACGACCAGGGCGAGAAGGTCCGCGACCGGGCGATCGAGACCGGGTTCATCCGGGCCGTCGGGGACGGCAGGTTCGAGATCCTGCTGACCCACAACACCGGCGTCGCCGAGATCTGGCACGGCGAAGCATCCGACGGGAAGTTCGAGTGGACCACCGATGCGGTCGCGCGCACCGAGACCGCGAAGGAGTACACCGCCGGTCATCGCCTCTACGGCAACGTCGAGGGTGATCTGCTCTACGCCTTCGACATGGCCGCGATGGGTCAGCCGCTCCAACCGCACCTGTGGGCGAGGCTGAAGCGTGCCTAGCAACGGCTCGGAGGTCGAGCACGCTCAGCGCGCGTCGGGAGACCACGGCACCGACTGGCGACAGGCCCTTCGCGAGAAGGGCTACCGGCTCACGCCGCAGCGCGAGCTGATCCTGGCGGCGGTGGACGCGCTCGGCCACGCCACGCCCGACGAGGTCCTGGCGCACGTCCAGCAGCGGGCCAGCACGGTCAACGCGTCGACCGTCTACCGCACCCTCGAGGTGCTCGAGGAGCTCGGCCTGATCCGCCATGCGCACCTGAGCGACCGAGCACCGACGTACCACTCGACCCGCGGCCACGAGCACTTCCACCTCGTCTGCCGTGACTGCCGCGCCGTGACCTCGGTCGACGCGGAGGAGGCGGCGCCGTTCGTCGCCGTTCTCGAGGACAAGGGGTTCACCCCCGACCTCGGCCATCTCACGGTCTTCGGCCGGTGCGCCAGCTGCGAAGGGGACTCGGTATGACCACGGTGCTGACGTACGGCACGTTCGACCTGTTCCACATCGGCCACCTGCGCCTCATCGAGCGTCTCACCGCGATGGGCGACCGGCTGGTCGTCGGCGTCTCCACGGACGAGTTCAACGCCGGCAAGGGCAAGCGGTCGGTCGTCTCGTACGAGGATCGGGCCGCGATCGTCGCCGCCATCAAGGGCGTCGACCTGGTGATCCCCGAGCGGGCCTGGGAGCAGAAGCGGACCGACATCATCGAGCAGGGCGTGGACGTCTTCGTGATGGGCGACGACTGGAAGGGGAAGTTCGACGACCTCTCCGACGTTTGCGAGGTGCGCTACCTGCCTCGTACCTCGGGCGTCTCGAGCACGGAGATCAAGGACATGCTCCGTACCCTGGACCCGACCCACATCGAGGAGATGCAGACGGCGCTCGGCACCCTGACCCGCCTCCTCGAGCACTACCGGGACCTCACATGACACTGACCGCTGGCAGCCCCCTCCTGACGCTCCCCGGCGCCGTCGCCGGCGAGGGCATCGACGCCGGCGTCGCGGCGCATTACGGCAGCCTGTACGGCGAGCAGCGGGCACTCGCCGAAGGGCACGGCTTCGTCGACCTCTCGCATCGCGAGGTCGTCCGGATCAGCGGCCCGGACCGGCTGACCTGGCTGCACTCGCTGACCACGCAGTTCTTCGAGGGCCTCGAGCCGGGCCGGTGGGTCACCGCCCTCGTGCTCAGCCCCCAAGGACACATCGAGCACGCCTTCGCCGGTGTCGACGACGGCGAGGCGTTCGTGGGGCACACCGAGCCCGGTCGCGCCACGGCGCTGATCGGCTTCCTCGAGCGGATGAAGTTCATGAGCCGGGTGGAGATCAGCGACGTCACCGCTGAGCTCGCCGTGTGCTGGCGTCCGTCCGGCAGGTACGACCTCGTTCCTCGCGACCAGCTCGCGGCCTACGCGCAGGCGGCCGGCCCCGCGGCCGGGCTCTGGGCCTTCGAGGCGCTTCGGATCGCCCGCGGCGAGCCCAGGTTCGGCATCGACACCGACGAGCGCACCATCCCCAACGAGGTCGGTTGGCTCGACGGCGACCACGAGTGGGCGGCGGTGCACATGGACAAGGGCTGCTACCGGGGCCAGGAGACGGTTGCTCGCGTGCACAACCTCGGTCGTCCGCCACGCCGCCTGACTCTCCTGCATCTCGACGGATCGGAGAACCGGCTGCCCGCCCCGGGCCTGCCGGTCACGCTCGGCGCCGAGGGCAAGGTGGTCGGCGCCGTCGGGTCGTCGGCGCGCCACCACGAGCTCGGTCCGATCGCGCTGGCCCTGCTGAAGCGCAACGTCGACGTCGCCGCACCGCTGGAGGTGGACGGCCTTCCCGCGGCGCAGGAGGTCGTGGTCGACCCGGAGGTCGGCCTCCACTTCCGTCCTCGGCGCTGAGCCAGCTGATTCTCAGTGGTGGGGTGACCTAGGTCACCCCACCGCCGGGAGTCGGCGCCTCATGACCCTTGGTTCCTCAGTTCGGCCACGAAGCGCCGACGCCTGTGCGAAGGTCGCTTCGTCCCGGGGGTTGAATCTCGGGGCCTTGGCGCTTGTTGAGCGCCCTCGTTCGTGACAACCAAGGGGACTTACCCATGAAGAAGCTCGTTCTCGGCGTGCTCGCTGCTGCGCTGATGTCCGTCAGCCTGTCGACCGCACCCGCCCAGGCCGGCCCGTACACCGGCACCGTCGGCACCAGCGTCGCCGTCGTCGCCATCTCGAAGAACCTGCCGCGGACCGCCCACGCCGTCGCGCGCGTCCGTGTCCTCCCGAAGTCCGGCAACGCCAAGGTGCGCGCCGGCGTCGCGAAGATGATCTGCATGCGCACTACGCCCAACGGCAATGTCGTCCGCCGCGATGGGCGCCTCACGCGCTACAACGGGGACAGGCAGGGGGTTATCGGCCCGCGCCTGTACGCCCGCGCCAACTGGCGGTGCATCGTGAAGTACTACGGCAAGTCCTCGGTCTACAAGACCTCGCAGTCCGCGGCCTTCCGGGTCCGCGTCCGCTGATCCTCGCCGCGGATCCGTCCCGGCCTCACGCGCATGCCTGAGGGCCCCGAGGCACTCCTCTGGGCCCTCAGCCATGCTGTCGTAAAGTCGAGGGTATTGGCAACGATCGTCCGGAGACCTCCCTACGTTCGAACGCGGGTATCGCATGCTCCAGTCGCGCGCCTTCCGAATCTCGGTGGCTGGCGTCGCCCTGCTCGTCCTGATTCTCGGGGTGTGGGTCGCCTGGCAGGTCTCGCAGGTCAATAAGGCCCTGTCCGACGCCGTCCATCATGCGGAAGTCATCCAGGCTGCGCTCGACGACGGCGACACCGATGCGCTCGACCGTGAGCTGCCCCGCCTTCGCGAGGCGAGCGGGGACGCCACACACCGGACGTCCGGTGTGACGTGGGGCATGCTGACCAAGCTGCCGGTCTTCGGCGACGACGCCGAGGGCGTGCGGGTCACCAGTGTCGTGATCGATGACCTCGCTAATGACGGCGTCCAGCCCTTGGCCGAGGTCGCCGACCGGCTCGACGATCTCCTGCCGCGCGGTGGCTCGATCGACACCGCGCTCGCCCGCGAGCTCGCGGAGCCGGTCGCACAGGCCGAGGCGGCGTTCTCGGACGCCGAGGCGAAGCTCTACGCCCAAGACCCGTCCAGTTTCATCGGGCGGCTCAGCACCCGGTTCACAGACTTCCGGGACCAGGTCAGCAAGGCGTCGGACGCGATGGGCTCTGCCAAGGTGGCCACCGCCGTCTTGCCGGCGATGATCGGGGACGAGGGCCCGCGGCGCTACGTGCTCGTCTTCCAGAACAACGCGGAGATCCGTGGGACCGGCGGCCTCGCCGGCGCCGCCTCGTACATCGAGGCTGACGGCGGCAGGCTCGCGATCAAGCGGCACGTGCCCGGCGCTTCGTTGGGTGAGGCGCCGGCGCCGGTGCTGCCCCTCGACGATGCCGAGCGCGAGCTCTACGGCGACGTGCTCGGCACCTATTTCGTCAACGCGGGCATGACGCCGGACGTCCCTCGTGCCGCCGAGCTCATCAAGGCCCGCTGGAAGCAGGAGTTTCCGACGGATCCCGTCGACGGGGTGCTGATGATCGACGCCGTCGCCATCGGCTACCTCCTCGACGCCACCGGACCCGTCACGGTCGATGGCCTCGAGCTCACCAGCGACAACGTCGTCGACGAATTGCTGCACAAGTCATATCTGCGGCTGAAGGACCCACGAGCCCAGGACGCGTTCTTCGCGGAGGTCGCCTCCGCCGCCTTTGACGGGTTTACGAACGGGGTCGACGACTCAGTCGGTCTGGTTCGCGCCATGGCCCGGGCAACGGACGAACGCCGGGTATATGTGCACTCCTTCGATGCGGCGCTCCAGTCGGACCTGAGTGGGACAGCGATTGCCGGTGATTTCGTCGCCGACCCGGCCGTCGAGGAGCCTCAGATCGCCGTCACGCTTAACGACACCACGGGCGCCAAGATGTCTTACTTCCTGCGCTACGAGGTCGGCGTCAACGCCACCTCCTGTGTTGACGGTGTGCAGACCTTTTCCGCCAAGGCGCGTCTCCACTCGACCGCGCCGGAGAACGCAGCTGACTTGCCGGACTACGTGACGGGAGGTGGGCAGTTCGGCGTCGAGCCCGGCTCCCAGCTCCTGACGCTGCGGATCTTCGGGCCTGCCGGAGGCGCCCTCGGAGAACTCGAGTGGAACGGCGCCCCAATGGACCTGATCCGGGTCGACGAGGACAGCCGCCCGGTCGGCATGACCTACGTCGGGCTCGAGCCCGGCCAGACTGTTGACCTCGCCTGGACCATGAGGAGCGGGGAGGGGCAGACCGGCGACACCTCCGTTGCAGTCACTCCCACGATCCAAAAGACTGACAACGCACGGACGTTGAACAGCGCCTGCCATGCTGAGGGGAACTAGAGATGTGCTACTCGGGAGCGGCTCATGGAGCTTCGTGACTACCTGAAGATCCTCCGGCGCCGCTGGCTCTCCATCCTCGTGATCGCCGCCATCTGCGGAGGTCTCGCCGCGCTCGTCACAGCGCTGCAGACACCCCAGTACGCCTCCAGTGCGCGGCTGTTCGTCTCGACGTCGCAAACCGACGACGCCCAGCTCTTCCAAGGCGGCCAGTTCTCAGCACAGCGTGTGAAGTCCTACGCTGACCTGATCACGAGTCGAGAGCTTGCCGACCGCGTGATCGCGGACACCGGTCTTGAAATCGAGCCTGGTGACCTCTCCGCGAAGGTCTCCGCCCAGGCGGTGCTCGAGACAGTGAACCTCGAGATCACCGCCACCGACCCCGATGCGCATCGTGCGCAGCGCATTGCGCAGTCCTACGCCGAGCAACTTCGCGATCTGGTTCGCGAACTCGAGACGCCCAGTGGACAGGCGGAGGCGCCGATCAAGGCGACGATCGTCGACGCCGCCTCGTTCTCCGAGGATCCCGTCTCGCCGCAGCCGGTGCGCAACATCGGCCTGGGAGTTGTGGCCGGTCTCGTATTGGGCTTTGGCGCAGCGGTAGTCAGGGAGCTGGTTGACACCCGGATCACGTCATCGGAGGACGTTACCGCCGTCACCGACCTGCCGATGCTCGGCGCGATCATCAACGACCCCACGGCGGTGAAGACGCCACTGCTGACCCAGATTCCCGCACACTCGCCGCGCGCGGAATCCTTCCGTGTGTTGCGCACGAACCTGCAATTTGTCGACGTCGATCGAAACCACAAGGTTTTTGTCGTCACCTCGGCGCTACCAGGGGAGGGCAAGACATCAACTGCCGTCAACCTGGCGCTGAGCCTTGTCCAGGGCGGCTGCCGCACGATGCTGATCGAATGCGACCTGCGTCGCCCTAAGGCGGCGGGCCGCCTTGGCCTCGACAGCGCCATCGGCGTCACCAGCATTCTCGTCGGCCGTGTGAAGGCCGAGGAGGCCGTGCAGATCCATGATGACTCCGGGCTCTCCTTCATCGCCGCCGGTCCAGTCCCGCCCAATCCGGCCGAACTGCTCCAGTCCCATGCGATGGCAGAGCTCCTGCGTATCGCTCGCGACGAGTACGACGTCGTACTGCTCGACGCTCCGCCGTTGCTTCCGGTCACGGACGCTGCCGTGCTGTCTGCCCGGGCCGACGGTGCGTTACTGGTGGTCAGCCACGGCACGGTTACGCGGGAGCAGGTGCGCCATTCGCTCGAGCGACTCGAGCAAGTCGATGCCGGGGTGGTTGGAATCGTGCTAAATAAGGTCCCAGGCAAGGGCAGCGCTTACGGTTACGGATATGGGTATGGGTATGCCCCTAACAAAAACGCTGAAGCAGCAGACCATGGTTGAGCCCTTCGGTCGAATGGCGATCGCTCATGAATGGGTGTCTGCGCGGGCAGGAAGCGAAAAGGTTTTCGAAGAACTCGCAAGGGTCTTCACCGAAGCCGACTTATATGCCTTGACCATGACGCCGGGAGTCGAGCTCGACACTGATGCGCGTGATATTCGCACGACCATTCTCGACCGGCTCGGAACGTTGAGAGATCGCCGAGACCTCCTCCTGCCGGTGATGCCCCTGGCCTGGCGAGTGATGGCAACGAACGAGCGCTATGACACAGTCATTACATCCAGCCACGCATGTGCCAAGGGCTTCCGACCGGCCCGGGCGGCCCGTCACCTCTGCTATGTCCACGCACCAATGCGCTACGTGTGGAATCCCGAGATCGACAACCGAGGTGCGAGGAAGGTTGCCGCGCCAATACGTGTGGCGCTTCGCCGCTGGGATCGGAACTCCGTGCGCTGGGTCGACAGTTTCGCGGCAAACTCGTCGGCCGTCGCTGACCGGATTCAGCGCTTTTACGGCCGCCAGGCTCGGATTATTCATCCCCCAGTGGACACCTCGTTTTTTGCTGCGGCGCCGGTCGAGTCCCGCGACGGGCTTGTCACACTTGGGCGGTTGATCCCCTACAAGGGCCATGACATCGCGATCAAAATAGCGGCGCGACTAAATCTGCGGATCAAAGTGGTCGGTCGCGGCCCCGACGAGATGCGATTGCGACGTTTGGCGTCCGACGTGGGCGCGAAGGCTGACTTCATCGTGGATGCCAACGACGAGGAGGTCCGCGCCGCCGTGGCATCTTCCGTTGCGCTAATTTTTGCCGCGGTCGAGGACTTTGGCATTGTCCCTGTCGAGGCACAGGCAGCGGGCACCCCGGTGGTGGGCCCTGGCCTCGGCGGGCTTCGAGACACGGTGCTCGAAGGTCAGACCGGCGTCTTCGCTGACGACTCGAGTGTGGACGCCGTTGAGAGGGCGTTGCTTCGTCTGCTCGACAGCGAGTTCTCCGATGTTCGCTGTCGTGAGCACGCTGCCCGATTCGGCATCGAGCGATTCCGCAGCGAGGTACTTGAGTGGGTTGCGGCGACGGCTGGCGGCGCATGAGCTTGCATGTGACCTTTGTGTTGCCAGGTCCTGCGCGAAGGCCGGGTGGCGGGCACAAGATCGTCTACCAATACGCGAATGCCCTCGTATCAGTCGGAGCTCGGGTCACCGTCCTCCACCTGCGACCAGATCGCGGCCCAGTGACGCGCGTGCGCCGGCTCGTCCGCACGAGTTCCTATGCCGTGGCTCGGCACTGGCGACCGAACTGGTTCGAGCTCGATCCTCGAGTAGTGGTTCAAAACTGGCCCCGTCAGGCGCCGCGGTATGTGCCCGACGACACTGATCTTGTGATAGCGACATCAGTCCTAACTGCCCACTTCGTGTCTAGGTGCGCCGCGTCACGAGGTATCCGCGCCATGTATCTCATTCAACATTTCGAGGATTGGACTGCGACCAAGGATTTCGTCGAAGAAACCTGGGCGTTGCCCATGGAACGTGTCGTAGTCTCGGGTTGGCTGCTCCGAATCGCCGTCGACCTCAAATTGAGCGCAACGCTGATCCGCAATGGCGTAGACGGGCGAGAATTTCCGCCCGGACCGCCCGTGACGGAGCGCAGACCATCCGTTTTAGCGCTTGTGTCTGATCAGCCCTGGAAGCGCACCGACGTTGTTGCGGAGGTTTATCGAGATTTGGAGGGCAGTCGTCGAGATGTTCGACTGGCCGCCTTTGGCACCTGCCCTAGGCCCAAGTCTCTTCCGCGCGGCGTTCGTTACTACCGGGACCCGTCGCGTTCGCAACTCTCCACGTTGTATCGGAACTCGGCTATCTATCTGTGCGCGAGTGATCATGAGGGTTTCGGATTGCCCGTCGCGGAGGCAATGGCTAGCGGAGCGGCCGTCGTGTCGACATTAAACGGGGGTGTCCCGGACTTCGCGGGGGACGGTTTTAATTTTCAAAAGCCCGGAGACACTGCGGGCATCCTTGGGGAAATCCATCGCCTCCTCGATGACCCCGTTGCCCTCTCCAAGACCGCACTTGACGGGCAAGTCGTTGCGGCTGGCATGTCATTGTCCCGTTCGGCGGCGGCCTTCGTGAATGCCTGCATGGGTTAGACCGGTGGTTAACACTGACGAAATGAACAGGGTTGTTCGACTCATGCTTGGTTTCGGCGCACTGCCCTTTCTTTCGGCGGTTGCGCCGCTCCTCCTGCTGCCCATTATTGCTCGGATCGGTGGCCCGGCGGGTTGGATTGCTATCCTTACTGGTCAAGCTCTAGGGTCATTCGCGGGTGTCCTGATCATGGCCGGTTGGACCATTCACGGTCAGGCGCGAGTTGCTGCCTCGCCTACAGGCCGGGCGCGGCACCGCATTTATGCCGCCGCGCTTCAAAGGCGAGTGAAAGCGGCGCTGGTAGTACTTCCCTGCGGGTGCCTCCTGACCGCCATGGTGGTCGATGAATATGACGTTGACGCGCTGCTGATGTTCGTGGCCATGGCGATGTCAGGTCTCTCCCTCACCTGGTTCGCGACCGGTGCGGGGCGTCCTTCGTGGATAGTCCTGTACGAGGCAGGTCCCCGGCTGGTCGCTGTGGCTCTTTCCGCCGCCTCAATCGTCGCCACCGGCCAGCTGTGGATCTACCCTGTGCTTCTGATCGTAGCGACTGCTTTGGGCGTGACTTCGTTCCACCGTGCGATCATGGGGCAACTGTGGCCGCGTTACGAACGCGGGGATCGTGTGGTCGCGCGAAAAGAGGACATCTACGGCGCAACGGCGAGCGTCACGGGAGCTGTGTATTCATCAGCGCCGGTGCCCGTGGCCTCTGCTGCACTCAGCGAGGCTTGGGCAGCCGGTCTTGCGTCGGCTGACCGACTGTATCGATACGCGACCCTCGTGATTGTCGCATTGGCGAACGCGTTGCAGGCATGGGTTCTGGACCCCATGGACCAGCGCCGGCGTTCTCGTGCACAGATAGCGCTCGTCATGCACACCGTTCTTGGCCTCATCGGCCTCGGCTTATTGACGCTGGTGGGTCCGACTGCCACCGCTTGGCTGTTCGGGTCAGACGTGACGGCATCACCCGGAACCTGTTGGTGGTTCGGAATGGCATTCCTTGGTATTAACATTTCGACGGCACTGATTCGGAATATTGCTATACCTACTGGAAGGAGTGGCCTCGTAGTGCTGGCCACAGTTGTGTCCGCTGTGACCGGCGTTGCCGTCATGGTGATGCAAGAGACGCCGACGGGAATCGCCATGGGGCTCGCGGCTAGTGAGGTGCTTTCTGCGGTCGTCGTCGGTGCCGGTCTACTGATGACCGCTCGACGGCAAGCCCGCACAGCTGCCGAGGAGTACACGGGGTTGACTCATTCATGACCCGCCGCAAACAGCCGACCGTCTCAGTCGCACTAGCTGCTTACAACGGCGAGCGGTTCATCCGACAGCAGGTCATCGGAATCCTCGACCAGGATCGTCCGATTGACCAACTGGTGGTCGCTGACGACGGATCAACCGACAGCACGTTGGATATCGTCAGGGATCTCGTCCGATCGCGTGGCCGAGGGACTGAGCTGGTAGTTCTTGAGCCCGGGACAGTGCCGCTCGGACCGACTGAGAACTTCGTTCGTGCAGTGCGGCGGTCGACCAGCGAGGTCGTCATCTTGGCCGATCAGGACGATATGTGGTCGGAGCGACGGGTTGCTGCGGCCCTGGCCCACTTTGAGCAAGACCCGGCGGCATGGATCGTTGCACACGACGCGCAGCTGATTGATGCCCGCGGTGAGAACTTGGCGATCAGCACGTTCGACTCGATGGGGGTGACCAGCGAGGAAATCCGCTTGTTGAGCAGCGCTAATGCCATGGTGGCCCTCAGCCGTCGGAACGTGTTAGCTGGCATGTCGTTCGCCCTGGATCGACGATTATTGGACACCGCGTTCCCGATCCCACCTGGTTGGATGCATGATTACTGGCTCGCCTGCTGGGCTGGAGCACGCGGACGCCTGCGGGTGGTCGCAGACCCCTCGGTGCTCTTCTACCGGCAACACGACCAGAACGTCTATGGCGCCGGCTCGCGTCGTCTGCGCATTCGTGCGCGCCGTCTGCTGACGACAGAAAGCGACGCAACGGTGATGCGAGATCGATTCGAGGCGCTGGTGCAACGGCTTGAGGCCTGCGACGACGTCGATGAGGGGATCGTCGACTTGGTCCGCGGCAAGCGTGACTTCGAGAGAATCCGCGCGGGAATGCCCGCGGCCCCCGCTGCACGGTTCGTGGGCGTGGCGCGGCAGGCGGCGGCGGGCAAGTATGCACAGTACGGCTCCAACGGGACGTGGAACATGATCCGCGACGTCATTCATCCCCCTAAGACCGAAGGCACAGGAGCACCCGATGAGTGACCTGCTGGTGTTCGTCGACCCCAAGCGCGGACGCGGCGGCGGGCAGGTGGTTTTGGAGGGCCTGATGCGGCTGTGCGCTGGGCGGATCGACACCGCCCTGGTGATGCCGCCCGAGGGGCGAAGCTCGATTGCTGTTCCCTCCAATGTTCAGGAGTTCTCCTCGCTGACCGATTGCATCCGCACCGTGCGCGGACGGCGCGTGCGTCTCGTCGCCAACGCCAATGCCGTGTTTCCTCGCGTAGCGCTAGCTGCGCGCAAGTTGCGGGGAAAGGCTGCGTCGGTGGAATCGGTGGCGATCGTCCACAACTATCCATCGAGCCGGGCAAGGGAGGTCATGACCAAGGCGGCGCTTGCGCAGTTCGACACAGTGATCGTTGTGGAGCCTGGACTCCTAAGGCTGCGTGCCGATGCCTACGCCCCGCCATGGCTGAGCGTACCTGCGGACTTCAATGTCGTCAGAGAGCCACCGGCAGCACGAACTGGTGTGGTCAAGTCGTTCGGCCGTCCCGATCCCAGTAAAGGGCTTCACCTTCTCCCCCCAATCTTTGAGCAATTGGAGCGGCGTGGGTGGAAGGCGCAGGTGGCCCTGGGGCACGCGCTGGACGGCCGCGATCGCTATCGTGAGCGGTTGCGTGGGCGACTAGCCCCTTGGTTGGTCGAGGGGCGCCGGACGATTGACTGGGTCGAACCGGGCGATGTGTTCGTCATCCCATCCATCTCGGGTGAAGCTGCCTGCCTCACCGCGCAGGAAGCGCTAGCACGCGGCGCATTCGTAGTGGCTTCGCGAATCGGACTGATGCCGTATCTCCTTCCCGAGGGCGGGGCCATGGCGACGTTCAAGATTGGCGGCATCACGGATGCGGTAGATCGGGTTGACGAGTTTCGGCGTATGACGAGCGAGCGTTTCACCGCTGCGGGCGCGGTTGCCGTCGAGACGATCAGCAGGCGTGCAGGAGTTTGGTACGACGTCGTAGCCGATCGGTTAGCTGCGGTGGACGGCGAGCGCTGCGGTGCCTAGTCGAGGTCAGAAGCGGGTCGACCCGATCTGCGCCGTACTCATCACGCTGGTGGTGGCACGCGCGGTGGTGCCCGGAGCGGTCAACTACCTGTCGGCCACCCACCTGAGCCTCTACGTCTCGGACGTTAGTGTTCAGACGCCCGCGGCTGGTACCGCAGCGGCGATCCTCACCATCCTGCTCGGTTTGGGCGTGGTTGGGGCCTTGGCAAGGGCACCGCGCGTACAGCCGGATGCGACAGGGCTAATAGTCTTCGCTGGCCTTTTGGCGTTGCCGCTGTTGCATCCATCGGCCGTCGGCCGGAACCAGGTGGTGGAGTTACTGCTCACGCTCGGGGTCGCTTGTGCGTTGTGGCGTCGCGGCGCTGGTAGACCGGAACTTGCGTATCTCGGAGCGCTTGCGGCGATCGTCGCGGGATACGCCCTCGCCCAAGGCGTGTTATTTCCCGAGCATGCAATGTTCGCCGACCGGTTCGGCAATTTCGGCACGTCGCGAAAGGCAATCATCGGTGACGATCAGCTAGCTGGTCCTTTTGGACACTCGAACACCTTGGGAATCTACTGTGCGCTCGCAGTTCCCTTTGCGCTCACTATCTCCAGGAAGTGGGTCTGCGCTTTGTCGACGGCGACACTGACTTTAGCGGTGTTGTGGTCATCTTCGCGGAGCGCCCTGATTGCACTCGGCATCTTCTTTCTCATCGTGCTCGTCACGACTGTGACCCGTCGCTCTCGTCGATCAGCAATGAGATTGTGGGGTCTATCGGTGCTCGGGCTGACTGTCGTGGTCCCCTTCGCCACCACGGATCCCGCTGCCTTCACGCGGCGGGGAGCGATCTGGATGGGCAGCATCGAGCTTTGGCGGGAGGACTGGGTCACGGGACTGGGAACCGACACGTACGAACGTGTAGGCGCGCTTTTCAACTCGATGGGCCCCGACGCTTCGTCGGGCCACAATCTCGCCGTTGGCTCACTCGTCGTGTCAGGTCTGGCGGGCACGGTTCTGATCTACGGCTGTCTCATTGCGCTTAACGTGCGGTACGGGCGAGACCGCCCTCATGACGACGGACTGCCGGCTTTCCTCGCCATCTTCGGAACTATCTCGATCATGGAATACGTATGGGTGTTGTCGGCCGGTGGAGAGCTGTTCCCTGCAATCGGATTGCCGATGATGATTGCCTTGGTCGGAGCGGACTGGCTCAAAGGCACGGGGACCGCCGATGCAGGTGCTGAGCGGTTAAGGCTCAAGTCCGCTCGCTCGACGGAAAGCCGAGGATGACCTCAGACCCAGCTCGAAGTTAAGGTGCTCAGCGGATGCGAAAGCAGTTTTCGGGTTTCGGTGATGTCTGCCTCGAATCGAGGTTGAAGTGCAATCCGGCTGGCGTTATCAAGGGTCGGTCTCTGGGATGTCGTAAGTAGGATCCGGTCTCGGACGGCGAGTCTAGACTTCGCAGGCACTAGGCGCCGAGCGCTGATCCGGATGCGCTGACTTCGCATAATTCGTCGGGACACGTCGGACCTCGGCCGAGCGAATGCGTTGGTCGCGGCCGGCACGCCTTGAAATGAGCCGACGTCGACTTCAAGAAAATGCGCTAACGCGTCGAGCAGCGACGGCATCTGCTCCTGCAACTGTGCCGACTCGAGGACCAATATGTTTTCTCGTGGGAAGACCTCGAGGTAACGCCCCACCTGGGCTGCATACAGGCCGAGGTCGATGTAGAGGTGACATGCGGTCCCCCAGCGCCGATCCGTGCGTGCATCGTCGGCTGCAACCGCTTCGAGGAACGGGCGCGTCTCTAGCCCTTCCCGCACATCCATCAGGTAGTGCGAGAAAGCCCGCTGAACCGGATCACGCAGAAGGATTAGGATTTTCGCGCCCGGAACGTCCGCTCTGATCCGGTGAGCCGCGGCCGGATCGAAGAGATAGGACGGGCTGGCCTCGCCGCGAATTGGAGCATCGACATCGCGGAAGAGCGCGAGGTAATCCGCCTTATCTGTGATCGTGGGAATCAGGTGGCGCAACGCAGGATCGGGCTGCACCGATGAGTAATAGTGCGGTTCCTTCAAAGTCGACATCGAGATCTTGGGGTGCATGGACAGCAGTGAGTGCATCGCCGTGGTCCCCGCCTTACCGGCACCCACAATAAATAGGTTGGGCATCTGCGCCATTGGGATGCTCCGTACAGGTAGAGTGCGCGAATTCGCGCGGGTCCGACGCCTAGCAAGTTAACTGATCTCGAGGCTCTCCTCACCGCATCCTACGTGGAGGCGCCATCGGCACCGGATCCGCGGCAGTCTGAGCGCTCGCGTCATTGGCATCGATGCGGAGACATCGCTCGCCTGCCGTCCCGCAGGTGTTTCCAGTGCTCACTGCGGAAACCTAGCGTCGTTCTTGAGTTCCGCGCCGGTTTAACCCGATGGGCAGTTCTCTATCGCGGAACCGCCAGATCTCGAACCCACCGGGTTCCTCCCTCGGCCCAGCAGTTGAGCGGGGTCTGAGCAGTAGTCAGTTTTTTGGCGCCGACAGCGGTCGGGTTTCTGGCATCCCCGGAAATGCGGCCGCGCTGCGAACGAGAAACATCCGCCATTAGGACACGGCATTCTTCGCTGGGTCGTCGCCTGAACGCGCGGCCCGCGCCGGCACGCGTCGCTAAACGACTCGGTCACGGGAGAACCGTTTTCGGCAAGTGCAAGGCTAGCGATGGTCCGGGTCTGCGGTGCAGGTTTGTCGTTCAGGCTTCAAGCCGCGCGAAGAACCGCGAGAAGGTCGTTCACGGGGCGCCGCGCAGAATGGCGCAGCGCGAGTGAACGCTCCGCACGTCGCTGCGCTGGTGAACTTAGGACGCTGCGCGGGCAGCGGGTCGGTGCTCTGTACCCCCCTCGGCTCGGACCACTCAACAGGCAACATCCTCGGTGTAGTAGAGGATCTACGCACCCGCTGGACCCAGCGGTGGGCGATTTCCTGGAACTGCGGGAGGCCGCGCCTTTCCCGATCGACGTGTGTCAGCCGTTGATCATGCCGGCGCCGACCGTGACCCCGGTCGCCTCGTCGATCAGGATGAATGAACCGGTGGTGCGGTTCTTCGAGTACGGGTCGACCAGCAGTGGCACCGTGGTGCGCAACTGGACGCGGCCGATCTCGTTGACGCCGAGCTCCTTGGTCTCCTGGTCGCGGTGGAGTGTGTTGACGTCGAGCCGGTAGGAGATGTCCTTGACGAGCGCGCGTCCGGTGCGGGTGGTGTGCTTGATGGCCAGCTTCTGGCGCGGCTGCAGCGGCGTGGTCGTCATCCAGCAGACCATCGCGTCGATGTCCTGGCTGGGCGTCGGCGCGTTGTTGACCCGGGCGATCATGTCGCCACGGGACACGTCGACGTCGTCGTCGAGGTGCACGGTCACGCTCATCGGCGGGAACGCCTCGGCGATCTCGTTGTCGAACAGGTCGATCCGGGAGATCTTCGACGTCATCCCCGAGGGAAGCACAACGACCTCGTCACCGGGCTTGAGGACGCCACCGGCGACCTGTCCGGCGTAGCCGCGGAAGTCGTGGAACTCGTCGGACTTGGGCCGGATGACGTACTGCACCGGGAAGCGGACGTCGACCAGGTCGCGGTCGGACGCCACGTGCACGTTCTCGAGGTGGTGCATCAGCGTCGGACCGGAGTACCACGGCATGTTCTCGGAGCGGGTCACGACGTTGTCGCCCTGGAGCGCCGAGATCGGGATGACCTCGAGGTCGGGCACGTTGAGCTTCGTCGCGAACTGGGTGAACTCCTCGTGGATCTCGTCGTAGACCTCCTCGGAGTAGTCGACGAGGTCCATCTTGTTCACCGCGAGCACCAGGTGGGGCACCCGGAGCAGCGAGAGGATCACCGCATGGCGGCGGGACTGCTCGGTGAGGCCCTGGCGGGCGTCGACGAGCACCAGTCCGAGGTTGGCGGTCGAGGCGCCGGTCACCATGTTCCGGGTGTACTGCACGTGGCCCGGGGTGTCGGCGATGATGAACTTCCGGTTGGGCGTCGCGAAGTAGCGGTAGGCCACGTCGATGGTGATGCCCTGTTCGCGCTCGGAGCGCAGCCCGTCGGTCAGCAGCGCGAGGTCGGTGTAGTCGTAGCCCTTCGCCGAGCTGGTCGCCTCCACCGCCTCGAGCTGGTCCTCGAAGATCGCCTTCGAGTCGAGAAGCAGCCGCCCGATGAGGGTGGACTTGCCGTCGTCGACCGAGCCGGCGGTGGCGAACCGCAGCAGGTCCATGGGTCGCTTGTGCGGGGTGTTGGCCATCAGAAGTAGCCCTCCTTCTTGCGGTCCTCCATGGCAGCCTCGGAGAACCGGTCGTCACCGCGGGTCGCGCCGCGCTCGGTGACCCGGGCGATCGCGACCTCCTCGATGATCTGCTGGATCGTGGACGCTGTGGACTCCACGCACCCGGTCAGGGTGAGGTCGCCGACGGTGCGGAACCGCACGGTCCGCTCCTGCGCGACCTCACCGTCGCGGAGCGGGTTGTGCTCGCTCTCGGTCAGCAGCATGCCGTCGCGCTCGAAGACGCGGCGCTGGTGGGAGAAGTAGATGCTGGGGATCTCGATGCCCTCGCGGCCGATGTAGTCCCAGATGTCGAGCTCGGTCCAGTTGGAGATCGGGAAGATCCGCATGTGCTCGCCCTCGTGGATCCGCCCGTTGTAGAGCGACCACAGCTCGGGGCGCTGCATCTTGGGGTCCCACTGGCCGAACTCGTCACGATGGGAGTACACGCGCTCCTTCGCGCGGGCCTTCTCCTCGTCGCGGCGGCCGCCGCCGAAGGCGGCGGTGAAGCCGCCCTCCTCGAGGGCGTTGAGCAGGGTGCCGATCTGGAGCCGGTTGCGGGAGGTCTTGCCGTCGTCGACGACGATCCCGTCCTTGATGGCCTGCTCGACGGAGGCCACGACCAGCTTGACGCCGAGGCGGTTGACCCAGTTGTCCCGGGTCGCGAGGACCTCGGGGAAGTCATAGCCGGTGTCGACCTGGAGCACGGGGAAGGGGATCTTCGCCGGGTAGAAGGCCTTCTCGGCCAGGCGCATCATCACGATGGAGTCCTTGCCGCCCGAGAACATCAGGACGGGCTTCTCGAACTCCGCCGCGACCTCGCGGAAGATGTGGATGGACTCTGCCTCGAGCTGGTCGAGCTGGCTCAGGCGATAGTCGCTGTGGGTCTGTGTCATGGCGGGAACCACGCCATCCTTTCCGAACCTGTTGAGTTCAGGGCCCGCCCATCGTGCCATGCGGCGCGCTCGGTTGACGCATCCGCGGGCGCGCCGTAGACAAATCTACGAGTTTGCCGCCGAGGGACCTACGCTTCGGTCCGTGGCCGCAGACTTCGTCGCCCGGCTCGGATCGCGGGCCGCCGTGCCGGGTGAGGTGCGCTCCCACTGGGGCGTCCCCGAGTACGTCGAGCTGATGGCGCGCGAGGAGGGCATCGCGGACGAGCTCCGCCGGATCGCGAGCGGCGACGCCCGTGCCCTGCGGCGCCTGAACCCGGAACGCTTGCTGGCGCTGCTCCGCGCGCTGGCTCGACCGCCCGCCGCGGAGCTCAACAAGGCCCGCCTGGCGGCGGCGTCCGGCATCCCGGCCACCACGATCTCGCCGTACCTCGAGGTGCTGGTGGAGGTCGGGCTGCTCCGGCTGCTGCCCGGCTGCCGGGCGTCGGTCGCGAAGCGGGTGATCGGGCGGCCACGGGCGATCCTCACCGACCCGGCGGTGGCGCGACACCTGAGCGGCGCCACCGTCGACGAGCTCGTCGAGCTTCGTGGCCGCAGCCGCCTCGCTCCCCTCCTGACCGGTGTGGTGGTCGACGAGCTGCTGCGGCAGCGCGAGACCAGCGCCGTCGACTACCGGCTGAGCCACCTCCGCGAGCGCAACGGCCTCGCGGTCGACCTCGTCGTCGAGCTTCCCGACGACACCGTCTATGGACTGGAGGTCCGCACGGCGGCCAGCCTGCGCCCCCACCAGTTCGCCGGTCTCGAGGCGCTGGCCGCCCGCGCCGGCTGGCGGTTCCGCGGCGGGGTCGTCCTCAACACCGGATCCGCGGGACACGAGTTCCGCCCCGGGCTGTGGGGGCTGCCGATCTCGGCACTCTGGGACTGGGACGCCACCCCACCGGGGCGCTGAGCAGGGGCGGTCGGCCCTGGGACCTCGAGCCGGTCCTCGCCCCGACATCGACCACAGGAGCGGGAGTCGCCTAGCCTGCGAGCATGAAGATCACGGTCGTCGGCACGGGCTACGTGGGATTGTCCAACGCCGTCATCCTGGCGCAGGACCACGACGTCTATGCGGTCGACATCGATCCGGCGCGGGTCGATGCCGTCAACCGGCGTCAGTCGCCGATCGTCGACCCGGAGCTCGAGGACTTCCTCGCGAACAGGCCGCTGACCCTGACGGCGACCCTCGACAAGGAGCTCGCCTACGCGGACGCCTCCTTCGTGGTGGTCGCGACGCCGACCGACTACGACCCGGTCACCAACTACTTCGACACCAGGTCCGTGGAGTCGGTGACCGCGGAGGCGCTCGCGGTCAACCCGTACGCCACCGTCGTCATCAAGTCGACGGTGCCGGTGGGCTTCACCAACCAGCTCCGGGAGCGGCACCCGGGTGCGTCGATCATCTTCTCGCCTGAGTTCCTCCGCGAGGGACGGGCGCTGTACGACAACCTGCATCCCTCCCGCATCGTGGTGGGATCCGAGGCGGAGCAGGGCCGGCTGTTCGCGAAGCTCCTGGTGGCGGGAGCCGTCGACGAGGACGTCCCGGTGCTGCTGACCGGCTCCACGGAGGCGGAGGCCATCAAGCTGTTCGCCAACACCTATCTCGCGCTCCGGGTGGCGTACTTCAACGAGCTCGACACCTACGCCGCCATGCACGGCCTGTCGACCAAGCAGATCATCGAGGGGGTCGGCCTCGACCCGCGGATCGGCTCGCACTACAACAACCCGTCCTTCGGGTACGGCGGCTACTGCCTGCCGAAGGACACCAAGCAGCTCCAAGCCAACTACGAGCGCGTGCCGCAGAACCTGATCAGCGCGATCGTCGACGCGAACACCACCCGCAAGGACTTCATCGCCGACGACATCCTCAACCGGCGGCCGCAGGTCGTCGGGGTCTATCGGCTGATCATGAAGTCCGGCTCGGACAACTTCCGGATGTCCAGCGTCCAGGGCGTGATGAAGCGGATCAAGGCCAAGGGGGTCGAGGTGGTCGTGTACGAGCCGGAGCTCGAGGACGACCTCTTCTACAACTCGGAGGTGGTGCGCGACCTCGACGAGTTCAAGGCCCGGTGCGACGTGATCATCGCCAACCGGCGGTCCGAGGCGCTGGCCGACGTCGCCGAGAAGGTCTATACCCGCGACATCTACGGGCGGGACTGAGCTGCGGGAAGAAATCGCTCAGCTGGGAGTGGTTGACTGCCGATGGGGTACTCCGAGACCAGGAGGTAGTCCCATGATCGTCCTTGCCAGCGTCATCGGAGTGTGGATCGCCCTCGCCGCCGCGCTCACCTTCTGCCTCGCTCATGCGGCCTCGCGCACGTTCGACGTCGAGACCGACGCGCCCGCGCCGGCGCTTCGCTGAACCCGTCCTAGCGCTCGGCCCGCTGCTCGCTGCGGCTGTCCCCGAGGGACTCCAGGTCGGCGACCGTGGGGGCGCCGAACATCGGCATCCCCTCGGTCTTGCGGATCATGCCCCACACGAGCGGCACCAGCGCGACGGTCACCACGCCGACGATGCCGACCAGTTCGGGATGGGTCTCCTCCTTGCCGAGCGGAGCCCAACCGGCCTTGTCGAGCAGCGCCACGCCGGACATGGTGAGGACCACGACGATCCCGCGCCTGATGTAGGACTGGGGCACCCGGGGCGCGAGCCGGCTCCCGAGCAGCGTGCCCGGGACCGAGCCGACGATCAGCGGAAGCGCGATGGCCCAGTCCAAGCCGTGGATGGCGATGTTGGAGATCGCTGCCGCGAGCACCAGCGGAACCGCCTGGACCAGGTCGGTGCCGACCAGCTTCACAGCCGTCAGGCCGGGATAGAGCATGAGGAGCGCGATCATGATGACCGATCCGGAGCCGACGCTCGTGATGCCGACCAGGAGCCCGCCGAGTGCGCCCACCAGGAGGGTGGGGACGGGGCGGATGCGGGGGTTCGGGTCGCCGCCGTCGCCCCCTCGTCGTACCCGCTTGAGGTTGATGTAGAGCCGTAGGGCGTAGGTGGCGGCCGCGACGAGCAGAGCGAAGCCGATCGCCAGCTTGAGCACGCGGTCGAGCTGGTCGGCGTCCGTCGTGAGCGCCTTGACGAGGTAAGGCCCCAGGAACGCCATCGGCACGGACCCGAGGATCAGCCAGCCCGCGAGCCTGAGGTTGGGCGATCCCTCCTTGGCGTGGACCGCGGCCCCGCCGGTCTTGTACACGGCGGCCGCGGTGAGATCGGCCGTGACGACGGTCGCGGCCTCGCCACCACCGACGCCGAGGAAGATCAGCGCCGGCGTCATCAGTGCGCCCCCACCCATGCCGGTCAGGCCCACGATGATGCCGACGAAGAAGCCGGCCGCCACGATGGACAGAGCGGTGAGCGTGATCCACTCGTTCATCGGGCGCCTGCCTGGGCCCTGAGGAGGCGCGGGAGCACTGCCGTCAGGAGCCGGTCGATCTGGTCGGCGGTGAGCTCCGCCGCTGCCTTGCCGCGCCGGTAGGGGTCGCGGATGTTGTGCTCGTCGGTCGCTCCGGCACGTCGGTGACCGACCGCGGTGACGAGGTCGGCGCCTCCGACCGAGACGTCGACGCGCGCGGCCGACTCGGCGAACTGGCCGAGCGTGAGGACCTTGCGGAAGGCGTGCGGCACCTCGTCGAGCACGAAGGTGCGGTGCGCGGCCTCCGCGGTCAGCACCAGATCGGCGGCCTCCACGAGGTCGCGCGTCAGCGGGCGGCTCGCGAAGCCCGCGATGAGGTCCGCGCTGACGCCGCGGTCGGCGAGGACCTCGGCCATCGTGGCGTCGACGGAGTGCGAGCGGAAGCCGTGGGTCCCGGCGCTGGCGAACTCGATGCTGACGTCCCGACCGGCCATGGTGCGCGCGCGGAGCTCCATGTAGGGGGAGCGGCAGATGTTGGCCGTGCAGACGAAGAGCACGCGCAGTGGACGCTCGGTCGTCGCGAGCGCCCGGGCGCCCGGTTCGGCGGAGGTCCGGCCGCCGACGGCGGTCTCCGCCTGCTCGGTCTTGGCCCGCGCGAGATCGAGGTAGCCGGCAGTGCGGAGGGCCACCGTGACGTCCTCGAGCGCGTCCTCGATGGACCTTCCGGTGGTGTCGACCCGCACGTCGGCGTCCTGCGGCTCCTCGTAGGGCGAGGAGATGCCGGTGAAGTCGGGGATCTCGCCTCGCCGCGCCTTGGCGTAGAGCCCCTTGCGGTCGCGTCGCTCGCACTCCTCCAGCGGAGTGGCGACATGGACCAGGAAGAACGCCCCACCGGCCTGCTGGACCATGGCGCGGACCTGCTGGCGCGTTCGGTCGAAGGGTGCGATCGGGCTGCAGACGGCGACGCCGCCATGCCGGGAGATCTCCGCGGCGACCCAGCCGATGCGGCGGATGTTGGTCTCGCGGTCCTCCTTGGAGAAGGTCAGGCCGGCCGAGAGGTTCCGACGCACCACGTCGCCGTCGAGGCTGGTCACGGTGCGCCCGCCCTGCTCGAGGAGACGGTCCATGAGCGCCTGGGCGAGCGTGGACTTCCCACTGCCCGACAGACCCGTGAAGAACAGCACCAGGCCCTGCTCGGCCGGTTCGGGGCGCTCCGCACCGGCGATGTCGGCGAGCTCCGGCAGTACGGCGCCGCCGTACTCCAGCTCGACGACCGGGTCGGTGCCCGCGTAGTTCGTCAGCACCGAGACCCGCAGCGCGGGATCGGTCAGGGAGTCATGGTCGGCCAGCGGGACGGCGACCACGGCAGCGTCCAGCTGGTCGGCGACCCGCAGCGTGGCGCGCAGCAGCCCGACCGGGCTGAGTGCGGGTGTGCCCGTGCCGACGAGCGCGAGGAGGAGCACCGGGCCCAGCCGGCGCAGCTGCCTGAGCTGGACGTCGGTCACCAGGTCCGAGATCGGGACGACGGTGCGTCCCGCGTGTTGCTCGCGGACGGCCGCCGGCGAGAGGTACAGCCGACGGAACGGGCCGAACTGGGCATGGGTGAGCGGCTCGACCTCGAGACCGCGGGCGCCTTCGGTGACCCGGGCCAGCGGCAGACCCTCGGGGTCGACCAGCTCGACCGCGCCACCGCCGTGCAGGTGGGACGCGAGGTCGTCGGGCAGGGAGAGCGTGATCGGGCTGCCGGGCTCGTTGAAGCCGGCGATCGGGGCGGCCGCCCCCGAGACCACGAGCTCCAGGTCGTCCAGCTCCCGTGGCTGGGGGCAGTGCTGCGGCAGGGGGCTCGACACAGAGTGGATCGTACAGAGTCGAGTGAGTTGATCCTATTTGAACACTGAGTCGTGGATGGGCGTCGGTGTGAACCACTTCACGCTGAGGGTGCTTGCAGGTTGCTAACTCTTGCTAGCACTATGGCCGTATGGCGAAGGGCAAGGTCGGGCAGGCCGTCGGGTCACTCGGCGACTACCTCAAGGAGCAGCGGGTCTCGGCCCGGCTCTCCCTGCGGCAGCTCGCCGCCCAGGCGGGCGTGTCCAACCCCTACCTGAGCCAGATCGAGCGCGGGCTCCGCAAGCCGTCCGCCGAGGTGCTCCAGCAGATCGCCAAGGCCCTCCGGATCTCCGCGGAGCAGCTCTACATCAGGGCGGGCATCCTCAGCCCCGATGACGGCGTCGGGCGGTCGGTCGAGCTCGCCATCCTGGGCGACGCTGGGCTCACCGAGCGACAGAAGCAGTCGCTCCTCGACGTCTACGCATCGTTCCTCGCGCTGAATGCGGCCGAGGACGTCGCGAAGGCGCAGGAGACCGCGCCGAAGAGCGCCGAGATCGATCCCGAAGACCTCACTACCGAAGGAAAGAGTGCCAATGGCCAAGTTTGACGTGAAGCTCAAGTCCGTGGAGCTCCCCGAGCTCCCGCCGGTGGTGGCCAAGCCGCTGTACGCCGGCGTGGGCGCCACCGACCTCGCCGTGCAGAAGGTGATCACCTACGTCACCGACGTGCAGGCGAAGGTCACCGCCAACGTCGCCGACCTGCAGAAGGACGTCACCTCGAAGGTCGCCGAGGTGCAGAAGACGGTCAAGTCCTTCGAGCTGCCCGAGCCGAAGGCCCTGCAGGGCAAGGCGACCCAGGTTTTCGCCGAGCGCCGCAAGGAGGCCGAGTCCCGGCTCGCCGAGATCCAGACCGAGGCGAAGAGCCTGCCGACCACGGTCAAGGTCAAGTACGACCAGAACCTCACCCTGGTCTCCTCCACCTACGCCGGTCTCGCGAAGCACGGCGAGACCGTCGTGAGCCGGATCCGCAAGGGCGAGACCGCCGCTCCGGTCGAGGTCACCAAGAAGGTCGCGGCCCGCAAGGCTCCCGCGAAGAAGGCTCCGGCCGCGACCGCGAAGAAGGCTCCGGCCAAGAAGGCCCCGGCCAAGAAGGCTCCGGCCAAGAAGGCCGCCTCGGACAGCACCACCACCGAGAACGCGCCCGCCACCAGCTGATCTGTCTGGTCGCAGCACGGCCCCGAGGCACCGCCTCGGGGCCGTGCGGCGTCTCCGCGTGGGTCGCCGACTAGGATCTGGGCATCATGAGCGGTGGATTCGTCAGTCCAGTCAGCACGGTCGAGCTGTACATCAACCTCGCCGTCGCGTTCGTGCTGCTCGTCGTCAAGATCTTCGCCTTCGTGAGCTCGCTGCTCTACTCCGCGGAGTCCTACTCCGCCGCCGACAAGCTGAACAAGGCGACGTGGACGATCGTGCTCGGCGTCGGGGTGGTGCTCCAGCTGCTGCCGATCAACCTGACGATCATCAACCTCGCGATGACGGTCGCTGCGCTGGTGTACCTGGCGGACGTCCGGCCGGCACTGGCCGGCCTGCGTCGACGGTAGATCCGGGCCGACGGCCAGGTCGGACAGCGCTCAGACGAGGTCCAGCAGCTCTGCGGCGTCGTCGCCCGTGGGGCGGTAGGCCTGTGCGACCTCGCCCGTGCCGACCACGCGGAGCTCCCCGTCGGAGTCGTCGGCGAAGGCGGTGTCGCCGCGACGCAGGTGCAGCATCTGGTCACGCTCGTTGAGAAGCGCCACTTCGCCGCCGGTGCACACCAGCAGCCGAGGGCCCGAGGCCGGGAGGGTCACGCCGCCCGGATCGGCCTGGGAGCTCTGGGTGATCGACAGTGCGAAGTCCGCGGTCGGGCTGAACACGTCGGTGGACGCGCCGAACAGGCGCGGGGTCACCCGCGCCACGCGTGACATCCCCTCCTCGAGACACTGCACCAGGCCGACCGGGTCCAGATGCTTGCTCGTGAGGCCCGCCCGCAGGACGTTGTCCGAGGACACCATCACCTCCAGGCACATGCCGCGCAGGTGCGCGTGGATGATCCCGGTGCCGAGGTAGGCAGCCTCGCCCGGCTGGAGCGTCAGCCGGTTGAGCAGCAGCGACACGATGACGCCCACGTCACCCGGATAGAACTGCGCGATCTCGACCGCGGTCGCATAGGCGCGCTTGATGTCGATGCCCTCCTCGAGTGCCTCGCGGCACTCGGCGACGACGTCCCGGACGACGTCGGGCGAGGGCGGGTCGCCCACCAGCCCCTCGACCAGGCGCACGATCCCTGCGAAGCCCGGGTTGTCGCGCAGGCTCTTCACCAGCGCGCGCACGGTCGGGTGCCGAAGCGGCATCAGGACCCGGAGGATCTCGGCGGTGGGTCGGAACCCCACCAGCGTGTCGAAGGTCGACAGCGCATAGACCATCTCCGGCTTGGGGCTCGGGTCCTTGAACACGCGCTGCGGAGCGTCGAGCGGCACGCCCGCCGCCTCCTCGGCGGCGAAGCCGGCCTTCGCCCGAGCCTCGTTGGGGTGCACCTGGATCGAGAGCGGTCGCCCGGCGGCCAGGATCTTCAGCATGAAGCCCAGCTCACCCGCGACGGCCGTCAGTGGACGCCGGACAGCGGCGCCGTCGACGACCTGGGCGGTCCCGAGGGGGTGCGTGCCCATCCAGACCTCTGCAACCGGGCGGCCTTCCGCGGTCCGGCGCTGGAAGCCCGGAATCGCGTCCGATGAGCCCCAGTCGTAGTCCTGGGTGGGACAGTCCAGTTCGAGCAACTTCTCTCCTGGGCGGTGGTGATCGGGGGTGGCCCGCTAGGCGTTGCCGAGGTATGACGCTAGCGCCTCATCCGCGTCGGCGCTGGTGAACCCCGTCGCCTCCAGCTTGGCGAGCGACAGCACGCTGAACAGTGGCCGGGGCGACATCTGCTTGCCGGCGGCGTACTCCTCGGTGGTCGTGCTGCTCACGTCCTTCGGGTCGCGGCCCGACAGCTCGAAGACCCGGCGGGCGTAGTCGGCCCAGGACCGGGGGGTGCCGGCGTTGGTCACGTTGTAGGTGCCGTACGCGGCGCCGGAGTCCAGGAGGTGCCCCGTCGCCCGGGCCAGCTCGTCGGTGAAGGTCAGCCGGCCGACCTGGTCGGCGACGACCGAGGGGGAGACCCCCTCGGCGGCGAGCTTCTGCATGGTCCGGATGAAGTTGTGCCCCTCGCCGATGACCCAGGTCGTCCGCAGGATGTAGTGGCGCGGAGCGGCGGCCACCGCGATGTCGCCGGCCGCCTTGGTCTGCCCGTAGACGCCGAGCGGGGCGAGCGGCGTCTGCTCGGTGTGGCCTCCCTCGACGTCCGAGCCGTCGAAGACGTAGTCGGTGGAGTAGTGGACGAGCGTGAGGCCGCGTCGGGCTGCGATCCGCGCGAGCGCCGCCGGCGCCGAGGCGTTCGCCGCCCATGCGGCGGCGCGGCCCTCGGGGGTCTCGGCCTTGTCGACCGCGGTGTAGGCGGCGGCGTTGAGCACCACGCCGTAGTCCTGCCAGGGCCAGGCCTCGAGCGCGGCCTCGTCGGTGAGGTCCAGCTCGTCGCGGCCGACGACGGTGGCATCGGGGTAGAGCGCGGCGAGCGCGCGTCCGAGCTGGCCCTGGCCGCCGGTGATCAGCGTCCGCCTCGGCTCCATGGGAGCGACGTCGCCCAGGAAGGGGTTGTTGCGGTCCTTCTCGGAGATCTCCGCCTCGCCGGAGGCCAGCGGGATCGGCCACGGAATGGCCGCCGTCGGGTCGGCGAGGTTGAGCGCCGGATAGACCTTGCCCGGCTGGTAGTGGTCGTTGACCAGGTAGGAGTAGACCGTGCCGTCGGCGAGCGCCTGGTAGGAGTTGCCCACGCCGCGGGGGACGAACACCGCGACGCCCTCGTCGATCTCCACCGAGAACGTGGCGCCGAAGCTGTCGCCGGCCCGCATGTCGACCCACGCCGCGAAGACCTTGCCGGTCGCGACGGAGACGAACTTGTCCCAGGGCTCGGTGTGGATGCCGCGGGTCGCGCCCCGGGTGGCGTTGAAGCTCATGTTGTTCTGCACGGGGCCGAAGTCGGGCAGTCCGAGGGCCACCATCTTCTCCCGCTGCCAGTTCTCCTTGAACCAGCCGCGGGCGTCGCCGTGCACGGGCAGGTGCACGACCAGGAGCCCCGGGATCGGCGTCGGGTCGATGCGAAGGTCAGTCATCCGTAGCTCGCCGGGTGGCCCTCACTGGCCCTTGGCCGCGTAGGCCGCCTCGGTCGCGTCCTTGTGCGGCCGCCACCAAGCCTCGTTGTCCCGGTACCAGTCGATCGTCTGGGCCAGGCCGGCCTCGAAGTCGGCGTACTGGGGCCGCCAGCCGAGCTCGGTGCGCAGCTTGCCGGACTCGATCGCGTAGCGCAGGTCGTGGCCGGCGCGGTCGTTGACGTGCTCGAAGTCGTTCTCGTCGCGTCCCATCAGGCGCAGGATCAGCCGGACCACCTCGAGGTTGGACTTCTCGCCGTCGGCGCCGATCAGGTAGGTCTCCCCGATCCGACCCTGCTCGAGGATGGTGAGCACGGCGGAGGAGTGGTCCTGGGTGTGGATCCAGTCGCGGACGTTCTCGCCGGAGCCGTAGAGCTTCGGGCGGCGGCCGGAGAGGACCTCGGTGATCTGGCGGGGGATGAACTTCTCGATGTGCTGCCACGGACCGTAGTTGTTGGAGCAGTTCGAGATCGTGGCGCGCACGCCGAAGCTTCGCGTCCAGGCCCGGACCAGGTGGTCGGAGCCGGCCTTGGATGCGGAGTACGGCGACGAGGGCTTGTACGGCGTGTCCTCGGTGAACTTCTTCGGGTCGTCCAGCTCGAGGTCGCCGTACACCTCGTCGGTCGAGACGTGGTGGAACCGGACGTCTGCCTTCCGGACCGCCTCGAGCAGCGTGAACGTGCCGATCAGGTTGGTCTGGATGAACGGGGTCGGGTCGTTCAGGGAGTTGTCGTTGTGAGACTCCGCCGCGTAGTGGACGACGGCGTCCTGCTCGGCGACCAGTGGTTCGACGAGTGCGGGGTCGACGATGTCACCCACGACCAGGCGGACCCGGTCCTCCGGCAGTCCCGCGAGCGACTCCTCGGTCGACGCGTAGGTCAGCTTGTCCAGCACCGTGACGAAGGCGTCGGTGCTGCGGACGAGGTGGTGGACGAAGTTGGAGCCGATGAAGCCGGCCCCGCCGGTCACGAGGATGCGATGCACAGGTGTCAGTGTATGGAGGACAATGATCCGTCAGCCCATCGAGGGCGCTACGAGGGAGACAGACACATGCGCGGGATCATCCTGGCCGGAGGCACGGGCAGCCGACTGCACCCGATCACCCACGCCATCAGCAAGCAGCTGATGCCGATCTACGACAAGCCGATGATCTACTACCCGCTGTCCACGCTGATGCTCTCCGGCATTCGTGAGGTGCTGGTCATCACCACCCCGCACGAGGCCGAGCAGTTCCGCCGGCTGCTGGGCGACGGCTCGCACTTCGGGATCGAGATCAGCTACGCCGTGCAGCCGTCGCCGGACGGCCTCGCGCAGGCGTTCCTGATCGGCGAGGACCATCTCGCGGGCGGCGGCGCCGGCCTGGTGCTCGGCGACAACATCTTCTACGGCGCGGGCCTGGGCACCCGGCTGCGCCGCTTCGAGAGCTTCGACGGCGCGGCGGTCTTCGGCTACCGCGTCTCCGACCCGACGGCGTACGGGGTCGTGGACTTCGACGCCGACGGCCGGGCGCTCTCGCTGGAGGAGAAGCCCGAGAAGCCCAAGAGCCACTACGCCGTGCCCGGGCTCTACTTCTACGGTGCCGACGTGGTCGAGAAGGCCAAGGGCCTCAAGCCCTCGGCCCGCGGCGAGCTGGAGATCACCGACCTCAACCGGCTCTACCTGGAGGAGGGGCGACTGCAGGTCGAGGTGCTTCCCCGCGGCTCCGCCTGGCTGGACACCGGGACGTTCGACGACCTCAACGACGCCAGCAACTTCGTGCGCGCGCTCGAGGCCCGGCAGGGCACCAAGGTCGGCTCGCCCGAGGAGGTGGCCTGGCGCGCCGGCTACATCGACGACGAACAGCTCGCCCAGCTCGCCCAGGGGCTGCTGAAGAGCGGCTACGGGCAGTACCTGCTCGACATCCTCGATGAGGACGGGAAGTGATGACCCACCGCTCGGTCAGTAGGCCCCGCGGGAACTCGTGACCGCTGTGAAGGTGCGAAGCAGGATCGAGATGTCCTGCATCATCGACCAGTTGTCCACGTAGTACACGTCTAGCCGCATGGCCTCCTCGGGCGTCAGGTCGTTCCGGCCCGAGACCTGCCACAATCCGGTCATGCCGGGCCGAACGAGCAGGCGTCGCTCCATCGCACCCTGATACAGATCCACCTCGCCCTGGACCTGGGGACGCGGGCCGACCAGGCTCATGTCGCCGCGAAGCACGTTGAGGAGCTGCGGGAGCTCGTCCACGGAGAATCGGCGCAGCCAGTGGCCCGGCTTCGTGACGCGGGGGTCGTTCTTCAACTTGAACAGAAGGGCTTGCTGACCGGTCTCGACCTGGAGGTCCTTGACCATCGCCTCGGCGTTGACCACCATCGTGCGGAACTTCAGGCACCCGAAGCGTTTGCCGTTGCGGCCGATGCGGTAGTGCTTGAAGAGCAGTGGTCCGCGGTCGTGGAGGAAGATCTGGGTCGCCGCGACCAGCAGGATCGGTGACAGGGCCAGGATCAGCAGGAACGAGCCGACCACGTCGAAGATGCGCTTGCCGATACGCCCGGCGCTCACCCAGGTCGGCTGGTCGACGTGGATCAGCGGAAGGCCGCCGATGGGCCGCAAGGACAGTCGTTGCTGGGAGACCTCCTGCAGGCTGGGTGCCACCACCACGTCGATCCCGTGCCCTTCCAGCGCCCACAGGTGTTGGTTCATCTCCGCGGCCGAGGTGCTGGTGCCACCGGCGAAGAAGATGATGTCGGCTCCGTGCGCGCGCCCGATCTCGACGACGTTCTCCTTGTCTCCGAGGACCGGCACTCCTGTGGCGGTCTCCTCGAGCGGCTCGACGGCGGGCGTCACGGCGCCGAGAACTGAGTAGCCGAGCCACTTCTCGCGCCGAAGCACCTGAGTGACCTCGTCGACACGCCGGGCGGACCCGGCGACCAGCACGCGCGCCTGCAGGAACCCGCGACGGCGCAGCGCGTGAAGAGCTTTGCGTGCGCTGAACCGGCCGAGCAGGAGCAGTAGCGGCCCGATGGCGAACGCTAAGAGGAAGAAGCCGCGGGAGAAGTCGTATTTCGCGAGGTAGCAGCCGACGCCCAGTACGCCGGCGGTGACGAGGCTGGCGTTGACGACGCGCTTGAACTCGTCGCTGCCGGAGCCGAACAGGTCACGTCGGTAGCCGCCGGCGACGGCGATGATGCCGATCCAAGCAACGATCGCGATGGTGGCGACTACACCCAGCTCCTCGTGCGCTCCCCACGCACGTGAGAAGATCGTCAGTCGCTCGCGACCAAGAGTGGCGAGCAGAGCGGTGACAGCGAGCGCTACCACGTCTACCGCGAGAACGCTGCCCGGTAGGTAACGCAGGGTGCGGCTGGGCTCGGACCCGGCGATCAGCCGGGTACGTTCCAAAACGGTCATTTTGTGTAGTCCCAAGAAGTGCAGGACGTTGCCCGAGTTCCCGTTTGGCTCCCGCAGACCCCCGGTCCATCCCCCACGATGAGAGCCCGGCGGTGCCGAGTCCCCACGTCACTTAGACCCGGGAACCTGACCTAACGTCCACGACGTACCGTAGGTGGGGTTGCCGACGCGCGTGGCCGTTTCGGAAATCATGACCGAAAGGCCATTCTGGGTCCGCGCTCCCCGCCGATCTCGCCGTGCGTCGGTAGGGTCGCTGACATGAAGGTTCTCGTCACCGGCGGCGCCGGCTACCTCGGCTCGATCACGTCGAAGGCGCTCGAGCAGGCGGGCCACACCCCCGTGGTCCTCGACTCGCTGATCAGTGGCCCCCGGCAGTACGTCGGCGACCGGATCTTCTACGAGGGCGACATCGCCGACCGAGCGCTCCTGCGGCGCGTGGTCGCCGAGCACCCCGACATCGAGGCGACCATCCACATGGCCGCGCGGATCGTCGTACCGGAGTCCGTCGAGAAGCCTTACGAGTACTACCGCGACAACGTGGCCAAGTCGCTGGAGATGTTCGACGAGCTCACCGCGCTCGGGCGGCCGCGGATCCTGTTCTCCTCGACCGCCTCCCTCTACGCGCTCAAGTCGGACTTCGAGGTGCGCGAGGACGACCCGGTCGACCCGAACTCGCCGTACGCCCGGACGAAGCGGATGATCGAGCAGGTCCTCGAGGACATGAGCGGCGCGACCGACCTGCGCGCGATCATCCTGCGCTACTTCAACCCGATCGGGTCCGACCCGGACCTCGAGACCGGCTACCACCTCAGGGACGCCACCCACGTCGTGCCGCTGATGGCGCAGACCGCTCTCGGGTTCCGCGACTCGTTCACGATCACCGGGATCGACCACCCGACCCGGGACGGCACGGGCATCCGGGACTACATCCACGCCTGGGACCTCGCGAAGGCCCACGTCCGGGCGGTCGAGGAGTTCGACGCCGTCCTGGGCAAGGTCGGAGCGACCTACACCTACATCAACCTCGGCGGTGGTGACGGTGTCACTGTGCGTGAGCTGCTTGCGGCCGTCGAACGGGTCGTCGGCAGGCCGATCCCCGTGACCGAGGCGCCGCCGCGGCCCGGTGACGCGGCGGGCGCGTTCGCCAACGCCGACAAGGCTGCGGAGCTGCTCGGCTGGCAGGCGGAGCTGTCGCTCGACGATGCGATCGCCTCCGCACTGGCGTGGGGGGAGAAGCGGAAGGCCGTCCTGGGGTACGAGTGAGCTCGATCCGCCTGGTCGCCGTCCTGGTCGCGGCCGCTCTGGTGGGTGGGTGCTCGGCCGGCGACGACCAGAGCCCCGAGAAGCCCTCGACGGCGAAGCCGATCGGGTCGCCGACAGCGTCGGCGTCGGCGTCCGTCGCCGGTGGTCCGCTGGCCGGCAAGGTGATCGTGCTCGACCCCGGTCACCAGCTCGGCAACGCCCGCTTCCCACGGGAGATCGACGAGCCGGTGGACGCAGGCGGGTTCGAGAAGGAGTGCAACACCACGGGCACGGCCACGAACCGGGGATACCCCGAAGCCACCTTCGTGTGGCAGCTGGCTCGGGAGGTACGGCGGCAGCTGCGCCGGCTCGGCGCGCGGGTCGTGCTGACCCGGTCGACCAACAGCGACGCGCACTGGGGACCGTGCGTCGATGAGCGCGGTCGCGCCGGCAATCCCGACCGGCCGGGCCCCACCGCCGACGTGAAGCTGAGCCTGCACGCCGACGGGCTCCACGACGCCGGCGCCCACGGCTTCCACGTGATCCGTCCCGGCCGGCTGCCCGGCTACACCGACGACATCGCGGGCGCCTCTCGCGTGCTGGCGCTCGCCGTCCGGGACGCCCTGGTCCGGGCGAGGTTCCAGCCGTCGTCGTACCGGGGCACGAGGGGGCTGGACGTCCGGACCGATCTCGGCACCCTGAACCTGTCGGACGTGCCGGTGGTGCTTGTCGAGCTCGGGAACATGCGCAACGCGGCCGAGGCGGCGGTGATGAGCAGCGCCGCCGGGCGCGACCGGTACGCGCGGGCGCTCGTGCGGGGCGTGCGGGCGTATCT
Organism: Nocardioides sp.; assembly: GCF_004803405.1. Lineage (GTDB taxonomy): Bacteria > Actinomycetota > Actinomycetes > Propionibacteriales > Nocardioidaceae > Nocardioides > Nocardioides vastitatis. The sequence continues at coordinate 4,401 of NZ_SSXI01000144.1, read as the reverse complement.
CGCGGGCTGATGGGGGTACGGCAATCTCATGAGGCTCGACACCGTCCGACCGATCTACGAGCACAGCGGCCCCTTCGTCTCACTGCACCTCGACGTCAGCCGCGACACCGAGGACGCGCGACAACAGCTGGACGCCCGCTGGACCACCACACGACACGACCTGGAGCGGGCCGACGTCTCCGCCGACCTGCTCGGCGAGCTGGAGGAGCGGCTGCGTGCCCCGACCCACGTCGCGGGACCGGCGCGCCGGACCATCGTCGCGACCTCGGATGAGGTGCTCTTCGACGACGTGCGTTCCGGCACCACGACCTGGCCCGAGTCCGTCGGCGTGGGCCCGCTGCCCGACCTCGCCGGCTGGGTGAGCATGGCGGACGGGCAGTTCCCCTTCCTGCTCGTCCGCGCCGACCGGCTCGGCGCCGACCTGGAGCTGTACGTCGCCGGCAACTCGGCGAGGGCGGAGAGCCAGTCCGTCGAGGGGTCGGACCTGCACCTCCAGAAGGTGCCCGACGGCGACTGGGCGCAGAAGAAGTTCCAGCAGCGCTCCGAGAACCAGTGGCACGAGAACGCCCAGCTCGCGGTCGCCGCCATCGAGCACCTGCTGGTCGGCCGCGGGGTACGGCTGGTCGTCATCTCCGGTGACGTCCGGGCTCGGGCCGACATGGCACAGATGCTCGGTGAACGGGACGACGTGACGATCGTGCAGACCGACGCCGGAGGCGGCCGCGCCGCGGGCGGGTCCGACGAGGCGCTGTGGGCCGAGATCCACCGGGCACTCGCGGACCTGGAGGCGCACTCGGTCGACCTGATCGCACAGCGCCTGGCCCGCGGGCTCGCCGTCGCCGAGGGCGTGGTGACCGGGCCGGACGCGGTGGCGGACGCCATGGTCAACGGCGCGGTCGAGCAGGTGGTGCTCGACCTGCCCGACGCACGTGCGGTCGGGGTGTCGGCTGCGGACCATCCGGGTCTCGCGCTGCCGGCCTCTGCGACAGACGCAGGCGAGCTGCCCGCCGATCAGGTGCTCCTCGCCGCGGCTGCGCTGACCGACGCCGAGGTGTCCGTCGTGCCGCACGAGATGCCCTTGCCCCGCGAGCTCACGCTCTCGTCGGGCGTTGCCGCGCTGCTGCGCTGGGACGACCGGACGCCGACGGAGGGCGAGACGCCCGCGGCCGGTGACTAGGGATAAGCGGGCTGGACGTTGAAGACGACGCCCCGCAGTCGAGATGCCGGCAGTCTGCAGCGCTCGAGCAGCCCGCGGCGTCCTGCGATGCGCAGTGGAGCGTTCGCGTGCCTCAAGCGTCCATCACGTAGGAGCGGTCCATCAGGTCGGTGATCGCCTGCTGGAAGTCGCGGCGCTTCTTGTCGCTCCAGCCTGCGGTCAGCTGAACGAAGATCTCTTCCTGCCAACGATGAGCCTGGTCCAGCATGGACCGGCCCGCGGCGGTGAGCGATGCTTCGCGACGTCGACCATCGGTCGCGGATGCTGCCATGACCAGGTAGCCGGCCGCTGTGGCGCTCGTGATCAACCGTGACGCGCCACTCTGGTCGATACCGATCTCGTGCGCGATGGCGTTGACCGTTGCAGAGGTCCCGCGCTGGCTGACTGCGTGGACCGCCTCGCAAACCAGCACGAGTCGGCCCTGGTCACCTCCGGCGTCTGCCGTCACGGGCCGGCGCGCCCAATGCCGGACGAAGTGGAACAGGACCTGACCAGGGCCCCGGCTCGTCACTCGGATGCCGCCATCTCGCGACAGATGTAGGCCAGCTCGAGGGCGGACGTGAGGTCTGGCAGCCGCAGCGCAGCCGTGACCTTCCCGTCAGAGGCACGGAAGACCGTCGCCACCCGCGTAGGCTCCGAGCTCTCGGGCCAGGTGGCGTCCTCCTCGACCACCATCAGCCGCTCACTGACCGGGTGCCACGACCGAGGGATCAGCTTGATCCCTGAACGCTGCACCCACTGCGCGAACTGAGCAGGCGTGATCGGCCCCGCGCCCTTCGGGCCCAGGACGACAACGGGGTCACCAACCGCTTTCGCCGAGCGCTGGAGGTCGCCGTCGTTGACGCTCGCGTGCCACGCGTCGATTGCTGCTTCAAGGCTCGAGCTCATGCCCGGAACTATATGCGATCCGCATGTATCTTCGCTCGGGCAGGCTTGTCGACCCAACGACCCGCAACAACTAGACCGCTCGCTCGACGTTGCCGGGCCGAGGCCTGCGCCTGCGTCGCGAGTGCCGCTCGATGTGCGGACAGCCGCTGGGCCCGTACTTGAGCAGACAACGCACCTTGCGGCGCCATCGACGCATGCCCATGTCGGATCTCCTGAGGGGTCAGCGGCAGGTGGGAACGCACCCGGAGGCCCGAACCTCGAGCGACGGTAGCCCAGCTCGCTGGGCGGCGTGGGCGCTTTGCCCTGAAAAGCGCGGGCGGTGGCCCGGTAGGTTTGCCGCCATGGGGATCCACGCCGCCCACTGGGACGACTGGGCCCTCGACGCACTGCTGGCCGCCAAGAGCCACGCCGGCGCCACCGTCAGCCTGGTCGTGCCGGCGCGCAACGAGGCGGGAACCGTCGGGGCCGTCGTGGCGCGAGTCCGCCAGGCCCTGATGCAGACCGTCGACCTGGTGGACGAGATCGTCGTGATCGACAGCGACTCCGTCGACGGGACGTTCGACGTCGCCACCGAGGCGGGCGCCCGCGTGCACCGCTCGGCCGAGATCCGGCCCGACCTCGGCAGCCACCCGGGTAAGGGCGAAGCGATGTGGAAGTCGCTGTTCGTCACCTCGGGCGACCTCGTGGTGTTCATGGATGCCGACCTGCTCGACTGGGACACGCACTTCGTGCCGGGCCTGCTGGGCCCCCTGCTGACCCGGCCCGAGGTCCAGCTGGTGAAGGGCTTCTACGCGCGGCCGGGTGCCGGCGGCCCCCTCGAGGGCGGCCGGGTCACCGAGCTCGTCGCGCGGCCGCTGATCGCCCTGCTCTTCCCGGAGCTCGCGGGCCTGGTGCAGCCCCTGGCGGGGGAGTGGGCGGTGCGCCGGTCGTGGTTCGCCTCGCTCACGGTGCCGACCGGGTACGCCGTGGAGCTGGCCGCGCTGGTGGAGACGGTGCGCCGGGCCGGTCAGCCCGCGCTGGCACAGGTCGACCTCGGCACCCGGGCGCACCAGCACCAGACGCTGCTCGACCTCGGCGCCATGGCGACGCAGATCCTCGCGGCGGCGCTGGCCCGCGTGGACGTGGACACCGCGTCGACGGACGGAGCAGTGGTGCTGCGACAGTTCCGTGAGGGGCTCGACCCGACGCGGCACGTCGTACCGGTGGTCGAGCGGGAGCCCGCGGAGAGGTTCCTCTGATGCTTCGCCTGGGACGCCACGCCTTCGACGACGACGTCACGTTGATGATGGCGATCGTCAACCGCACGCCCGACTCGTTCTTCGACAACGGGGCGACGTGGGCCGAGGACGATGCCTTCGCTCGCGTCGCCGAGGTCGTCGCCCACGGAGCGGAGATCGTCGACATCGGGGGAATCAAGGCAGCGCCCGGGGAGGAGATCGGCGCCGCGGAAGAGAAGGCGCGAGTGGTGGACTTCGTGGCGCGGGTGCGCGAGGAGTGGCCGCAGCTGGTCATCTCGGTCGACACCTGGCGGTCCGAGGTCGGGGCCGCCGTCTGCGAAGCGGGGGCCGACGTCCTCAACGACGCCTGGGGCGGCGCCGACCCGGAGCTCGTCGACGTCGCCGCCCAGTACGGCGCCGCGATCGTCTGCACCCACACCGGCGGGGCGACCCCCCGGACGCGCCCGTTCCGGAACCAGTACGACGACGTGGTGGCCGCGGCGATCGCCGACACCGTCGGCTACGCCGAGCGCGCCATGGCAGCAGGCGTCTCGCGCGAGTCGGTCGTGATCGATCCGGCGCACGACTTCGGCAAGAACACCTTCCACTCCCTGGAGATCACCCGCAGGCTCGGCGAGATGGTCGCGACGGGATGGCCGGTCCTGGTGTCGCTGTCCAACAAGGACTTCGTGGGCGAGACGCTCGGCCTCGACGTCGGCGAGCGGCTGACCGGAACACTCGCCGCGACCGCGATCTGTGCCCTCGCGGGCGCCCGCGTCTTCCGGGTGCACCAGGTCCCCGAGACCCGGCAGACTGTCGACATGGCGTGGTCCATCGCGGGACGACGGCCGCCGCAGCGAGCGATCCGGGGGTTGCAGTGAACGCCGCGCGTGTGGTCCTGGTCCCGGGTGTGCTGGCGCTGCTCCCCGAGTACGCCTCGCTGGAGGACCCGGTCGGTGACCTGCGCGATGTGTGCGTGTCGGCGGTGGCTGAGCTGGGCCCGCAGGTACGGGTCGTCGCGTCCGGGGACGCGGGCGCGCAGGTCGGCGCGGCGCTGGTCGCCGCGGCCGGCGCCGCGGT
>NZ_SSXI01000272.1 GCF_004803405.1 Nocardioides sp. | reverse complement strand
CAGGTCGCGGCGGACCTCGTGGTCGTGGGCCCCGAGGCGCCCCTGGTCGCCGGGGTCGCCGACGCGGTGACGGCCGCCGGAACCGCCTGCTTCGGACCGTCGCGGGCCGCTGCCCGGCTCGAAGGCTCGAAGGCGTTCTCCAAGGAGGTCATGGCTGCGGCCGGGGTCCCCACGGCGAGGTCTCTGGTCTGCACCACCGTTGCGGAGGTCGACGCCGCCCTGGACGAGCTGGGGTCGCCGTACGTCGTGAAGGACGACGCGCTCGCTGCGGGGAAGGGCGTCGTGGTGACCAGCGACCGCGCGGAGGCGCTGGCCCATGCGGCGGCCTGCGGCCGGGTCGTCGTCGAGGAGTTCCTCGACGGACCGGAGGTCTCCCTGTTCGCGGTCTGCGACGGGTCGACCGCCTACCCGCTGCAGGCGGCGCAGGACTTCAAGCGGATCTTCGACGGCGGACGCGGACCGAACACCGGCGGCATGGGCTCCTACACGCCGCTCACCTGGGCGCAGCCTGATCTGGCGCAAGTCGTCATCGACACCGTGGTCCAGCCCACCCTCGACGAGATGGCCCGGCGCGGTGCGCCGTTCGTCGGCTGCTTGTACGTCGGGCTCGCGCTGACCGGAGCGGGCCCGCGCGTGATCGAGTTCAACTGCCGGTTCGGTGACCCCGACATCCAGCCCGTGCTGGCCGTCCTGGAGTCGCCCCTCGGTGAGCTCCTGATGGCCGCCGCGCGGGGCCGTCTCGCCGACGTGGCGCCGCCGCGCTTCCGGGACGCCGCGGCCGTCAGCGTGGTGCTCGCCTCCGCCGGCTACCCCGAGTCGTCCTCGACGGGTGCGGTGATCCGCGGCGTGGGCGCTGCCAACGGTGTCAACGACGTCGACGTGATCCATGCCGGCACCGCGATCGTCGCTGCGCCGGAGCCTGGCGACCCCGACCACCAGCACCTGGTCACCGCCGGCGGGCGGGTGCTCGCCGTCCGGGCCGTCGGGTACGACGTCGCCGACGCGCGCTCCCGCGCGTACGCGGCAGCGGACCTGATCTCCTTCGACGGCCTCCAGCGGCGGTCCGACATCGCCGCGGAGCCCCTCGGCGTCGTCGAGGGAGCAGCAGCCCGCGAGAGCTGACCGGGCCCGCTTTCCGTCGTACCTGACATATCTGCTGCGGATCGGTGGTCGGGACGACATATACGTCAGGTACGACGTCCCGCCCGGGCCGTGGGAGAATCGGGGACCGTGACCGTCCCGAACGTCCTCGCCACCCGCTACGCCGCCGCCGACCTGGCCGAGATCTGGTCCCCGGAGCACAAGATCGTGCTCGAGCGGCAGCTGTGGATCGCCGTCCTCAAGGCACAGCGCGACCTGGGCATCGAGGTCCCCGCCGGCGTGGTCGAGGCCTACGAAAGCGTGGTCGAGAAGGTCGACCTCGACTCCATCGCGGCTCGCGAGCGGATCACCCGCCACGACGTGAAGGCGCGGATCGAGGAGTTCGCGGCGCTTGCCGGGCACGAGCACATCCACAAGGGCATGACCTCGCGCGACCTCACCGAGAACGTCGAGCAGCTCCAGGTGAAGCAGTCGCTCGCTCTCGTGCGCGATCGAGCGGTCGCCACGCTGGCCCGGCTCGGGCGGCTCGCCGCCGAGCACGAGGCCACCGTGATGGCGGGCCGCTCGCACAACGTCGCGGCACAGGCCACCACGCTGGGCAAGCGCTTCGCCACCGTCGCCGACGAGCTGATGATCGCGGTCGAGCGCGTCGAGGAGCTGATGGCCCGCTACCCGCTGCGCGGCATCAAGGGCCCGATGGGCACGGCGCAGGACATGCTCGACCTGCTGGGCGGTGACGCCGACAAGCTCGCCGACCTCGAGCAGCGGGTCGCCCGGCACCTCGGCTTCGAGCGGGTGCTGACGTCTGTCGGCCAGGTCTATCCGCGGAGCCTGGACTTCGACGTGATCTCGTCGTTGGTCCAGCTGACGGCCGGCCCGAGCAACCTCGCCACCACCATCCGGCTAATGGCCGGCAACGAGCTGGTGACCGAGGGCTTCAAGGAGGGCCAGGTCGGCTCGTCGGCGATGCCGCACAAGATGAACACCCGCTCCTGCGAGCGGGTGAACGGCCTGGCCGTGATCACCCGCGGCTACCTCTCGATGGTCGGTGAGCTCGCCGGCGACCAGTGGAACGAGGGCGACGTCTCCTGCTCCGTCGTACGGCGCGTGGCGCTGCCCGACGCGTTCTTCGCCGTGGACGGGCTGTTCCAGACCTTCCTCACGGTGCTCGACGAGTTCGGCGCCTTCCCGGCGGTGATCCAGCGCGAGCTCGACCGCTACCTGCCCTACCTCGCCACGACCAAGGTGCTGATGGCAGCGGTGCGCAACGGCGTCGGCCGCGAGACCGCGCACGAGGCGATCAAGGAGGCGGCGGTCGGCACCGCGCTCGCGATGCGGCAGGGCCAGGCCGAGAACGACGTCTTCGCCAAGCTCGCCGCGGACGACCGGCTCGGCCTCAGCAACGAGCAGCTCGCCTCGCTGGTCGCCGAGCCGATCACGTTCACCGGCGCGGCGGTCGCGCAGACCCAGGCGGTGTGCCGGCGGGTGGCCGAGCTGGTCGAGCGGCACCCCGCCGCGGCGTCGTACTCGCCAGGCGCCATCCTCTGAGGCGAGCGGGAGTCAGAGCACCTTCGAGAGGAACGCGCGGGTGCGCTCCTGCTGCGGGTTGCTCAGCACCTCGGCGGGTGCGCCCTCCTCGACGATCACGCCGCCGTCCATGAACACCAGCTTGTCGCCGACCTCACGGGCGAACCCCATCTCGTGGGTGACGACCATCATCGTCATGCCCTCGGCGGCGAGCTCCTTCATCACCGCCAGCACCTCGCCGACCAGCTCCGGGTCGAGCGCGGAGGTCGGCTCGTCGAAGAGCATGAGCTGGGGCTGCATCGACAGCGCCCGGGCGATCGCGACCCGCTGCTGCTGGCCGCCCGAGAGGTGGGCGGGGTAGGCCTGCTCCTTCTCCGACAGGCCGACCTTGGCCAGGTTCTCCCGGGCGATCGCGACCGCCTGCTCCTTGGAGAGCTTGCGGACCTTCTGCTGCGCCACGCAGAGGTTCCTGAGCACGGTCATGTGCGGGAACAGGTTGAACTGCTGGAAGACCATCCCGATCCGCGAGCGCAGCCGGTCGATGTCGACGTCCGGATCGGTCACCTCGACCCCCTCGACGAAGATCTTGCCCTGAGTGGGTGTCTCCAGCAGGGTGACGCAGCGCAGCAGGGTCGACTTGCCCGATCCGCTGGGACCGACCACGCAGACCACCTGGCCGTTGTCGACGTGGAAGTCGATCCCCTTCAGGACCTCGTTGTCGCCGAAGTACTTGTGCAGCTGCTGGACGTCGATCGCCGCGCCCGCGCGGGCCGGCTCCGTGGGCGAGGACGTGTTCGTCGGTGAGCTCATCAGCGCGCCTTCCCGGCCTTGGCTTCCATGCGGCGCACCACGATCGACAGCGGCACTGTGATGATCAGGTAGCAGAAGCCGATCACGATGATCGGTGTCAGGTTGGCCTCGCTGTTCATGCCCTCGCGGCCCCACTTGGTCAGCTCGTACTGGTCGAGGGAGAGCCCGAGGATGTAGATCAGCGAGGAGTCCTTGGTGAGCAGGATCAGCTCGTTGGTCAGGGGCGGCAGGATGATCCGGAACGCCTGGGGGACCACGACCGTGATCATCGCCTGGGTGTGGGACATCCCCAACGTGCGGGCCGCCTCCATCTGACCCTTGGGCACCGCCTGGATGCCCGCTCGGATCGTCTCCGCCATGTAGGCCCCGCCGACCAGCCCGAGGGCGAGGGTCACGGTCCCGATGTTGCCGAAGGGGATCTCCAGGTGCGGGAACGCCCGGGGGAACCCCTGGCCCAGCGCGAGGAAGACGACCAGTGCCGGGAGGCCGCGGAAGAGCTCGATGATGCCGGTGGAGAGCCACCGCCACGGCCCGACGCTCGACAGCCGCATCAGTGCGAGCACCAGCCCGAGAGCCAGGCCGAAGGTGAACCCGCACGCGGTGTAGATGAGCGTGTTCTTCAGCGCCGTCGTGATGACCGCGGGGAACTGGTCCTTGATGATGTCGGGGTTGAGGAAGAACCGCTGCAGGTCGCCCCAGTTGGCGGAGAAGACCACCGCCACGGCCACCACGCCGATGACGACGTACTGCGCGTAGCGGATGTACTGCGCGCGCTTGCGCTTGCTCAGCGCCATCCGACGCTCCCGTCAGCCGCCACCGCCGGCACAACGGTGGGATCGGACCAAGTCACGCGGCTGCCGCTCACTCGGCCGGGGCGCTACCGAACCACTTCTCGTACGCCTTGTCGTACTCCTCCTGGTTGGCGATCGCGTCGTTGAGCACCTTCAGCAGCTCGTCGTTGCCGTCCTTCTTGACCGAGAAGCCGTACTCCTCGCCGGTCTTGAACTCGGTGGTCACCTCGACCTCGGGGTTCTGCTCGACGTAGTAGTTCACCAGGCCGTTGTCGTTGACGCCCGCATCCGCCTTTCCGCTGCGGACCGCCTCCATCATCAACACCGAGTCCTCGAAGGAGACCGCCTTCGCACCCTTGGGGAGGTTCTCCTTGACATAGGCCTCGCCGGTGGTGCCCTCCTGGGTCGCGATCCGCTTGCCGGCCAGGTCATCGAGGCTGGTGATCCCCGACCCGCTCGGCACCAGCAGGGCCTGCGTGGCCTCGAAGTACGGGTCCGAGAAGTCCATGACCGCCTCCCGCTCGGGGGTGATCGTCATCGCACCCGCGGCGACGTCGCAGTCGCCGTTGTCGAGTGCGCTGCCGGACACGATGGTCTCCCAGGCCGTGTCGACGACCTTGGTCTCCAGCCCCTCGGCGTCGGCGGCGATCTTCAGCACGTCGACGTCGAAGCCGACGACCTCGCCGCCCTCGGTGAACTCGAACGGCTCGTAGGGAAGGTGGGTGCAGATCGTGAGCGTGCCCTCCTCGACCAGGTTCACCCCGGACTCGGTGGTCGTGGTCGACGTGTCCTTGGCGCAGGCGGAGAGGCCGAGGGCCAGGACACCGGCGCTGAGGGCGGCCGTGGCGAGACGAGAGGTGTTCATGCGCTTCACCTTACGACGGCGGGCCCGACGCTCGCGACCGACGGTCCGCGAAGGTCGGGTTTGAAGTCGGAGGCCGAAGTTGGCATGGTCGCTGGGTCGGATGACGTCCCGCGACCTGAAGGAGACGGGCCCCCACGCCCCGCTGCCGCTGTGAGCCTCGACCACGACAAGACCCGGCCGGCCACGCCGCACACCGCTCGCGCCCAGGACGAGGCGCCCGAACCCCAGCACCCTGCCCTCGACTTCCCGCTCGAGCCCGATCACGCCGTGTCCACCGGCGGCCTGGACAGGGTCGTCTTCGGCGTCACCGCAGCTCTCGCGGTCGGCTTCCTGGTCTGGGGCTTCGTCAGCACGGCCTCGCTGGCCGAGGTGTCAGGCAGGTCGCTGACCTGGGTGATGACCAATACCGGGTGGCTGTTCGTGCTCACCGCGAGCGGGTTCGTGGTGTTCGTGCTCTGGCTCGCGCTCGGTCGCTACGGCCGGATCACCCTGGGTCGCGACGACGAGAAGCCGGAGTTCCGCACCTGGTCGTGGGTGGCGATGATGTTCAGCGCCGGCATGGGCATCGGGCTGATGTTCTACGGCGTGAGCGAGCCGATCTCCCACTTCGTCTCCCCGCCTCCGGGCACCGGCGAGGTGGGCAACCCCGAGGCCGCTCAGAACGCCATGGCCACCACCCTGTTCCACTGGACGCTCCACCCGTGGGCGATCTACGCCGTCGTGGGCCTGGCGATCGCCTACGGCGTCTACCGCAAGGGACGGCTCCAGCTGATCAGCGCGGCCTTCGAGCCGCTCATCGGCCGCCACGCCCACGGTCCTGCCGGCAAGGTCATCGACATGCTGGCGATCTTCGCCACGCTCTTCGGCTCGGCGGCGTCGCTGGGGCTCGGCGCCCTCCAGGTGCGGACCGGCCTCGAGATCGTGGGCGGCATCGGCGGGCTCGGGAACGCCTCCCTGGTGATCGTGATCGCGGTCCTGACCGCGGCGTTCGTCGCCTCAGCCGTGTCGGGTGTGGCGCGCGGCATCCAGTACCTGTCCAACATCAACATGGTGCTGGCGATCACCCTCGCCCTGTTCGTCTTCGTGGTCGGGCCGACCGTGTTCATCCTGAACCTGGTGCCGACGTCGATCGGCTCCTACGTCGGTGACCTGCCGACGATGTCGGCCCGCACCGCCGCGGAGGGCGCGGAGACCAGCGACTGGCTGGAGAACTGGACCGTCTTCTACTGGGCCTGGTGGCTCTCGTGGACGCCGTTCGTCGGGATGTTCATCGCGCGGATCTCCCGTGGCCGCACGATCAGGGAGTTCGTCACCGGTGTGCTCCTGGTGCCGAGCCTGGTCAGCCTGGTGTGGTTCGCCATCTTCGGCGGCACCGCGATCGACCTGCAGAGGGCCGGCACCGACCTCGGCGCTCTCGGCCTGGAGAACCAGCTGTTCAGCACCCTCGAGGCCCTTCCGCTCGCGACCGTGACGAGCGTGCTGGTGGTCGTGCTGGTCTCGATCTTCTTCGTCTCGGGCGCCGACGCCGCCTCGGTCGTGATGGGCTCGCTCTCGGAGCGCGGATCGCTGGAGCCGAGGCGGCCGACGGTGATCTTCTGGGGTGTCGCCACCGGAGCGGTGGCCGCGGTGATGCTCCTGGTCGGCGGTGACGAGGCCCTCAGCGGGCTGCAGACCATCACCATCGTCGCCGCGCTGCCGTTCGTGGTGGTGATGATCGGGCTCTGCGTCGCCCTGGTCCGAGACCTGCGCAACGACCCGCTGGTCCTGCGTCGGGAGTACGGCGCGCAGGCCGTGGAGCAGGCGGTCATCAGCGGCATCACCGCCCACGGCGAGGACTTCGTGATCGCGGTCGAGGAGGGCTCCGTCGCGGTCGGCGCGGAGCACTCGGGGGAGAGCGACGAGGAGGACCCCTCCTCGCGGTGAGGTGCGCTCAGGCCGGCTTCACGTCCAGGACGACCTCGAACTCCAGCAGGTCGGCGCCGCCCGCGACCGGCCGCTGCGCCTCCTCGCCCGGCCTCTGGGCGTGCGCGGCCCGGCCGTCACCGGCCCGCCACGCGTCGAACGACTCCTGGTCGGCCCAGTGGGTGACCACGAAGTAGCGGTCCTCGCCGGCGGTCGGCCGCAGCAGCTGGAAGCCGAGGAAGCCGGGCGACTTCTCCACCGCCCCGGCCCGGGCGGCGAACCGCTCCTCGAGGTGGGCGCCGGCGCCCTCGGGAACGTGGATGGCGTTGATCTTGACGACGGACATGGGTCGAGCCTAGGTCGTCTCAAGAGAGTCGCCGCACGACCTCCTGGGACAGCGTGACTGAGCTGGCCAAGGCGGGCCGCTCAGGCGCGGGCGTCGCCGCCCCAGTTGGCGAGCTTCGTCGCGATCGTGCGCAGGTCCGCCGGGGTGGTGACCCCGTCGGCGTGCGGCGCGAAGTACCAGACGTGGAAGTGGCCACGGTGGGCGCCGTACCGGCTGACGTCGACGTACGCCGCCTCGGGGAGGTTCTCGATGATCCGCACCAGGCGGTTGGAGATCCGTCCGAACTGCGACGCGAGCTCGTCGTCGAGCTGGCCGACCCGCGTGTGGTCGCGGGTCTGCAGCAACAGCGCTGCCGCCATGTCGGCCGGACCGTCCGTGTAGGACAGGATCCAGTACTCGTCCTCCCAGACGATCCGCTCGGGAACCACACGTGCGCACTCGGGGCACTGGCCGTCGAACGCCAGGCGCTTGGCTCCGACGATCCGTGCCCAGACCTCTTCTGCAGACTCCGGCATGGCGCCACTCTGCCACCCGGCTCCGGCGCCAGAACCCCCACCCCTGCTGTCAACCAGCGTGCAACGATCAGGCGCCGGCCGGACATAGGAGAGGCATGAGCGAGTCCACTGCCCGTGAGGAGACCTTCCGTCGCCTCTACGCCGAGCACTTCGACGCGGTCCTGGGATTCGCGCTGCGCCGGTGCGACCGGCCCGAGGACGCGGGCGACGTCACCGCCGACACCTTCGTCGTCGCCTGGCGGCGTCTCCGGCACGTCCCGGAGGGCGACGGCACCCGGCCGTGGCTCTACGGCGTCGCCCGGCGCGTGCTCGCCAACCACCGCCGCGGCGAGGGGAGACGGGCCGCGCTCGGTGACCGGCTCCGCCACCAGCTGCGCGAGGCGATGGCCGACATCTCCGAGGAGGTCGTGCAACGCGCGGACGTCAGCGACGCCATGAGCCGGCTGAGCGCCCGCGACGAGGAGGTGCTGCAGCTGCACCTCTGGGAGGGACTGGAGTCGCGCGAGATCGCCGAGGTGCTCGGGCTGCCCGGCGCCGTCGTCCGGCCGCGTCTCTCGCGCGCGAAGGTGCGTCTCCGGGATCTGCTCGGCAACGACCCGCCCGGACCCGGACATCTCCCCAGTGAACCCACCGCGATCGGCCCGAAGGAGGGGAACCGATGAACCCGAGGATCACCGATGAGGCTGTGCGGCTCCTCCCCGTCCAGGAGGGCCGCGCCGAGCTCCTGGAGGAGATCATGGCCACCACCCCGCTGGAGTCCCTCGACCAGACCGACGACGTCCCGCCGTCCCGCCGCGGCCGGTGGCTGCCCGTGATCGGGGCCGCTGCGGCGGTCGCCGCACTCGTCGGCGGCGTGATGTGGCTCGGCGATCAGGCGGACTCGTCCACCGAGAACCTGCCCGTCGCGACCAGCCCCGGTGCCGCGATCGACGGCGGTGACCGGGCCGTCCTGCTCGCCGACGGCTGGGTGGTCCGGCACGCGATCGAGGGCCTGCACGGCGGTGAGCTCGGCTACGTCAACGGGAGCCGCGAGCTCGACATCCACTGGCGCCCGGCGGCGACGTACGACCGCTACGTGAACGACCGGGCGGCCGACAACGCCCCCGCCGAGGAGGTCGACGTGCTCGGCAAGACCGCGCTGATGTGGGCCTACAGTGCGAACGACCACACGGTGATCAGGCCGGTGGAGGGGCAGTTCACCCTCGAGGTCCGCGGCATGGGGATGGACGAGAAGGCATTCCGGGCGCTGCTCGGCCAGCTCCGCCTCGTCGGTGAGTCCGAGCTCGAAGCCCACCTGCCGGCACACTTCGTCACCGGCGCCGAGCGACCGACCGTGCTCGCCGAGATGCTGGAGCCGCTACCGCTGCCCGACGGCTTTGACCGGACGGGCATCAAGAGCGAGGAGTACACCCGCTACCACCTCGGCGCCCGGGTGAGTGGTGCCGTCGCGTGCGCGTGGATCGAGCAGTACCTCGAGGCGCGGAAGGCTGGCGACGCGATGCGGGCGACCGAGGCGCAGGACGCGCTAGGCACGGCCCGCGACTGGCCGGTGCTGAGGGAGATGGAAAGCGAAGGTGACTGGTCGGCGGTCCTGTGGAACTACGCCGACATCGTCGTCGCAGGCGTGGACGACCAGACCCCGAAGGACGTCATCGGCAGCTACCGGGGCGGCCTCGGCTGCGACGGCTGACCGTCCGCCCCGGACACGGCGAACCACGGGCGACAGCCGTCTCAATAGGCTGTCGCCCGTGACGCTCGCCAACATCCCGCCCGCGCCGGAGCTCCCCGGGGCCCGGCACCTCCACTCCGGCAAGGTGCGTGACCTCTACGAGGTCACCGAGGGCCCGCACACCGGCAAGCTGCTGATGGTGGCCAGCGACCGGCTCTCGATCTTCGACTTCGTGCTCGAGACGACGATCCCCGACAAGGGCGAGATCCTCACCAGGATGTCGCTGTGGTGGTTCGAGCAGCTCGCCGAGCTGGTGCCCAACCACGTCGTCTCGACCGACGTGCCCGAGGATGTCCGCGGCCGGGCAGTGGTCTGCGAGCGGCTCGACATGTTCCCCGTCGAGTGCGTGGCGCGCGGCTATCTCACCGGCTCCGGACTGCTCGACTACCACGCCACCGGGGAGGTGTGCGGCATCCCGCTCCCGGCCGGACTCGAGGACGGCAGCCGGCTGCCGGCCCCGATCTTCACGCCGGCGACGAAGGCCGACCTCGGCGACCACGACGAGAACGTCGACTTCGCAGCCGTGGCCGTCGCCGTCGGAGCCGAGACGGCCGTCGAGCTGCGCGACCTGACCCTGCGGGTCTACGGCCGCGCCGAGGAGATCGCCCGGGAGCGGGGGATCATCCTGGCCGACACCAAGTTCGAGTTCGGTACGGCGCGGGGCGGATCCGGCGCGATCGTGCTGGCCGACGAGGTGCTCACCCCGGACTCGTCCCGCTACTGGCCGGCCGACGACTGGCAACCGGGCCGCGCCCAGCCGTCGTACGACAAGCAGATCGTCCGCAACTGGGCCCTCTCGCCGGAGAGCGGTTGGGACAAGGCGTCGGGCGAGGCGCCGCCGCCGCTGCCGCAGGCGGTCATCGAACGGACCAGGAGCCGCTATATCGAGGCCTACGAGCGGCTCACCGGCGAACGGTTCTGACGGCCGGCAGCGCGACGGCAGGCGTTCGCGGCAGCTTGCTGTCCGCTCTGCGTCGGCGACGCGCTCGGCCGATCGGGCGCAGTAGGTTGACCGCCATGACGAACCTCGCCGCCTTCCTCGAGAACAGCGCCCGGGCGCATCCGGACCGCACCGCGATCGTCTTCGGCGACACCCGGCTCACCTACCCGCAGGTCGACGGAGCGGCCAACCAGGTGGCCAACCTGCTGGTCTCGCGCGGGATCGAGCCGGGCGACAAGGTCGCACTGAGCTGCCCGAACCTGCCCTACTTCACGATCGTCTACTTCGGCATCCTCAAGGCCGGCGCGACCGTGGTTCCCCTGAACGTGCTGCTCAAGGGTCGCGAGGTCGCCTACCACCTCGGCGACTCCGACGCGAAGGCCTACTTCGCCTTCCAGGGCACCCCCGACCTGTCGATCGGCGCCGAGGCCTACGACGGCTTCCAGGCGGCCGAGGGATGCGAGCACTTCTTCGTGATCACCGCGGACCCGGCCGCACCCTCGCCGATCGAGGGCACCGAGACCCTGGGCCAGGGCGTGGCCGACCAGCCGGCGACCTTCGAGGGCGTCGAGGTCGACGACGAGGACACCGCCGTCATCCTCTACACCTCCGGCACGACCGGGCAGCCCAAGGGCGCGGAGCTCCGGCACCGCAACATGCGCGACAACGCCCTGTCCGGGGAGGTGCTCTTCGGGGCGAACGCCGAGGACGCCGACACCTATCTCTGCGTGCTGCCCCTGTTCCACTCGTTCGGGCAGAGCGTGATCCAGAACGGCGGCTTCGCGTACGGCGGCACGATCGTGATGCTGCCACGGTTCGAGGCACGGCCGGCGCTGCAGCTGATGCTGGAGGAGAAGGTCACCTTCTTCGCCGGCGTCCCGACGATGTACTGGGGGCTGCTCGGCGCGCTCGACGACTCGGTCGACGTGAAGGCCATCGCCGACAACCTCCGCATCGCCGTCGCCGGAGGAGCCGCCCTCCCCGTTGAGGTGCATCACGAGTTCGAGAAGCGCTTCGGCGTCACCATCCTCGAGGGGTACGGCCTCTCGGAGACCTCGCCGGTCGCCAGCTTCTCCCGCCTCGGCGAGAGTGTCCGCGTGGGCTCGATCGGCACTCCGATCCCGGGCGTCGAGATGAAGCTGATCGAGCCCGAGACCTGGGACGACGTCGACCCGGCCATCGATCCCGACGGCAACCCTGCCATCGGGGAGATCGCGATCAAGGGCCACAACGTGATGAAGGGCTACTACAAGCGGCCCGATGCCACCGCCGAGGCGATCAACGAGGACGGCTGGTTCCGATCCGGCGACCTGGCGCGCAGGGACGCGGACGGCTGGTACTACATCGTCGATCGCTCCAAGGACATGATCATCCGCGGCGGGTTCAACGTGTACCCGCGCGAGGTCGAGGAGGTGCTGCTGACCCACCCGGCGATCTCTCTCGCGGCGGTGATCGGTGTGCCGCACCAGAGCCATGGCGAGGAGGTCAAGGCGTTCGTCATCCTCAAGCCGGACGCCCGTGCGACTCCTGACGAGATCATCGAGTGGAGCAAGGAGCAGATGGCGGCGTACAAGTACCCGCGCGTGGTCGAGATCGTCGACTCGCTCCCGATGACCGCGACGGGCAAGATCCTCAAGCGTGAGCTGAGCTGATCGTCCGGTCGAGCGCGGCTCGCGGCGTGACGTGCTGGACCGCCTCGATCGCCCCCTGCGGTGCCGACCTCAGGCGAAGGGGTTCGGCAGTGCGCCGGGCAGCTTCGCGAGGAGCTCGCGTGCCTGCGCGGCCACCTTGTGCTCGACCAGCACCTCGTAGCGGGTGGCGACGACCGAGCTGACCGACGAGAAGTCTCGACGCCCCCTGGTCGCGGCGTAGCCGGTCAGGGTGAAGATCACGCCGAAGAGCGCGCCCAGCATCGCGGTCGAGGCCAGCGTCGCGAGCATGCTGCCGGAGCCGAACAGCGACAGCACCAGGCCGACGAACAGGCCGAACCAGAGCCCGCTCAGCGCACCGCCGAACGCCACCCGACCGGTGGTGATCCGGCCGGTGATCCGCTCGACCTGCTTGAGATCCGTGCCGACGATCATGCAGTTCTGCACCGGGAAGCCCTCATCGGCGAGGAAGTCGACCGTGCGCTGCGCGGCGGTGTAGTCGTCGTACACCGCCAGCGACTGCGGGAACTCCAGCTTGAGAAGCGACCGGTCAGCGGGCCCGGTGGTCGGTGTGCTCATGCGTCCAGTGTGCCGGGCGTCCATGAGGCGTCCGCGATGCGCGGCACGGCGAAGGGCGGCACTAGACTGCGGGCCGTGGCCCGAGTCGTCGTAGCTGTCATGCCGAAGCCCGAGATCCTCGATCCTCAGGGGAAGGCGGTGATGGGCGCGCTGCCCCGTCTCGGCTTCGCCGGGGTGAGCGACGTCCGCCAGGGCAAGCGCTTCGAGCTGGAGTTCGAGGGCGAGGTCACCGACGCCGTCCTCGACGAGGTGCGCCAGATGGCGGAGACGCTCCTGTCGAACCCGGTGATCGAGAACTACACGGTCACCGTCGAGAGCGCCGAGGTCCGCGCGTGAGGATCGGGGTCGTCACCTTCCCCGGCTCGCTCGACGACGTCGACGCGCAGCGGGCGGTCCGACTGGGTGGCAGTGACGCGGTCCCGCTCTGGCACGGCGACGCCGACCTGAAGGGCGTGGATGCGGTCGTCCTCCCCGGAGGCTTCTCCTACGGCGACTACCTCCGCGCCGGCGCCATCTCGCGGTTCGCGCCGGTCATGGGAGAGATCATCGCCGCGGCGCAGCGCGGGATGCCGGTACTCGGCATCTGCAACGGCTTCCAGATCCTCTGCGAGTCCCACCTGCTGCCCGGAGCGCTGATCCGCAACGACCACCGCAGGTTCGTCTGCCGCGACCAGCTGCTCCGCGTCGAGAACAACCGCACCCCCTGGACCGCGGCCTACGCCGAGGGCCAGGAGATCCGGATCCCGCTGAAGAACGGCGAGGGCGGGTTCGTCGCCGACGCCGAGACGCTGGCCCGGATCGAGGGCGAGGGGCAGGTCGTGGCCCGCTACCTGGAGGTCAACCCCAACGGCTCGCTCGACGACATCGCGGGCGTGAGCAACGAGCGCGGCAACGTCGTCGGCGTGATGCCGCACCCGGAGCACGCCGTGGAGGAGCTGACCGGCACCGGCACCGACGGCCTGGGGTTCTTCACGTCCCTCGCCGCGTCGGTCCTGGCCTGATCGCTCGACCTCCGGGGCACCGGGGGATCAGCGGGTCCCGGCCTGCAACCTGCGCCACGTCGCGGTGTTGACGATCCCGGCCGCGCCCATCCCGATCTCGCGGCGGTAGGCCGCGACGTCGGCGGCGGTGTCGGCGTCGAAGATGCCGTCCCGCTGCACGGCCAGCCGCGGCATTGTCGCGTGGATGGTGCGCTGGACGCGCCGTACGTCGGGGCCGGTCGAGCCGATCTTCAGCACGGGCCGCGGCCCGGCGGACAGGAGCGTCATCCAGTTGCGGAAGGTCCACGTGGTGCTGACCCTGTGGCCCACGCGTTTCTGCCAGGCCTGCACGGCCGCGCGGGTCCTCCGGTTGTAGTTGCCGGTGATGCGCCCCGGGTAGACGCCCTTCTCGCGCAGCAGGCACTGCAGGGCCTTCACGGACGCCGGGTGGGGGCGGTAGGTCGTCGTCCGCTTCCGGATCGCCCGGTAGCGCGCGGGGTCGACGATGGTGGCGCTGCCGCAGTGCGTCTCGGCGGCGGCCCGCGGCGCGCCGAGGTCGAGGTAGTTGCTGTCGATGTTGATCGTGACGCCGCCCCAGGTCTCGTTGTGGCCGCCGCGGTACTGCTTCATCCGGTTGCCGGGACGCCAGCCGTCCTCGCGGATGTAGCTGGTCGAGGTGCTGGCCTTGCCGTCCCAGCGGGCGATCCAGATCTGGTCGGGGAGGACGACGTCCGAGCGCCGGGTGGCGCGGGCATCGTCGAGGATCTTGATCCCGGAGCCGGCGCTGGAGTACACCCCCGAGACGTAGTTCAGCCTGCGGATCCGGTTCGTCCAGGCGGTCAGGAAGTGCAGCGCCGACTCCCGGCAGGTGGCGTGCCGGTAGTTCGACCAGCCCTCGAGGTCGTACCAGATCGTGCTTCCCGGGCTGATGCCGAGCGCCTGGGCTGCGGCGACCGCCCGGGAGGCCTCGAGTCGGCCCTGGCCGCGGGCGGCGGACCAGCGGTTGGCGCTGTTGTTGCTGATCGTGGGGTCGATGTTCGCGCCGTAGCGGGGGAACCGGCCGACGCAGGTCGACTGGGGGCCGAGGGTGATCGGCAGGATCCGCCAGCCCTTGGCGAGCTGGGTGCGGACCCAGGCCGACGTCAGGTTGGGCTGGTGACGGCAGAAGCGCGAGTTGCCCGAGATGTAGACCCCGACGGCGAGGAACGGTGAGTGCTGGAGCCAGGCGTCCATCTTCGCCTGGGTCGGCGTCAGGCACTGGTCGAACCCGTAGCCCCGGAAGGAGCCCGGTGTGACCGGGTTCGGCGGCTCCGCGGCAGCCAGGTCGACGGGGGTGGATGCCGCAGGCGTCTCCGGGGCGTCGTGCAGCGGCGCCAGCAGCGCGAGGGCGAGCACGGCACCCAGCGCCGCGGTCACGGTGCGACGCAGCGGCGGGCCGAGCCGCGGTCGTGAGGCGGGGAGTTCGAGGCGGGCTGACATGGCTGCACTCCAGGGGAAGGTGGGGCGGGACTCGATCGGAGCCACGTCACGATAACCACAAGATTCACACCAGTAACACCCTTCGCACTGAACTACAAGCCTGTAATTCGCCTCCGGGCCGCAGGATCTTCGACGCGTGACCTCCTGTCACTCCCGATCGGCAGCGCGCGGGTGGGGATGAGGCCGGGCGGTGACCGATCTCATGGGGGAGCGGAAGGAACGGCTCGGAGCGGCGGCCGATAGATTTGTCGCGTGGCCGACACCGCTTCTGCACCCACCCGCCCCACGCTCGACACCGTCGCCGTGGCGACCGGGGACCCCGAGCGGGAGCAGCCCTGGTCCGAGCTCGGCCTCAAGGCCGACGAATACGACCGGATCAAGGAGATCCTCGGCCGCCGTCCGACCAGCTCGGAGCTGGCGATGTACTCGGTCATGTGGAGCGAGCACTGCTCCTACAAGTCGTCCAAGGTGCACCTCAGGCAGTTCGGTGAGATTCCCCAGGAGACGTCGGCGGGCAAGATGCTCGCCGGCATCGGCGAGAACGCCGGGGTCCTCGACATCGGCCAGGGCTACGCGGTGACGTTCAAGGTGGAGTCGCACAACCACCCCTCGTACGTCGAGCCCTACCAGGGTGCCGCGACCGGCGTCGGCGGGATCGTCCGCGACATCCTCGCGATGGGCGCCCGCCCGGTCGCCGTGATGGACCCGCTGCGGTTCGGCCCGCTCGACGCAGCCGACACCCACCGGGTGCTGCCCGGCATCGTGGCCGGCGTCGGGGGCTACGGCAACTGCCTGGGTCTGCCCAACATCGGCGGTGAGGCCGTGTTCGACCCGACCTACCTCGGCAACCCGCTGGTGAACGCGCTCTGCGTCGGCGTGCTCAGGCATGAGGACCTCCACCTGGCGAAGGCGTCCGGCGTGGGCAACCTCGTCGTGCTCTACGGCGCCCGGACGGGCGGCGACGGGATCGGCGGCGTGTCGGTGCTCGCGTCGGAGACCTTCGACGAGACCGGTCCGGCCAAGCGGCCCAGCGTCCAGGTCGGCGACCCGTTCATGGAGAAGCTGCTGATCGAGTGCACGCTCGAGCTCTTCCACGCCAACGTGGTCGCCGGCATCCAGGACCTCGGCGGGGCCGGGCTCTCCTGCGCCACCTCCGAGCTGGCCTCCGCTGGCGACGGCGGCATGCACGTGCATCTCGACAAGGTGCCGCTGCGCGACTCCACGCTGGCTCCCGAGGAGATCCTGATGAGCGAGTCGCAGGAGCGGATGATGGCCGTGGTCGAGCCCGCCGACATCGACGACTTCCTCGCCATCTGCGCCAAGTGGGACGTCGAGGCCGCGGTCATCGGCGAGGTCACCGACACCGGCCGGCTCGAGATCGACTGGCACGGAGAGCGGGTCGTCGACGTACCGCCCCGCACGGTGGCCCACGACGGACCCGTCTACGAGCGCCCGTTCGCCCGCCCGCAGTGGCAGGACCAGCTCCAGGCCGACGCCGCCGAGTCGTTGCCGCGGCCGAGCACGGGCGACGAGCTTCGCGCGACGCTGCTGCAGCTGGTCGCCAGCCCCAACCTCTGCGACAAGTCCTGGATCACCGACCAGTACGACCGCTACGTGCAGGGCAACACCGTGCTCTCGCAGCCGGACGACAGCGGCATGATCCGCGTCGACGAGGAGACCAATCTCGGCGTCTCGGTCGCCACCGACTGCAACGGCCGGTTCGCCAAGCTCGACCCCTATGCAGGGGCCCAGCTCGCACTCGCCGAGGCGTACCGCAACGTCGCCACCGGCGGTGCGACGCCGCTCGCGGTCAGCGACTGCCTCAACTTCGGCTCGCCAGAGGACCCGGACGTGATGTGGCAGTTCGCTGAGGCCTGCCGCGGGTTGAAGGACGCCTGCCTCGAGCTGGGTGTGCCGGTCACCGGGGGGAACGTCAGCCTCTACAACCAGACCGGCGAGACCGCGATCCTGCCGACTCCGGTGGTCGCGGTGCTCGGCGTGATCGAGGACGTACGACGCCGTACCCCCTCCTCGTTCCAGGGGGCCGGCGAGCGCATCGTCCTCCTCGGGCGCACTCGCGAGGAGCTCTCGGGCTCGGAGTGGGCCCACGTCGTCCACGGGCACCTCGGTGGCCTCCCCCCGAAGGTGGATCTTCGCGCGGAGCGCGGCCTGGCCCGGCTGCTGGCAGATCTCGTCGGGATCGCGACCAGCGCCCACGACCTCTCCGACGGGGGACTCGCCCAGGCCCTGGCGGAGGCCACGCTGGTGAGCGGGATCGGCGCCCGGGTGACACTCGAGGGCGACGCGTTCCTCGCGCTGTTCACCGAGTCCGCGGCGCGCGCGATCGTGACGGTTCCCGACTACGAGCTCGACGAGCTGGCAGCGCTGTGCGCTCGTCACGGTGTGCCGATGGCGGAGATCGGAACGACCGGCGGGACCGCGCTGGAGGTCGACGGCCAGTTCAGCGTGCCGCTCGACGAGCTCCGCGCTGCGTGGACCGCCACCCTGCCGGCCGCCCTGGGGTGACGCGGCCCGCGCTCAGCGCAGCGGCGCCTCGACGTGGACGCCGAACTTCATCGTGGCCTTGCGGTCGACGCTGCCCCACTGCGTGCCGAGCGCCAGGGCGAACCTCTGCTCGATGACCAACGGCGCGCCGGCCGCGGCCCGTCCGTCGAAGACAAGGTGGTAGGTCGCAGTGCAACCGCCCCTGGCGATGTCCGGGCAGAGCGCGTCGGGATCGCGGAGCACGGCGACCGGCTTCCGCTCCCCGATCCGGAAGTTCGCCCTCACCGACTCGGCGCCGTAGAGCGCGCCCGATCCCGGCAGCGGGCCGTAGACGTCGAAGCGGCGCATCCCGGTGGTCAGCGTCATCACCAGCCAGGCTCGGCCAGGCTCGGCCCATGCGCCGTCGGCATACGGCAGACGGATCGTGCGGCTGATCTCGCAGCGGTAGGTGGGGAAGCCCTGAGTCGCGTCGAACGTCGCCGCCTCCTTGCAGGAGCGGGTTCCCCGCTTGGCTTTCCTGGCCCTGTAGAGACCGGCAGCCGCTCCTTCTTCTCGCTCGCCGGTGACCAGGTCCAGGGTCTGTACGACGCCGTCGTACTCGACGCTCAGCGCGACCTCCTCTGCTGCACCGGTGACCAGGACGTAGAACGACTCCGAGCCCTCGCCGGACTCGGCCGGGGGCGGCAGCCGGTAGCGTGCGCCGTCGCTCACCAGGTCGATCACCGGCGACGGCGCGTCGTCGCCGACGTACTCGGCGAACGCGCCGAACGTCCCGGCGTCGTACTGCCAGGTGATCGGGACGAACGTCGAGCCCTCCGGGGCCCGCATGGCGGCGAACTCGCTGGTGTCGCGGTCGCTGAGCGAGGCGGACGGCTCGCCGAGGCTGACCTCCAGCCGACCCAGCGGGATCTCCAGGAAGGACGCCGCGCCTGCGGCGAACTGGTCGTCCTCACGAGCGGGCACCACGTCGCCGACCTCCAGCGCCGCGGCGTCGTCACCACAGCCGGCGAGCAGGGGAAGGAGGCTCACCAGCCCGATGGCTGCCGCGGCACGACGACGAAGGCCCATGCGGTCCATTGTGGCGTCCGCCTCGGCGCGGGATCGTCCGGGCCGCCGGACCAGCCGGCGGCACGCTGCGGGACAATGGCGGGGACATGCCTGCCCGTCTCCGACCAGCCGCCGCCGCCGACGTCGCGGCCGCGCAGGCACGCCTCGCCGCCGCCGT
>NZ_SSXI01000330.1 GCF_004803405.1 Nocardioides sp. | reverse complement strand
CTCTCCGCCGGCCGCGACGTGCGCGAGCGCGAGCGCGACGACCGTCTCCACGCTGCTGAGCGCCGCCGGGAGCGCGACCCGGCGGCGGGGCACTCGGCGGGCGGTCAGCACCGGGCCATTGTGCCCCGAGAGGTCCGCGGACCGATGCGTCGGGGGCCGGCGCCAGGCACTTCGTCGCCTCCCGTCACGACGCCCCTTGGGCCACCACATGCACGATGACCAGCTCGTCGGCCCCCAGCAGCGGCGCGACCAGGCCGACCTCGTCGAGCAGTCGGCCGCTCATCACCACGCCGCCGTCGTACCACGCTGGCCGCGGTCGGCCCTCGGGCGACACGGTGAGGGGCACCGGCGTCACCCGGTACGCCGTCTCCGGGATCAGGCCGGGGATCCGGAGGCGACCGGCCGGCCGGCCCAGGGTGAGGTTCAGCGCCGACAGTCGGAACAGTGCCTCGAGCCCGTCGACGGCGACCACGCCGTCCAGCTGGAGGGCGTCGTGCCCGGTGTCCGCCCGCACGACGCGACCGGAGTGGAGGAGCCCGCGGAACCGCTTGTGCAGCGCGATCCAGGACCGGAGCTCCTCCCGCTCCTCCTCCGAGATGGTGGTGAGGTCCCACTCGACACCGAGATGTCCCCAGAGAGCGGTGCCGGCACGGAAGCGGAGGGTGTGCTGGCGCCCGGTGATGTGGTCGGCGCCCGATCCCACGTGGGTGCCCATCAGCTCGGGCGGGAGCGTCAGCCCCGTCCATCGGACCAGACGATGCCGCTCGTGCGCGTCGATGCAGTCGGAGACCCAGACCCGGTCGGTCCGTTCGAGGACTCCCAGGTCGAGCCGTCCGCCACCCCCGCAGCAGGACTCGATCTCCAGGCCCGGGTGCCTCGCACGGAGTGCGTCCATCAGGCGGTAGGCCGCGAGGGTCTGCCGGTGGACACCCGGGGTGCGGTCCCGGCCGCGACCGGCACCGGTCAGCGCACGGTTGTGGTCCCACTTGATGTAGCCGATTCCGTAGCGGTCCACCAGCGTCGAGATCTGGCCGAAGACGTGGTCCCAGGCGTCCTCATTGGTCAGGTCGAGAACGTGCTGGTGGCGTGAGCTGATGCCAGGACCGGCGTGGGTCCCCAGGATCCACTCGGGATGCGCCCGTGCCAGCTCCGAGTCGAGGCTGACCATCTCGGGCTCGAACCACAGCCCGAACTCCATGCCCAGGCTGCGCACCGTCTTCACCAGCGGTGCAAGGCCGTCCGGGAACACGTCCTCGTCCACGACCCAGTCGCCCAGGGAGCTCCTGTCGTCGCGCCGCCCCCTGAACCAGCCGTCGTCGAGGACATACCGCTCGACGCCCAGCTCGGCAGCCCGAACGGCGAGCTCGACGAGCTTGTCCAGGTCCAGGTCGAAGTAGACCGCCTCCCAGGTGTTGAGGAGCACGGGTCGCTCGCGCCGTGGGTGGGCCTCGCGCGCCCTGAGGTGCTCGTGGAAGCGACCGGAGAAGGCATCGAGCCCCTCCCCCCACGAGGCGTAGAGCCACGGCGAGGCATAGGTCTCGTCGTGACCCAGCACCATCTCGCCGGGCATGAGCAGCTCGCCTCCACGCAGCAGCTTCCAGCCGGTGAAGGAGCTCTCCGCGCAGAGCACCTGGTTGCCGCTCCAGCCGAGGTGGACACCCCAGACCCGACCGGACCGGAAGCCGAACCCGGACCGGCCGGCGCACAGCACGGTGGCCGAGTCGTGGCCGGGACGTCCGCCCCAGGCCTCTCGGACGTGCTGCCCCTGGGTGAACGCGTGGCGCTGGGGGGTGCGCTCGTGGGCGTGTCGCCCCGCCATGTCCAGCAGTTCGTCGGCCTCGGCCGGCACCGGCAGAGCCGGCTCGAGCAGCGTCACCTCATAGGGCGTCTCCGCCAGGTTCCGCACGCAGGCGCGCAGTCGCAGCAGACCGTTGCCGAACAGCTCGATCTCGGTGGTCACCTCCACCCCGGCCGACGCGTCCAGTGCGACGCTGGTGAGCCGGGTGCATTCGCTCGACTCCGTGACCGTGTGGTCGACCGAGTCGAAGGTCAGGGCCCAGGCCTGACCGCCACGGCTGCCCAGCAGACCCGGACGTCCGACCCAGCCGCTGGTCTGCTGCGGCAGCACGGACGCCCACGAGTGCTGGTAGATCGCCCCGTCGTCGGTCGGCATCTCCAGCGAGCGGAGGAGGTCGGCCAGGTGCTCCACCGCGAGGTCGCCGAGATCCGGTCCCCAGTGGAGGATGCACGGGAGCTCGGTGGAGTCCAGGCGGACCGCCAGGCTGGTGTCTCCGCGGCGGAGGTGCACGCCGCGGGCGGGCTGCGTCTGGGACATGGGGATACGACTCCTGGTGTGCGCGTCGCGTCAGTGGGAAAGTCGTCGATCTACCGAGGAGGTCGTGCCCTCACCTCACGTGGTCGCTGACGGGGCGGCGTCGACCGCGTCGCAGCTCGCTTCGAGGACGGTCCAGGACTCCGCGGGCAGGACGACCGACAGGGCGCCGCCGGGCCCTGGGGAGACGTCCGCTGCGGTGAACACGGTGTCGGACACCGACGAGGCATCAGCCGTGAGGGTGCGCGCAGACAGCCGGTGCGCCGTGGGGAGCCCGCGCTGCTCGAGGTGGACCGCGGTCGGGCTCGCCGAACGGTTGGTGAGGAAGACGCTCCACGCACCGGCCTCCGGGTCGAGGGTGGCGGCGGCCGTGACGGTCGGCACCTCGCCGTACCGGTCGGTGGCGACGGTGGCGCACTCCACCTCGGTGGCCAGGACGACGCCACGCGCCGCGGCGGTCACGGCGGCGAACGGGTGGAACGTCGGTTGACGCCAGGCCCCGCCGTTCGCCTCGGTCCTGATCGGGGCGATGACGTTCACCAGTTGGGCCTGGCAGGCGATCCGCACCCGGTCGGCGTGGTTGAGCAGCGAGATCAACAGGTCCCCGACCACCACGGCGTCGAGGGCGCTGTAGTCGTCCTCGAGCAGCCGCCCGGCCTCGGTGATCCGCGGCAGCCCCTCGTCGTTGAACCGGCGCTGGTACCAGACGTTCCACTCGTCGAACGCGATGCCGATCCGCTTGCTGCTGTGCTTGCGGGCCGCGACCGCGTCGATGGTCGCGGCGACCCCGTCGATGAACGAGTCCATGTCGGCGCCGGAGGCCAGGAAGCTGCGCCGGTCGCCGTCGACCTCCTCGTAGTAGGCGTGCATCGAGATGTGGTCCACCACGTCCCACGCGTGCTCGAGGACCTCGGACTCCCAGAACCCGAACGTCGGCATGGTGTGGTTGGAGCTGCCGCAGGCCACCAGCTCGAGGGTCGGGTCGACGAGCTTCATCGCCTTGCCCGCCTCCGCGGCGAGGCGTCCGTAGTCCGTCGCGGTCTTGGCTCCGATCTGCCACGGACCGTCCATCTCGTTGCCCAGGCACCACAGCCGGACGTCGTACGGCGCGTCCCGGCCGTGCTGCCGGCGCAGGTCCGACCAGTGCGTACCGGCCGGCAGGTTGCAGTACTCGACGAGGTCGGCAGCCGCCTGGACCCCGCGGGTGCCCAGGTTGACCGCCATCATCGGCGCGAGGCGGTTCCGCTCCGCCCAGCCGAGGAAGTCGTCGGTGCCGACCTGGTTGGTCTCGACCGACCGCCAGGCGAGGTCGAGCCGCCGCGGCCGCTCCTCCCGCGGGCCGATGCCGTCCTCCCAGCGGTAGCCGGAGACGAAGTTGCCGCCCGGATAGCGCACCAGCGTCACGCCGAGCTCGTCGACCAGCTCCTCCACGTCGCGGCGGAACCCGTGCTCGTCGGCTGCGGGATGGCCCGGCTCGAAGATGCCTGTGTAGACGCAGCGACCCAGGTGCTCGACGAAGCTGCCGAAGAGGCGGCGGTCGAGCGCGGCGCGCTCCCGTCGCCCGTCCAGCCAGACCCGCGCGGGACCGCTGACGTCGGTCATCGGCGGCTGCGGGCGAACACGGCCACCCCGGAGCCCGGCAACGCGTCGTGACCCGGATCGCCGTCGGACGAGAACAGCACGGGCTCGCCGACGTCGCCCAGCTCGCGGAGATCCACCGCGTCGTCGGTCCGGTTGACCAGGAACCAGAACTCCCGCTCGTCGTCGGTGCGGATGGTGAGCTCCACCCGACCGCGCAGCCCGCCGGGCAGCTCGCTGTCCACGCCGGCGGCGTCGAGCAGCCTGCCCACGAGGGGCTCGAGCCCCTCCGGACCGAGACGGGTGGAGACGTAGGTCGCGGAGCCTCCAGCCACGGCACGTCGCGTCACCGCCGGCCGACCGGCCTGCAGACCGGTCCGGTAGGTCGCGAGGATCTCCGTGTCCGGTGCCGTGGCGGTGATCCGGTCGGTCCACCGGGTCCCGGTGCTGCCGTCGTCGAGGTCCACCTCCTGACCGTCCAGGAGCGGTGCCAGCTCCTCGACGCGGATGCCGAGCAGCTCACGCAGGGCCCCCGGGTAGCCGCCGGGCCACACGTGGTTGTTCTCGTCCACGATGCCGGAGAAGTACGTCGTGACCAGGTGGCCGCCGCCTTCCACGAAGTCCCTCAACCGGTCGGCCGTCGCGGCCGGCATGACGTGCACCAGCGGCGCCACCACCAGGTCGTAGCCGAGGAGCGGAGCCCCGACCGGGAGGACGTCGGCGCGGACTCCGAGCGCCAGGAATGCGGCGTACCAGTCGAGCGCGTCCTCCCGGTGACTCAGCGAGGAGCTCGGATTGGCCTCGAGGTCGAGGGTCCAGGTCGACTCGATGTCGAACAGGATCGCCACCCGGGCCCGCTGCCGCCGCGACCCGACGACGGGGGCGAGCCGCTCCAAGTGCCCGCCCAGCCGAACCACCGTCCGGTAGACCTCACTGTCCTCGCCGGCGTGCGGCACCATCGCGGAGTGGTACTTCTCCGCGCCGGACACGGACTGTCGCCACTGGAAGAAGCAGACCGCGTCGGCTCCGTGCGCCACATGGGTGAGCGAGTCCCTGACGAGTGCGCCGTCGGCCTTGGGCGGGTTGATCGCGCGCCAGTTGACCGCACTGGTGGAGTGCTCCATCAGGAACCAGGGCTGGCCACCGGCGAGGCCGCTGGTCAGGTTCGCCGAGAACGACAGCTCGTCCAGGCCACGACCGTCGATCGTCGCGTAGTGGTCGTTGGAGACGAAGTCCACCTCCCCCGCCCAGTCGGCATAGTCGAGCCCGCTGAAGTTGGACATCACCATGAAGTTCGTCGTCACCGGGACGTCAGGGGTCAGCCGGTCGAGGACACCGCGCTCGGCGCGCAGGTAGTCCTTGAGGGCATCGGAGGAGAACCTCTTGAAGTCCAGCTGGTGCGTGGGATTCGGGATCGTGGGGGTCAGTCGCGGCGGCAGGACCTGGTCCCAGTCGCTGTAGCGCTGCGACCAGAACGCGGTACCCCAGGCGTGGTTGAGCACGTCGAGGTCGCCGTACCTCTCCGCCAGCCAGACGCGGAACGCGGCCGCGGCGTCGTCGGAGTAGTCGTAGAGGTTGTGGCACCCCAGCTCGTTGGAGACGTGCCAGGCGGCGAGCGCCGGATGGCTGGCATAGCGGCCGGCGATCGCTTCGACGACCGCGAGGGCGTGCTGCCGGAACACCGGCGACGTAGGCCGCCAGTGCTGCCGCGCGCCGGGCCACATGGTCTCGCCGGTGCGCGTGACGGGGAGGATCTCCGGGTGCTGGGCGCCCAGCCACGGGGGTGGCGAGGCGGTCGCGGTGGCGAGGTCGACGGCGATGCCGTGGGCGTGCAGCAGGTCCATCACCTCGTCGAGCCAGGTGAAGTCCCATGAGTCCTCGGCCGGCTGCAGGCGGGCCCAGGAGAAGATGCCGAGGGAGACGATGTTGACGCCGGCCCGGCGCATCAGCCGGACGTCCTCGTCCCACACCTCCCGGCCCCACTGGTCGGGGTTGTAGTCCGCCCCGAAGCCGAGGGGGCCACGAGCGCTCTCGATGGCCATGGAGTCGGGCCACCGCACCCACCGCTGGCGTCGGCGGCTCATGCGGTCGTGCTCCGTGGCGGGGCGGTGCTGGCCCGAACCACCAGCCGGGTCGGCACCAGACCCTCCTGCTCCTCGTGCTCGGTGGAGTGGATCTCCCTGATCAGGGTGTCGACCGCGCGGCGGCCGACCTCGTCGAACGACTGGTGGACCGTGGTGAGCGGTGGCCAGAAGTAGGCCGCCTCCTCCATGTCGTCGAAGCCGACCACGCTGACGTCCTCGGGGACTCGGCGACCCTGCTCGTGCAGGGCCCGCAGCAGCCCCAGGGCCATCTGGTCGTTCGCGGTGAAGACGGCGGTCACCTGCTCGTCGCCGGCCAGCCGGAGACCGGCCTCGTAGCCGGATCCGGTCGACCAGTCGCCGGGCAGCACGGGCGGCACCACCCGCCCGTGGGCCTCGAGGGTCGCCTGCCACGACGTCCGGCGGCGCCGCGCGGAAAAGGACAGCTCGGGGCCCGCGACGTGCCAGACCGTCTCGTGACCCAGCTCCAGCAGGTGCTCGGTGGCCAGGCGGGCACCGTGGGCCTGGTCGTTGTCGACGATCGGGTAGTCGTACTGCGCGCTGGAGTCGACCACGACGACCGGCAGTCCCTCCGGCACGGTGACCCCGTCGAGCCGGTGCGTCTCGACCAGGATGATGATGCCGTCCACGGCCTGCTCTCCGAGCTGGTTGAACGCGGCCCGGACCGCGTCGTCGGTGTCGTCCAGGACCGGCACAAGGTTGATGGCGTACCCGATCTCGACGGCGGCAGCCGCGATCGCGTCCAGCGTGTGGGTGGTGCCGACGCTGGAGAGCTCGAACGCGATCACGCCGATGCTCTGGAACCGCCCGGTGCGAAGCGCACGTGCCGCCCGGTTGGGCCGGTAGCCGACCGTGCGCATGGCGAGCAGCACCCGCTCCCGGGTCGCCGCGTCGACGTAGCGCGCGCCGTTCGCGACCCGGGAGACCGTCTGCCCCGAGACGCCGGCGATCCGGGCGACGTCGGCCTGCGAGGCCCCTCGCCGCGGCCCCGGACCCCCGGCGATGCTGTCTGTGCCCATGGACTAGATCCTTTCCGCCGCGCCTGTTGACGTCAACATGTGTCGTGCGTCACTGTACCTGTTGACGTCAACATGTCGCAGCCGACTTGCGGCAGGGAGAGGAGGCCGGACCGTGGCCCTGCGAGATAGTCTCCAGAACGTCCAGCGTGGCGCTCGCCCACCGGCAGGCCGGCGGCGATGGTGGTCGCGCAGCGACTCCAAGGGCTGGCTCTTCATCGGCCCCTTCCTGGTGGTCTTCGCGCTCACCTTCCTGGCTCCGATCGCCTACGCCGGCTACCTGAGCCTCTTCCGGGAGCAGGCCTTCTTCGGCACCAAGGAGTTCGTCGGACTGGACAACTACCTCGAGGTGTTCACCGACGAGAAGTTCTGGGACGGCGCGCTCCGCGTCCTGCTGTTCCTCGTCGTGCAGGTGCCGATCATGCTCGGTCTCGCCCTGGCTGCCGCGCTGGCCATCGACAGCGCGCGGCTCTACGCGTCGAACTTCTTCCGGCTGGTCATCTTCCTGCCCTACGCGGTGCCGGGCGTGGTGGCGGTGCTCATGTGGGGCTTCATCTACGGCACCAACTTCGGGCTCGCCGCGGACCTCAACCAGCTCTTCGGCACCTCGATCGCACCGCTCAGCCAGGGCTGGATGCTCGCGTCGATCGCCAACATCGTGACCTGGGAGTTCGTGGGCTACAACATGCTGATCTTCTACTCGGCACTGCGCACGGTGCCCGGGGAGGTCTACGAGGCCGCCGCCATCGACGGCGCCGGGACGTTCCGGACGGTGCTCTCGATCAAGATCCCGGCACTGCGCGGAGCGATCGTCATCGCCACCATCTTCTCGATCATCGGGACCTTCCAGCTGTTCAACGAGCCGAACATCCTGCGCACCCTGGAACCCAACGTCATCACGACGTACTACACACCGAACCTCTACGCCTACAACCTGTCCTTCGGTGGGCAGCAGTACAACTACTCGGCGACCGTCGCCATCGTCATGGGTCTCCTGACCGCGGTGATCGCCTACGTCATCCAGCTGCGCGGCTCCCGGGAGGCGATGAAGTGATGCGACGCGCCCACACCTCACGACTGACCCCGGGTCGGTCGCCGCTGCTCACCGGCCTGATGCTGCTGTACCTGGTCTACACGCTGGTGCCCCTCGTGTGGCTGATGCTGAGCGCCACCAAGTCACAGGACGACCTGTTCTCGAGCCCGGGGCTGTGGTTCGGCGACGACTTCTCGTTCTTCAGCAACATCCGGGACACGCTGACCTACGACGACGGCATCTACCTCCGCTGGCTCGGCAACACGCTGCTCTACGTCGTCGTGGGTGCCGGGGGCGCCACCCTGCTGGCCACCGCGGCGGGCTACGGCCTGGCCAAGTTCCGCTTCCCCGGACGCCAGGCCGTGTTCGCCGTCATCATCGGCGCGGTCGCCGTGCCCGGCACCGCCCTGGCGGTGCCGACGTTCCTGATGTTCTCCAACCTGGGCCTGACGAACACGGTGTGGGCGATCATCATCCCCTCGCTGATCAGCCCGTTCGGGCTCTACCTGATGTGGGTCTACGCCGCCGACGCCGTCCCACAGGAGCTGCTCGAGGCGGCGCGGATGGACGGCGCCGGCGAGATCCGGATCTTCTTCACCGTCGCCCTGCGCCTGCTCGCCCCCGGCATCGTCACGGTCCTGCTGTTCGCGGTGGTCTCGACCTGGAACAACTACTTCCTGCCGCTGATCATGCTCAGCGAGCCGAAGCTCTACCCGCTCACCGTGGGCCTCACCCAGTGGAGTAGCCAGGCGATCGGCGCGAACGCGCAGCCCGTCTACAACCTCGTGGTCACCGGATCCCTGCTGACCATCGTCCCGCTCGTCATCATCTTCATCTTCCTTCAGCGGTTCTGGCAGTCCGGCCTGACCGCGGGCAGCGTCAAACAGTGAAGTGAAAGGAAAGCCATGTTGATCACCAGTGGGCGCAGAGGCCGCCGGCTCGCCCTTGCCGCGGCGGCTCTCACCGCCGCCTCCCTCCTCGCGGGCTGCGGCTCGTCGGAGGGCGGGGGCGGCGCGAGCGAGGGCTCGGCCGAGGACCTCGATGCCGCCCTCGAGAAGGGCGGCACCATCACCTACTGGACGTGGACCCCGTCCGCCGAGGCCCAGGTGGCGGCGTTCGAGGACCAGTACCCGAACGTCGACGTGAAGCTGGTCAACGCCGGAACCGGCAACGACCACTACACGAAGCTGCAGAACGCGATCAAGGCCGGGACCGGCGGCCCGGACGTCGCCCAGGTCGAGTACCAGGCCCTGCCCCAGTTCGCGCTTCCGGGCAACCTGGTCGACCTGCGCCAGTACGGCTTCGACGAGTACGCCGACGACTACACCGCGTCCACCTGGGCGTCCGTGCACGCCGGCGACGGCCTGTTCGGCCTGCCGCAGGACTCCGGCCCGATGGCGCTGTTCTACAACCAGCAGGTCTTCGACAAGCACGGCCTGGAGGTGCCGGCGACCTGGGACGAGTACGTCGACGCGGCCGAGAAGCTCAAGGCGGCCGACCCCTCCGCGTGCATCACCAACGACAGCGGCGACGCGGGGTTCACCACCAGCATGATCTGGCAGGCCGGCGGCACGCCGTTCCAGACCGACGGCGACCAGGTCACCATCGATCTGCAGGACGAGGGCGCCCAGAGGTGGACAGGCGTGTGGAACAAGCTCGTCGAGGGCGAGCTGGCCTGCAACATCCCGGGCTGGACCGAGGAGTGGTTCAAGGCGCTCGGCGACGGAACGATCGCCACCATCCCGCTCGGGGCCTGGGCACCCGGTGTGTTCGAGCAGTCCGTGCCCGACGGTGCGGGCAAGTGGCGGGTCGCCCCGATGCCGACGTACGACGGCGAGCCGGCGACCGCCGAGAACGGCGGCAGCACGCAGTCGGTGCTGAAGCAGAGCAAGAACCCGGCGCTGGCGGCGGCGTTCGTGCGCTGGCTCAACCACGAGGAGGGCGTCGAGCCGTTCCTGGCGAGCGGTGGCTTCCCGGCGACGGTCGCCGACCTGGAGGACCCGGCGTTCGTCGACAAGAAGAGCGAGTACTTCGGCGGCCAGCAGGTCAACCAGGTGCTGACCGACGCAGCCAACAACGTGGTCGAGGGCTGGCAGTACCTGCCGTACCAGCTCTACGCCAACAGCATCTACGGCGACACCGTCGGCAAGTCCTACCAGACCCACTCCGACCTCAACGACGGGTTGGTCTCCTGGCAGGACGCGCTCGTGGAGTACGGCAACCAGCAGGGCTTCAGCGTCGACTGAGCCTGCACTGATCGACCACTGACGGGACGGACAGCCCCCGCGAGCAGCCCCGTGCTGCGGGCAGCGGTGGCTGTCCGTCCCGCGCGAGCGAGAGGTACGCATGCCCGAGTTCACGATCGGCGAGACCGACTTCGTCCTCGACGGTTCGCCGTTCCGGATCCTCTCCGGCGCACTGCACTACTTCCGAGTCCACCCCGACCACTGGGCGGACCGGATCGATAAGGCCCGGCTGATGGGCCTCAACACCATCGAGACCTACGTGCCGTGGAACGCCCACAGCCCTCGGCCCGGTGTCTTCGACACCGACGGGATCCTCGATCTCGCTCGGTTCCTGCGCCTGGTGGGCGAGGCAGGCATGTTCGCGATCGTCCGTCCCGGACCGTTCATCTGCGCGGAGTGGGACAACGGCGGGCTTCCGTCCTGGCTGTTCCGCGAGCCGGGCGTCGGGATCCGCAGCCACGAGCCACGCTTCCTGGACGAGATCGAGAAGTACCTGGACCAGGTGCTGGCGCTCGTGCACCCGCACCAGGTCCACCTGGGTGGACCGGTTCTGCTGGTCCAGGTGGAGAACGAGTACGGCGCGTACGGCGACGACCGGGCCTACCTGCAGGCGCTCGTGGAGATGATCCGGGGGGCCGGCATCGGCGTTCCGCTGGTCACCGTGGACCAGCCGGTCGACGCGATGCTCGCCGCCGGCGGGCTCGAGGGGGTGCTGCGCACCGCCTCCTTCGGCTCCGACAGCCAGAACCGGTTGCGCACCCTGCGCCAGCACCAACCGACCGGGCCGCTGATGTGCATGGAGTTCTGGGACGGCTGGTTCGACCACTGGGGAGGCCGGCACCACACCACCGCGGTCGACCAGGCCGCCGAGGAGCTCGACGCTCTCCTCGCCGCGGGGGCCTCGGTGAACGTGTACATGTTCCACGGCGGCACGAACTTCGGGCTGACCAACGGGGCCAACGACAAGGGCATCTACCGGCCGACCGTGACGTCGTACGACTACGACGCTCCGCTGGACGAGGCCGGGAACCCGACCGCGAAGTACTTCGCGTTCCGCGAGGTCCTCTCCCACTACGCGCCGGTGCCGGCCGAGACCCCCGGTGCCGCCGGCCCCGCCCCCGAGCAGGCGGTCGCGCTGGGCGAGCCGATCCGGCTGCTCGACGACCCGGCGCGCTGGGGCTCCTGGAGCAGGTGGGAGTCGCTCCCGATGCTGGACGAGCTGGACGTCCGACTGGCCGTCTACCGGACGGAGCTGCCCGGCGGCGACCAGCCATCCGTGCTGAGCCTCGGCGAGGTCCGCGACCGGGCTGCTGTCCTCCTCGACGGCGCACCGGTCGGCATCCTCGAGCGGGAGCATCACGAACGGGCGATCGCACTGCCGTGCGGGCGCGGCCGACTGGACCTGGTCGTCGAGGACCAGGGCCGGGTCAACTACGGCACCCGCATCGGTGAGCACAAGGGGCTGATCGGGCCGGCACTCCTCGACGGGATGCCGCTCACGGGCTGGGAGGTCCTCGCCATCGACCTCGACCGGGTGCCGCAGCTGTGGGAGACCGCCGCTCTGGACGGCCGTGGACCGGGCGTCGGGCCCACCGCATGGCGCGCGACCTTCCTCGTCGAGCACCCCATCGACCTGTTCCTCGACACCGCGGGCTGGGGCAAGGGCATCTCCTGGGTCAACGGCTTCTGCCTGGGGCGCTACTGGCGGCGCGGGCCGCAGCGCACCCTCTTCGTGCCGGGGCCGGTGCTGCGACCCGGCCACAACGAGCTCGTCGTCCTGGAGCTGGACGTGCTCGCCGATCCGACGGCGCGGTTCGTCGCCGGGCCGTCCCTGGGTCCGCTGGAGGACTGAGCAGGACCGCGGCACGCCCGGGGCGCCGAGGGTCACGCGGAACCGGGTGCCGATCTCGGCAAGCGGTGGCCCCGTCCGCTCCGAATCACTGTCGTCCCACACGCAGCGGACGGTCACCACCACCCGGCCCGAGGACGGGCCGGATCCCTACCAGCCTTGGGAGTCGAAAGTCATGGACGACCTCACACCGAGCTCCGAGCGCCATCGGCGACACCTGCTCTCGCCCCAGACCGTCACCAGGTCAGCCGACACCTCCCACGATGCCGACCTCACCCGTCGGCACGGACAGGGCAACGGCGTGCGGATGCACAGCATCTACTTCGCCGCGGTCTCCCTGACCGCGCTCGTGCTGCTCATCGTCGCCATCGCCGTCGCCACCATGCGGATGTAGCAGGCTCTGCCGGCGCACGTCCGCTGATACGCCAGCCGAGATGACGGCCGAGATGACGACCGAGATGACGACCGAGCCACGCAGAGCCCGATTCCGCCGCGGTGCGCTCGATCAGGCCGGCGATGTGCACCGCCCTCGGGCCTTAGCCGGCGATCTGCGAAACCTCCTGGTCGATCTCCGCAATCAGCTCCGCCCGCAGCTCGTCGTGCTGTGGCCCGAGCATGTGCTGCTCGGGATCCACCCGACCGGCCCAGTGATACAGGGCAGCCGGCCAGCCGACGACGTCGACCGGCTCCCAGTCGTAGCGCGGCGTCACGTGCGCATGGAGGAACGCGTCGGTGTTCCCCTGGATCTCCAGGTTGATCCGCCTGAACTGCGGATCACGACGCCCGCACACCGCAGCCACGGCGCGGCCGAGCAGGGCCATGTCGTCGAGGAACAGCCGCTGCTCGCGCAGGGGTAGGTCGGTCAGCTGGTCCGCCCCCGGCGTGTCGGTGATCAGGACGCAGTAGCCCGGCAGGTGCTGGAAGTCCCCGACGACGGCGAAGCCTGCGCGCAGACGGCGGAGCACCGTGGGGTTCGTGCCAGCGAGTGCAGTCCCGACCCGGTCTCGGCGGAAGTCGCTCATCCCCGGACCAGGACCCGCTTCGCGGGCGTCAACCGCGACGCCGGGGCCGACGACGTCCGGAGGTGGATGTTCTGCAGCAGCCCGACGGCGAGCATCGAGGCGAACATCGAGGACCCTCCGTAGGACACGAAGGGCAGCGGGACACCGGTGACCGGCATGATCCCGAGACACATGCCGATGTTCTGGAACGCCTGGAAGCCGAACCAGCAGGCGATGCCGGCCGCGGCGATCCGGCCGAAGACGTCGTCGGTGCGCACGGCGATCCGCAGCGCGCGCCACAGCACGACGCCGAGCAGTGCCACGATCAGCGTGGCGCCGACCAGGCCGAGCTCCTCGCCGGCGACGGTGAACACGAAGTCGGTGTGCTGCTCGGGCACGAAGCCGGACTGGGTCTGGGAGCCACCGAAGAGGCCCTGACCGAAGAGTCCGCCGTTGCCGACGGCGATCCGCGCCTGCTCGACGTTGTAGCCGGCGCCCCTCGGGTCGAGGCCGGGGTCGGTGAAGGCGAGGAACCGGAGGATCTGGTACTGCTCGAGCATCCCGCTCGCCACGGCTCCGGCGGCCGCCGCGACACCGCCGGCGGCGAGCGCCGCGAGCCAGCGCCGATGCACCCCCGACGCGGCGATCACGCCGAACACGGTCGCGGTCAGCACCAGCATCGTGCCGAGGTCGGGCTGGGTTAGGATCAGTGCCGCCGGAACACCGGCGACCGCGAGCATGAGGAGTACGTCGACGGTGCCCACCCGGTCCCGCCAGCGGCCCTCGCTCCGCTCGGCGACCACCAGCGCCATGCCGACGACCACCGCGAGCTTCGCCAGCTCCGAGGGCTGGAAGGACATCCCGCCGATGATCAGCCACGACCGCGAGCCGTTGATCGTCGAGCCCATGACCAGCACGAGCACCAGACCGGTGACGGCGAGCAGGTAGGCGACCGGCGCGAGGATTCGTACCCAGCGATGGTCGGTCATCACCACGATCGCCATCAGCCCGAGTCCCAGCACGACGTTGACGACCTGCTTGAAGAGGAACGCGCGCGGGTCTCCCCCTGTCAGGTCGTCGCGCTCGAGGGTCGCCGACCAGATTAGGGAGCAGCCGATCACCGACAGCGCGACCACCGCGACGAGAAGCGGGCGGTCGATGTCGGACCAGCGCATCAGCGAGACCCGGCGGGAGGAGGCGGCTCGCTGCGGCCGGGCGGCGGTGGCGCGGGTGGCCTGGATCCGGTTGCTCATCGGCGTTCCTTCGGATCGCGGGCGGGCGGCAGGATGGAGCCGTCCCGGCCGAAGGTGGGCAGTGCGGCCGGCGGCGTGACACCGGGGATCGCGGCCTTGTCGCGCCGGACCCGGTCGCCCTCGATCCCGTAGATCGACTCCCAGATGGCGCGGATGCCGTCGCCCGTGGAGCCTGAGCCGGTGCCGCCCTGGCTGATCATCATCACCACGACGTAGTCCTTGGTGTACGACGCCACCCAGCCGGTCGACTGCTTCCCGTAGACCTCGGCCGACCCGGTCTTCGCCCGGATCTGCACGTCGTCGATCGGGAAGCCGCCGAGCTTCCAGGCCATGGTGCCGGTGCGGGCGACGTCCTTGAGCGCCTCGTCGATGTAGTCCAGGACCCGCTGGGGGATCTTCAGCTCGCGCTGCTTCTTCGGCTCGATCTCGCGGATCGTCTCGCCGTCCGGCGAGACGATCGCCTTGCCGATCCGCGGCTCCCACAGCGTGCCGCCGTTGGAGATCGCGGCGTACGCGCGAGCGAGCTGCAGCGGGGTCACGATCGTGTCGCCCTGGCCGATCGCGAAGTTCACGGCGTCGCCGGCGCGGTAGGCGTAGCCCTCGATGCAGAACTCGCGGGCGAACTTGTAGACGAAGTCGCTGGTGTCCTCGTCCTGCGGCTTGTCCGCGATCCCGCAGTAGTAGTCCTTCTGGGAGTCGTAGTACTCCCGCTTCCATCTGCGGTCCGCGATCCGGCCCGATGCCTCCCCCGGCAGGTCGATGCCGGTGCGCTTGCCGAAGCCCCAGTACTTCGCGCCCTCGACGAGCGGGTCCTTCGCCTTCACGTCGTCGACGTCGGAGCCGTACTTCCTCCAGTAGTCGAACCCGATCCGGTAGAAGAAGGTGTTGCAGGAGACCTCCAGCGCGCGGGCGAACCCGATGATGCCGTGGGCGCCGGACTCGAAGTTCTTGAAGTCGCGGTTGCCGACCCGGAAGGAGGAGCCGCACGGGAGCGTCGTGTCGAGCGAGTAGCCGTGGGTGAGCGCCGAGGACGTCATGAACGGCTTCCAGGTCGACCCCGGCGCGAACTGCCCCTGCGTCGCGCGGCCGAGCAGCGGGGTCCCCGCGGCCTCGGAGTAGAGCCGCTCGAGCTGCTTGTCGGTGATCCCGCCGACCCACACCGACGGGTCGTACGTCGGCTGGCTGGCCATCGCCACGATCCGGCCGGTCTTCGCCTCCATCACGACGGCGGCGCCCGAGTCGGCCTCGAAGTTCCGGCCGGTGACCTTGTCGCGGGTCTGCCGCGCGATGGCGATCATCTCGGCGAGCTGCTTCTCCACGACACCCTGGATCTTCGCGTCGATCGAGGTCACCAGCGTGTCCCCGGGCTGGGCCTCCAGGTCGGACACGTCGTCGCGCACCCGCCCCTTCGAGTCGACCGCGACCTGTTGGTAGCCCGGCTGCCCGCGCAGCCACTCGTCGTACTCCTTCTCGACACCGGCGCGGCCGACGACCGAGGCGCCGTTGACGGAGCTGTCGCCGGACGCCTCGGCAGCCTCCAGCTCGTCCTTGGTGATCGGGCTGTTGTAGCCGAGCAGATGGGCCGCGTTCACCCCGTACGGCTGGGGGTACTGCCGGACGCTCTGTCGGTCCACCACCACGCCGGGGAAGTCCTCCGGCTGCTCGAGGATCCGCAGGGCGGCGGCCTCCTTCACGTCGAGGGCGACCGGCACCGGCTGGTAGGGCGACCCGTTCCAGCACTCCCCCGCCACCGCGCCCGCGTCGCCACAGAGCAGCAGCTTGCCCTCGAGCCGCTTGACCCGCATGCCGATCGCCTTCGCCGTGCGCTGCAGCAGCGTGGTGCGGTCCTGCTCCGACATCTTGCCGAGCAGGGTCCGGTCGAGCGAGACGACCCAGGTCAGCCGGTTGGTCACCAGCGGGCGGCCCATCGCGTCGACGATCAGGCCGCGCTGCGGCTGCACCACGATCTCGCGGACCGACTGCGAGGCCGCCTGGCCCTGGTACTCCTCCCCCGAGACGACCTGCAGGTAGTAGAGCCGCGCGGCGAGGGTCGCCAGCAGCGAGAAGACGAGGGTCTGGATGACGATCAGCCGCAAGCGGCTGCGGTGCGACGCCGCCGGAGCGCCCATCAGGCCCGGACCCGCACTCGGTCGCCGAGGTCGTCGCTGGCGAGCCTGCGGTGGAGCCAGAGCGTGGCCGGGACGACCGCCAGCGCGGCGATCACGTCGAGCAGCAGCGCGACCAGCGCGACCGGCAGCAGGTCGGAGACCGCCACCGCCGCGTCGTCGACCAGCAGGCCGGTGAGGGCGAAGACGGAGGTCCCGATGAACGAGCCGCCAGCGGCCGCGGCCAGCATCAGGGGAACCGGCGGACGGCGCACCGACTCCGGCTCGAACCGTCCGACGTCGGCGGTGTTGTCGTGCACCAGCCGACCCACGACGTACCCGACCACCATCAGCGCGAGTGCCCAGCGGCCGGCGACGTGGTCGGCGGGTGGAGCCACGTCCAGCAGCAGCCCCGCGCCGAAGCCGGCGAGCGTCGCGAACCGGGTGTCGGTGGCGATCGCCGTCGCGACGACGACGAGCAGGACCAGATCGGGGACGACGCCGAGCCCGCCGATGCGCCACGCGAAGTGCGGCAGCACCGTCACCTGCAGCACCAGGGCGCCGACCACGGCGACGATGACGGCGAGCAGGCGGCCCGCGGACCCCGCCCTCACTGGAGGCTCCCGTCGGCCTCGATCACGCGGCCCTCGGTGCCGGAGGGCACCACCACCCCGACCAGGTCGAGCGAGGTGAAGTCGACGCCCGGTTCGATCACCGCGCGGTAGGACGTCTCCCGCAGGGACTCGTATACCTTGACGACCTTGCCGATCGGAACGCCCGCGACGTAGGGCGCGCCACCCTCGCTGCCCCAGGTCACGACGCCCTGGCCGATCTTCGGGACGACGTTGCGGTCGGCGAGCTCGAGCTCGAGCCGGTCATCGGTGCCGAGGGTGCCGTGACCACGGACGAAGCCGAGCTCGAGGTTGTCGCCGATCCGGCCGCCGACGGCCGACGTGGCGTCGACGATGAGCAGCACGGTGGCGGTGTGGTTGGTGACCGCGGTGATCCGGCCGACCAGTCCCTCCGCCGCGACGACGGTCATGTCGGGCCGCAGGCCGGCGTCGGAGCCGGCGTCGAGGGTGACCGTGCTGGAGAACGACTGCGCCGGTCCGATCGCGATCACCCGGGCCGGCACGAGCGCGTAGCCGAGGTCGCCCGCCACGGCGCGGAGTCCCTCGAGCTGCCCGAGCCGGTGTTCGTCGTACCCCGCCTTGGTGAGCTGGTTGCGCAGCTCGGCGTTCTCGGCCTCGAGCGCGGCGACGTCGTGGTGGAGCG
Organism: Nocardioides sp.; assembly: GCF_004803405.1. Lineage (GTDB taxonomy): Bacteria > Actinomycetota > Actinomycetes > Propionibacteriales > Nocardioidaceae > Nocardioides > Nocardioides vastitatis. The sequence goes on along the minus strand of NZ_SSXI01000330.1, from coordinate 14,771 downwards.
AGCCGTTGCTGCGCAGGGCGGCGGGGATCCCCGCGACCGGGCGGACCACGGTGGCGGCGGCGGCCTGGACCGGGCCGATCACCTCGCCGACGATGCGACGGACCGGCTGCACCGGCGAGTCCTCGCCGCCGGCCCGGTCGAGGACCATCAGTGTCGTGCAGGCCAGGACCAGCGCGAGGACCAGCGCGCGCGAGGGACGGCCCCGGTCGGTCTCGGGGTCCCGCTGCGCGGACGTACGGCGAGCGGGGGCCTGCTGGGCCGGGCGGACCGGCCGCGTGTCGATGGCCATCAGAACCGCCGAGGGTTGGTGACCAGCACCTGTTGGAGGGCCTCGAACTCCTCGACGCACCGACCGGCGCCCATCGCCACCGAGACCAGCGGGTCGTCGGCCACGTGGACCGGCATGCCCGTCTCGTGGCGGATCCGCTCGTCGAGGCCGCGCAGCAGCGCACCACCGCCGGTGAGCACGATGCCGCGGTCCATGATGTCGCCGGAGAGCTCGGGCGGCGTCTGGTCGAGGGTCACTCGCACGGCGTCGACGATCGCGTGCAGCGGCTCCTCGAGAGCCTGGCGGATGTCGGCACTCGTGACGTTCACGGTGCGCGGGAGTCCGGTGACCATGTCCCGCCCACGGACCTCGCCTTCGGGCTCACCGGGCCGCGGGAAGGCGGAGCCGAGCGTGATCTTGACGTCCTCGGCCGTGCGCTCGCCCAGCATCACGCCGTGCTCCTTCTTCATCCACGCGATGATCGCGGCGTCGATGTCGTCGCCGGCCGTGCGGATCGAGAGGGAGGTGACGATGCCGCCGAGCGAGATCACGGCCACCTCCGTCGTGCCGCCCCCCACGTCGACGATCATGTTTCCGGTCGCCTCGTGCACGGGCAGCCCGGCGCCGATCGCCGCCGCCATCGGCTCCTCGACGACGTAGACCCGGCGGGCGCCGGCCTGGTAGCCGGCCTCCTTCACGGCGCGCTGCTCCACCGGCGTGATCGAGCTCGGCACGCAGATGACCATGCGGGGCTTGGCGAAGTAGCGGCGTCGGTGCACGCGGGCGATGAAGTGCCGCAGCATCTGCTCGGTGGCCTCGAAGTCGGCGATCACGCCGTCGCGCAGCGGCCGGAGGGCGGTGATGTTGTCGGGGGTGCGGCCCAGCATCTGCTTCGCCTCGTGCCCGACCGCGATCACCTCACCGGTGGAGTCGTTGAGCGCCACCACACTGGGCTCGTCCAGCATGACGCCGCGTCGGCGGACGTAGACGAGGGTGTTGGCCGTGCCCAGGTCGACGGCCATGTCCCGGCCGATGATCGAGTTCGCCCTCACGCATGCCTCGCAAAGCGTCGCCGGACCCACCCAGGTCGGCGGATCCGCTCGTGCGCATTCGGGGAAGCCGGGTCACTCCAGGGAGTGCACCGGGGCGACCACCGGGCGCACGGACACGGCGGCCTCCGGTTGCGAGCGTAAGGAAGCCGCGGCCCGATGGCGTGCAGGCACGCCGAGGGAGGTCTCGCGGAAGGGCCGTCAGAGGTTGGGGAACCAGAGCGCGATCTCGCGCTTCGCGGACTCCGGGGAGTCCGACCCGTGCACGAGGTTCTCGCGGTTGGAGAGCGAGAGGTCGCCCCGGATGGTGCCGGGCGCGGCCTTGCGTCCGTCCGTGGCGCCGTTGAGACCGCGGACCACCTCGATCGCCTCGTCGCCCTCGAGCACCAGCGCGACCATCGGCCCGCTCGTCACGAAGTCACGCAGCGGCGGGTAGAAGTCACGCTCCACGTGCTCGGCGTAGTGGGCGTCGGCCTGGGCGGCGTCGATGTGCCGCTGCTCCATGGCAACGATGCTCAGCCCCTTGGCCTCGAAGCGCGTCAGCACGCTGCCGACCAGGCCGCGCCGGACCGCGTCGGGCTTGATGAGGACGAGTGTGCGTTGGGTCACCGGGACAAACTATCGACCCTCGCCGCACGCCCACGCACCACCTCCGGTTGGGAGACCGGTCGATCGCCGTCCCTGGCTCAGGAGGCCATGGGCGCGTCGACCTCTGCCGCCAGCGCTGGAGCCAGGTCGCCCTTCGTGCCGACCTCGATCACATCCAGACCCAGCCACCCCGCCAGCCGCTCCAGCTCGGACGCCAGCTCGGCGGCGGTCTCCGCGGGGGCGTGCGGCTCGGCGAAGGCGGCGGGCACGAGGAGGCGGCCACTGGCCCGGTCGGCCTTCAGGTCGACCCGGGCGACGATGCGGTCGCCGAGCAGGAACGGCAGGACGTAGTAGCCGTGCACCCGCTCGTGGGCGGGGACGTAGATCTCGATCCGGTAGAAGAAGTCGAAGAGCGCCTCGGCCCGCGCTCGCTCCCACACGACGGGGTCGAACGGGCTGAGCAGGGCGCGGGCCGCGATCCGGCGCGGCAGCCGGGCGTCGCGGTGCAGGTACGCCGGACGGGACCAGCCCTCGACGCTGACCCGCTCCAGCTCGCCGGCGGCCACCAGCGCCTCCGCGGCGACCTTCGCCTCGCCGACCCGGATCCGGTAGTAGTCGGCCAGGCAGTTGGCCGACGCGACCCCGTGGGACCGCGCCGCGCGGCGCACCAGCTCGACGTGCGCGTCGGCCGCCGACAGCGTGGGCACCGCCAGCACCTCGGCCGGCAGCACCCGCTCAGGCAGGTCGTACTGCACCTCGAACTGGCCGTTGCGCCCCGCGACGGCCACCTCGCCGCACATGTAGAGGTAGTCGAGCGCCACCCGGGCCTGTGACCAGTTCCAGCCCCAGTGCTCGCGGGCCCGGGGCGACCCGTCGTCGAGGTCGCGCGCGGTGACCGGCCGGCCGCGGCGTCGTACCTCCTCGAGGACCTCCTGCGAGTGGTCCTCGTCGACGGACTTCCACCATTTGCCGCGCTGCTCGCGGTAGTGCCGCCTGCGGAACTCCATCGCCGGCCACAGCTCGACGGGCATGAAGGCCTGGACGTGGGCCCAGTACTCCACCACCCGCCGTGTCGGTCCGGACGCGGCGCGGCGCAGCAGGTCGGGGTCGTAGGGTCCCATCCGGGAGTAGAGGGGCATGAAGTGCGCCCGCTGCAGCACGTTGACGCTGTCGACCTGCAACACCCCGGTGCGCGCGAGGGTGCGGGCGAAGGTGCGCATCGTCGGCGCGGCGTGTGGAGCGTCGGCGAAGCCCTGGGCGGCGAGCGCGATGCGGCGGGCCTGGGCGCGCGACAGCGACTGGGTGGATCCCACGGGCGTCACCCTAGGAGAGCGCGCCGACATCTCAGCGCGGCAGCGCGGCGAGAGGCGTCCTCCGACAGCTTGCTGCCCGCCCTACGCCGAAGACGCGCTCGCGCAAGCTCAACTAGTCCAGGTCGACCAGCTTGGCCCGGACGGCGTACATGACCGCCTCCATCCGGGAGTGCAGCTGCAGCTTCTCCAGCATGTTGCGGACGTGGTTCTTCACCGTGTTCTCGCTGATCGCGAGGGCCTGGGCGACGTCACGGTTGCTGAGGCCCTTCGCGACCAGCCGCAGCACCTCGAGCTCGCGGTCGGTGAGCTTGAGCGCGGTGCCCGCCGAACGGTCGGGCGCCGACATGGTCTTGAACTCGTCGATGAGCTTGACCGCCATCGACGGGCTGATCAGGGACTGGCCGTCGGCCACGACCCGGACGCCCTGGGCGACCTCCTCGATCGAGGAGTCCTTCAGCAGGTAGCCCGAGGCACCGCTCTTGACGGCCTCGTAGAGGTCGGCCTCCTCGTCGGAGACGGTCAGCATGATGATCTTCGTCATCGGGACCGCCTCCTTGATCGCGACGCAGGCCTCGATCCCGGACTTCTTGGGCATCCGCACGTCGAGGAGCACGACGTCGGGCACCGTGCTCACCGCGAGCTCGACGCCCTCGACGCCGTCGCCGGCCTCGCCGACGACCTCGATCCCCTCCTCGATGCCCAGCAGCATCGTCAGACCGCGGCGGAAGAGCTCCTGGTCGTCGACCACAAGCACTCGGACTGGCTCGTTCCCACTCGCCACACCGGCATCATGGCATGGAGACCCGGCTCAGGTCCCGCCCCGCCCCGGAAGGGTCCGGGATCTGGTCGCCCCGGTCAGGCTCCCCGATCGCCGAGGTCGAGCGAGATCACGCCGTAGTCGTAGCCCTTGCGGCGGTAGACGACGGACGGGCGCTCGCTCTCCTTGTCGACGAACAGGTAGAAGTCGTGGCCGACCAGCTCCATCTCGTAGAGCGCCTGGTCCAAGGTCATCGGGCTCGCGGGGTGGGTCTTCTCACGGACGACCAGCGGACCGTCTCCGGTGACCGTGATCGGGCCGACCTGCCGCTCCTCGACCGTGTCGGCGGCGGCGAGCGCCTCGTCGACGCCGTCGACCGGGACGTCGGACAGCGCGCGTCCCACGGAGACCGGCGTACGACGCCCGCGGTGCACGCGCCGCCTGTCGGACGCCTTCCGCATCTGGGCCGCCATCTTGTCGAGGGCGAGGTCGAGCGCCGCCATCTTGTCGTCGGCTGCGGACTCGGCGCGGATCACCGGGCCCTTCGAGTAGGCCGTGAGCTCCACGTGGACGGAATGGTCGTGCTGTCGGGGATTCGGTTCGCAGTCGACCTCCACGTGCACCCGCATGATGCGGTGGTCATGCTTCTCGAGCCTCGCCAGCTTCTCGGCGGCGTGCGCTCGGAACCGGTCCGAGATCTCGCAGTGCCGTCCGGTGACCACAACGTCCATCGTTACCTCCACATGTTGGTTGATGGTGCTTCCCGACCCGAGCCGGGACGTCCTCGAGGGTGCTCGGTGAGTCGAGCGATCGGCGCGAAGGCACCGCCGGCGAGCCGGCTCGCCCACTCTGCGCCGGAGACGCGCTCGCGGCAAAGAAGGCAGGAGTCCGCCCGGCCGACCTGGTCTTCGTCCCCACACCCGCCTGCTGAGGCGTTCGCAGCTTGCTGCCACTGATGGCCTTCTCCCGGGGCCGGACGTGTCTGACGTCAGGTCCGAGGCAGGACTTACGACTAAGCCGCACCGTGATCGTCGACGCGAACGTCGACTTACGTGGACCGTTTCGCCTGCGACTGGCATCGGCTTGCCGCATCCGGTCGGGCGCCTGCCCAGCCAGTGCGGCGCAACCACGGACCCGGGCGGACTCCATGATGAGACGTTAGTCCGTTCCAGGGGTCCACGAAAGGGCTGGGGGCGATCCGGGTGGCGCCCGCCGCCGCCGAGTCGCCGCCACCGTGGCAGCCGCCACAACCGTGAGGCCGGCCGCTTCGAGCGCCCGCTGTGCCTCCCGGAGCGTGGCCCCCGTGGTCAGCACGTCGTCGCACACCACGACGTGCGCGTGGGGCACCCGCCGCCCCAGCCGTCGTACGACGGCACTGGGAGCGGCCATCGAGCCAGCCAGGTTCGCGGCCCGTCGGCTGGCGTCCAGCCCGGCCTGGTCAACGACGCCGGGGCGGAGCCTGAGCAGCCGCGCGACCCTCGCCTCTCGCCCCTGCCGGTGGAGGACCCGGGCAGCCGCGCGGGTCATCGCCGCGGTCGGGTCGTGGCCGCGCCGGCGAACCGCCGCGGCCCGGGACGGGACCGGGACGAGGATGACCGGGTGGTCCGGGCCGGCGGCCGTCTGTAGCGCCGCGCCGACCGAGTGCGCCAGCAGGTCGCCGAGCGGACGGGTCAGCGCCAGGACCTGCCGCTCCTTGTGCGCCAGCACCATGGCGCGCAGGAGGCCGTCGTAGGCACCCGTGACGTACGGCGGGACGAGGCCCGGCGGCGTCGGCGTGGGCCACGCGGTCGCCGCGGCCTCGGGGAGGGCGGCCCGACATCCGGTGCACAGGGGCCTGCCTGGTCGCCGGCACCCGACGCAGGCGGAGCCCAGCACCAGGTCGGTGAAGCCGTCGGTGAGCAGGGGCAGCAGGCGCACGGGGCCAGCCCAGCAGCGGGCGGGCCGACCGGCAACGAGCCGGCGCGGGCTTGTGGACAGTCCACGGGGCCCCGGTCACCCCGCGTAGTCCAGCTGGCTGATCGGGGCCGGCCCGGTGTCGTACTGCTCCTGGGTGACCACGTCGAGGTAGTGGTCGCCGAACACCGCGAAGGTCGGCGCCTCGGGTGTGGGCGTGCCGGCGATGCCGAGAACGGGACCCGCGACGATGGTGGACAGCGTGTCGATGGCGACCGCGGCTCCGTCCGCCGCCACGATGTCGACCTCGTAGAGGGTTCGCGGCGACGTCGGGGTCAGCAACGCGACCCGGATCGGGCTGGTCCATGCCACGTCGACGATCCGCGTGTCCTCGGCCGGGCGGATGACGAACGGCTCCCGCACCCGCGCGACCCGGCCACTGCTGCCGATCACCACGCGCGCTCCGAGGACCTCGTCTCCCTCGGACGTGCGGACGACGGAGACCAGGCGAGTGCCGTCGCGGGACGCGATCAGCTGGTGCGCCCGCTCGCCGGTCACGCCGCGGACCCGGACCTCACGGGCGACGCCGTCCTCGACCAGCCACACCACCGCGCCCCCGCGGCGCCGGTCGAGCAGCCACAGTCGACCGGCGTCGTCCCAGGTCGGCCGTGCGAAGCGGGTGCCGCCGCTCAGCACGGTCTGCGGCCGGGCCCCCTCGGGGACGTCGCGCACGGGCGCCACGCGGACCCGTGTCCCGTCGCGGTCCACGGCGGCGACGAGCTCGCCGTCCGGGCGGGCGGCGACCGACACGATGCCGAGGCCGAGGCCGCCGAAGGGCCCGGTGACCGGTAGGAGGCTGTCGTTGCTCCCCCACAGCAGCCGACCGCCGCTCAGCGCGAAGAGCAGGGTGGTGGCGCCGGCGCCCGACGGGGCGAAGTCCTGGGCCGAGTCGACGGAGTACGTCGATGCGCCGCCCGGCAGCGGGAGGTCGGCGTCACCGATGGTGACCCGCACCGCAGTGATCGCGGTGTCCTGCTTGAGCGTCCACGCCAGCTGGGCGAGCATCAGCTCCGCCTCCTCGGGCGAGACCAGCGGCGCGTCGCCGACGAGCGTGATGTCGGCGACCCCCTCGTCGTCGACAGGCACGGAGAGCCCGACGCTGAGGCCCGCCGGGATGAAGGTGCGCACGACACCGCTCGCTCGCGGCGGCGGCCCGTCCAACAGTGCCGAGACAAGCGTGGTGGCGAGCTGGTCGCCCACCGGCACGAAGACCGGCTCGGGGACGAGGATCTGCGCCACCGGATCGAAGTAGTAGAGCGAGACCTGGCGGTAGCGCTGCTGGAACCACGACGCCGGCACCACGAGCGCGTCTGGCGGTTGGAAGATCCGGTACTCGCCGTCCTCGACGGTCACCTGGAACTGCAGCGTGAGCTCACTCTCGGGCAGCGGACCCCGCCAGCTGCCGATGCTGTCGAGCCCGTCGGCGTCCGTGAGCTGAACGGTCACCTCGCCCCCGACCTCCCGCGCCGGGAGCGAGTCGCCGTAGACGATGGTCTCCCGCTCGGGGTTCCACTGCTCCGCGGCCTCTTCGGTGAGGTACTCCTTCGCCACGCTCGTCTGGATCGGCCAGGCGGTCATCGCGTCGAGGAACCCGGTGACCACCTGGGTGCGGGAGGCACCGTCAGCCGGCGGACGGGCGTCGATCCCGCTGGCGCGTCGTCCGTCCCGCTCCTCCGTCACGCCCGACTCGACGACGGGGCCCTCGTCCGGCAGGTCCATGCAGCCGGCGAGCGTGGTCGCCGCGAGCAGGGCGATCAGCAGGGCGACCAGGCGCGTCACGAGCGAGTCCCCTCTTCGGTCCGGACGGCGTCGGCCGGACCGGTCACGACCGCGGCGTCGCTGGACAGCGCGTCCTCCGGGGTCAGCGGCAGCGGGCTGTGACGCAGGGCGGCGCCCGCGTGTCGCGGAATGGTGAGCCGGAACTGGGCGCCCTGGCCGGTACGACCCCACGCCTGCAGCCAACCGCCGTGGAGGTGCGCGTCCTCCTGGGCGATGGCGAGACCGAGACCCGTGCCGCCGCTCGTTCTCGCCCGCGCCGGGTCCGAGCGCCAGAACCGGTTGAACACCATGGCTGACTCGCCGGGAGCGAGGCCGACTCCGTGGTCGCGGACGGTGATCGCGGCAGCGCCCTCGTCCGATGCGAGGCGCACGACGACCGCCTCGGTCGGGTCGTCGGCCATCGCGTGGTCGATCGCGTTGACGACCAGGTTGCGCACGATGCGCTCCACGCGTCGTACGTCGACCTCCGCACGAACCGGCTCCACGGGCTGCTCCACGACCACCCGCACCCCCCGCTGGTCGGCGAGCGGGCGGGCGGCGTCGACCACGCGGTCCACGACGTCGACCAGGTTGACGTCCTCGGTGTCCAGCATGGCGGCCCCGGCGTCGAACCGGCTGATCTCGAGCAGGTCGACCAACAGGTTCTCGAACCGGTCGAGCTCGGCTTGGAGGAGCTCGGCGGACCGGGCCGTGGTCGGGTCGAAGTTCGTGCGGGCGTCGTGCAGCACGTCGGACGCCATGCGCACGGTGGTCAGGGGGGTTCGCAGCTCGTGTGAGACGTCGGAGACGAAGCGTCGCTGCACCCAGCTCAGCTCCTCGAGCTGGCGGATCTGGCGCTGCAGGTTGCTGGCCATCTGGTTGAACGAGTAGGCGAGGCGCGCGATGTCGTCCTCGCCCACCACCTCGAGCCGCTCCTGCAGCCGCCCGGCCGCGAGCCGCTCCGCGACGCGCCGGGCCATCCGGATCGGGGTCACGACCTGGCGGGTCACCAGCCAGGTCAGGCCGGCGACGAGCGCGACCAGCAGACCGGCAGCGGTGAGCAGCGCCCGGGTCACCAGACCGAGGGTCTCCTCCTCCGCGGTCAGCGGGAACAGGAAGTACAGCGTGTAGGTGTTGCCGTCCGAGGGCAGCTGCACCTGCGAGCCGACGATGATGCCGGGGTCGGTCCGTGCCTGGCCGTCCTCGGCGGTCCGGACGATCTCGGTGTAGCTCCACGCGGTGGTCCGGTTGACGCCGTCGAAGTGCGCCTCGATCGCCTCGGGCACGCTGCGCAGGTCCAGTCCGCTGGTGTACTCGCCGCCACCCTCACGCAGCGGCACGTCCTCGCCCTCGGGGCCGGCGAGGACCACGCTGTAGCCGCGGCTCTCTCCGCGGTCGATGATCGGGTCGACCAGGTCGCGCTGCTGGCGGCTGGCGTTGACCTCGGTGCCGGACGCGGCGTCCAGGCGGGCTCGAGCATCTCCGATCTCGGCGTCGACCTCACCGAGGACGACGTCGACGCGATGGTCGAGCAGGCCCTCCCGGGTCTGCTGGAGCAGGATCCAGCCGACCCCGCTGACGATCACAGCTGACAGCACGACGGTGCTCACGACCACGCGCGCCTGGATGGACCGACGCCAGAACGTCAGTGCGCGGCGGAGCCCGGGCGTGAGGCCTGCCCAGAAGTGCCCGCTTGTCCCGACCATGGGGCGCCGGAGCCTAGGCGGAGCCGGCCTTGTAGCCGACCCCCCGGACCGTGAGGACCACCTCCGGTCGCTCGGGGTCGTGCTCGACCTTCGACCGCAGCCGCTGGACGTGCACGTTGACCAGCCGGGTGTCGGCGGCGTGCTGGTAGCCCCAGACCTCCTCGAGCAGCACCTGCCGGGTGAAGACGTGGCCGGGCTTGCGAGCCAGGCACATCAGCAGGTCGAACTCCAGCGGGGTCAGCGAGATCTCCTCGTGCCCACGCGTCACGGAGTGCCCGGCGACGTCGATGACGATGTCCTTGATGGTCAGCGTCTCGGGTGCGACCGAGTCGGTCCGTCGTACGCGGGCACGGATCCGCGCCACCAGCTCCTTGGGCTTGAACGGCTTGACCACGTAGTCGTCGGCACCGGACTCCAGACCCACGACGACGTCGACCGTGTCTCCCTTGGCGGTCAGCATCACGATCGGCACGCCGGACTCGGCGCGGATCTCCTTGCACACGTCGATGCCGTCCTTGCCGGGCAGCATCAGGTCGAGCAGCACCAGATCGGGGCGGTAGTCGCGGAACTCCGCGAGCGCGGCGTCACCGTGCGCGCACACCCGGCTCTCGAACCCCTCCTGGCCGAGCACGATGCTGAGCATCTCCGCGAGGGGAGCATCGTCGTCCACGACGAGGACACGTCCCTTCGTCTGGTACGACTGCGCGCCGGCGGGCTGGCTCATGGGCGCAATCCTAGGCGCGGGGACGACCGAAGCCGGCACCCGCGTGGAGTGCCGGCTTCGGGTCGATGTCTCAGTACCGGTAGTGCTCGGACTTGTACGGACCCTCGATCGGGACACCGAGGTAGTCGGCCTGCTCCTGGGTGAGCTCGGTCAGCTCGACACCGAGCGCCTCGAGGTGCAGGCGCGCGACCTCCTCGTCGAGGTGCTTCGGGAGGACGTACACGCCGACCGGGTACTTGTCGGTCTTGGTGAAGAGCTCGATCTGGGCCAGGACCTGGTTGGTGAACGAGTTCGACATGACGAACGACGGGTGGCCGGTCGCGTTGCCGAGGTTCAGCAGCCGGCCCTCGGACAGGACGATGATCTTCTTCCCGTCGGGGAAGATCCACTGGTGGACCTGGGGCTTGATCTCGTCCTTGACGATGCCCGGGATCTTCGCGAGGCCGGCCATGTTGATCTCGTTGTCGAAGTGGCCGATGTTGCCGACGATCGCCTGGTGCTTCATCTTCTCGAAGTGCTCGACGCGGATGATGTCGAAGTTGCCCGTCGTGGTGATGAAGATGTCGGCAGTCTCGACGACCGACTCGAGGCGCTTGACCTCGTAGCCGTCCATCGCCGCCTGCAGCGCGCAGATCGGGTCGATCTCGGTGACGATGACGCGAGCGCCCTGACCACGCAGCGACTCCGCGGAGCCCTTGCCGACGTCGCCGTAGCCGCAGACGACCGCGACCTTGCCGCCGATCATGACGTCGGTGGCGCGGTTGATGCCGTCGATGAGCGAGTGACGGCAGCCGTACTTGTTGTCGAACTTCGACTTGGTGACCGAGTCGTTCACGTTGATCGCCGGGAAGAGGAGCGAGCCCTCCTTGAACCGGTCGTACAGCCGGAGCACGCCGGTGGTGGTCTCCTCGGAGACGCCCTTGATGCCGTTGGCGATGTTGGTCCAGCGCTGCGGGTCGTTGTCGAGGGAGCGCGCGAGGACCCGGAGGACCTCCTTGTACTCCTCGTTGTCGGTGCTGTCCTGCGACGGCACCGCTCCGGCCTTCTCGAACTCGACGCCCTTGTGGACGAGCAGGGTGATGTCACCACCGTCGTCGAGCAGCATGTTGGGTCCGACCTTGTTGCCGGCCTCGTCGGCGAAGTCGAAGACCTTCTCGGCGAGGTCCCAGTACTCCTCGAGGGTCTCGCCCTTCCAGGCGAAGACGGGAGTGCCCTGCGGGTTGTCGACGGTGCCGTCGGGGCCGACGACGACCGCGGCGGCCGCGTGGTCCTGGGTGGAGAAGATGTTGCAGGAGGCCCAGCGCACGTCGGCGCCGAGCGCGACCAGCGTCTCGATGAGCACACCGGTCTGGATGGTCATGTGGAGCGAGCCCGCGATCCGCGCGCCGGCCAGCGGCCGGCTGTCGCCGTAGCGCTCGCGCAGCGACATCAGGCCGGGCATCTCGTGCTCGGCCAGGGAGAGTTCCTTGCGGCCGTACTCGGCCAGGCTCAGGTCGGCAACCTTGTAGTCCATGTTGGTCCTCGAAGCTCGAGTGTCAGTGGTCCTGCGGCGCATCTGCGCTCTTCCGGGATCTCCCGCGCATGGCCTTCACCACCCTACAAGCGGGGCTCTCCGCCGCGGGAATCATCGGCAGGAGGCGAGCGACTAGTGTGCGTCGGCCGGAGGCGTCGCGCCGGGCTTCACCGGTCGTTCGACGGACCCCGGCTCAGGCGCCGCCTTGTCGCGGCCGAACGGCAGGACGCTGACGACCGCCACCACCGCCGCGCCGACCACGAGGCCGATCACCGCCGAGATGCCGGTGTTGACCAGCCAGGCGAGGGTCGCGCCGAGGAACCCGTGGACCGCGTGCTCCACGTCGTGCTCGAGGCCGTGCACCCAGTCGTACGGCGCGTCCCACCAGCCGACCTCGTGGACGTTGACCAGCAGGATGTGGCCGCCCACCCACAGCATCGCGACCGTGCCGACGACGGAGATCACCGCCAGCAGCTTGGGCATCGCTGCCACCAGCCCGTACCCGACCTTCTTCGCGAGTCCGGACTTCCGCTGCGTCAGCAGCAGCCCGGTGTCGTCCATCTTCACGATCGCCGCGACCACGCCGTACACCGCGATGGTGATCGCGAACGCGACGACCACGAGGATCGCCAGCCGCGACCAGAAGCTTTCGGCGGCGACCTCGTCGAGCGCGATCACCATGATCTCCGCGGAGAGGATGAGGTCGGTCCGGATCGCGCCGGAGATCATCTCCTTCTCGGCCTCGGGACTGATCTCCGTCACGGGGATGTCGTGGTCGTGGTGCCCGGCGACCTTGTGCCAGATCTTGTGCGCACCCTCGTACGCCAGGAAGGTGCCGCCGAGCATCAGGATGATCGGCAACAGGTCCGGCAGGAACTGGCTGAGCAGCAGCGCCGCGGGGAGGATCAGCAGCAGCTTGTTGCGGATCGACCCGATCGCGATCCGCTTCACGATCGGAAGCTCGCGGTTCGCCGCGACGCCGTGGACGTACTGCGGCGTCACCGCGGTGTCGTCGACGACCACCCCGGCAGCCTTCGTGGTGGCCCGGCCCGCGGCTGCGCCGACATCGTCCACGGACGCGGCCGCCAGCTTGGCGATCGCGGCGATGTCGTCGAGCAGGCCGAAGAGGCCGGCGCTCACGGGGTGACCCCCGGTGCGCCTGGTCCCTGACGGAGTGCGGTGCTGGGCATGGCCGGCAGCCTAGTCGGCGGCGCGGAGGCGCCTACCGCCCGGCCAGGGCACCCTGATGGGCATCCGCCGGCGCCTCGTCCGGACCCTCCTCCTGCTCCTGGACGACGACCGCGAGCCCCACCGCCTCGCGCACCTCCTTCTCGGCCGTGCCGAACGGGTCGACCACGTGCTGCAGGAGCCTGCGCACGGGCGGGGCGGCGAGACCGAGGGTGATCGCGACCCCGCTGAGGGTGGCGGCCATCAGTCCGAGCCACGTGTGGCCGTCGACCCAGTCCGAGAAGCCGGCGTACTCGAGACCCTTCACGGCGAACCCGTGGAACAGGTAGACGATCAGGGTCGCCGAGCCCATCCGCGCGAACCAGCCGTTCCAGCGCGGCACCAGCGTGAGGAACGCGACCGCCCCGACCATGCCGGCTGTGACCACCATCAGCCGGGTGAGCATCACCGTGATGTTCGAGGCCTCGAGGTAGTCGTACGGCCTGTAGTAGAGGTAGGCAACGTCGGCCCAGTGGTCCAGGCTGCCCGCCAGGAGCCACAGCACCCCGAGGACGCCGAGGCCCACCGCGGCCGGGAACCGGCCGCGGAGCCAGCCCAGCATCTCGGGCGTGGCCTTCAGGCCCAGCACGAAGAACGGCAGGAAGCCGAGGATCCGGGCGATGTCCATCAGCTGCGACATCTCGCCGTCGATGAACCCGCCGGCCACGGAGACGCCGGCCGCGACGATCACCCCACCCCACAGCGGGCGGAACAGCGGGGTCAGCAGCCGCCACACGACCAGTGCGGGCAGGTACCAGAGCGGAAAGTGCGGATCGGTGAACAGGTCCTGGAGGCGCTCACCTCCCACCCAGAGGCGGAACAGCGCGAGCGCCGCCTCGAACACGATGTAGGGCACGACCAGCGTCCGGACCAGCTGCCACATCCGCTTGGGCGCGTACTCGAAGCCGCGCGAGAGGTAGCCGGAGATGAGGACGAACGCCGGCATGTGCCAGAGGTACAGGAAGTCGTACAGCTGACCCCTGGGGCCGTCGGAGGGCAGCAGCTCCCAGGCGTGGCCGACCACCACCAGCAGGATCAAGGCCATCTTGGCGTTGTCGAGCCAGGGGTCCCGCGAGGTCGCAGACTGATCAGCCATCTCCGCCTGGTACCCGGTGCAGCCGGGGACACACGGCGGGGGTGACGCGGCTCACTCCCCCGCCGCGGTCAGTCGTCGACCAGGCCGAGGCGGAGGTACTCCGCGGCGTAGGTGCCGTGCAGCAGCAAGGAGGCGTAGCGCGCCACCTCCCCGTCGACGTCTGCGGTGACCGTCTCGACGCGCACGTCACCGGCACGGGCCGCCTCGTCGAGCCGACGCCGCTGGTCGTGGGCCACCGGGTCCTCGGTCCCGTCGTCGAGGACCACCAGCACCGGGCGACGGTCGCCCGCGCCGTCGGCGAAGGGATCCGCGAAGACGTTGCGCGGACGCGCGGCCTCGATCACCGGGAGCAGGTGCTCCGCGTCCCCGGCGAGCGCGGTCCGCCCCGAGGTGCGACGGATCGACTCCGCGACCCGTCGGGCCGCCCGGGCCCCGAGGACCGAGCCTCCCCAGACCAGGGGGTTGGCGTCGGCCAGCGAGATCGCGAGCATCTTCGCCGGGTTGATCGAGATGTCGCGGCCGGGCGAGCAGGCGATGGCGACCTGGTCGAGGGCGTTGGCGACCGCCTCCGAGTCCGCCACCGGACCGACCTGGACCTGGTGGAGGAACGACAGCATCGCGACCGCGGTGGCCAGCTGGTCGTCGGTCCTGGTCGGCAGGATCGTGGTCCATCGGCCGGCGGCGTGCTCGGCGACCATCGACCCGGGCGGACACGCCACCACGAGCTGGCAGCCGCGGCGGGCCGCCTCGGCCACCGCCGAGGCGGTCCCGGTGTCGGAGCCGCCCGGCGCCAGCACGACCACGAGGTCGAGGCTGCCG
>NZ_SSXI01000094.1 GCF_004803405.1 Nocardioides sp. | reverse complement strand
CTACGGCTCCAACTGGGGCCATTTCAGACTGGCACACTCATTCGTGCGAGGCGGCCGCGAACTCGTCGAGTTGCGTGCGGGAGAAGCCCCACCGGGGCAGCGATCAGCTCTGCGGAGACGCTTTGAGGGATCAGGGAAGGTGCATAGCGGGCAGCCACCGTGGGACCCGCGAAGTCCTTGCCCTCGTCTGGCTGCCGATCGGGACGTGCGACATCGACTCGACCCCGAGGCGATCGCGACGTCGTAGGCATCAGCGATCACACCCTGCGCGGCAAATGCTACGCCTGCTGGCGCGAGCCGCACTGCCGGTCGACGGTGACCCCTGGGACCGACTCAGGAAAGCCGGCGGCGAGAAGCGCGCGTCGTGCCCGCCTGCTCACCGACCCGGCCTATCACGCCGCTGATCACCTCGTCGACCACCGAGGGGTCGATGCCCGTGCGCTCGACCAGCGCCCTGAGTGCGGCCGCATGCAGGTCGACGGGGGTTGCATCTCGGAGTAGGCGCCGCCGGGCTTGCCTTTGGCAAGCGGCGTGCGGACGGCGTCGAGGATGACGGCTGTAGCCATGGCGAGGGCCCTTCTCGGTGGTGACCGGTGCGCACTTGTCCCATCGCGTGAAGCTTGGAGCTGGTTGGGGCCAAGGGGACGTCGCTGGCGGTGCGGGAGATGCTGCTCGACAACCACCGCTTCGACGAGTCAATTCGTCGCACCGGCGCACCGCGCGAAATCCTGACCACCCGACTGCGCAGACTCGTAGCCGCCAAGCTGGTCACCAGGTGCATCACGACGGAACGCCCCGTGGTGCAAATACCACCTCACTGACGCCGGGCAAATCACTTGATCCGATGGTCGCGACCCTTCGCGCATTCGGAGACCGTCATCTCGCCGGTGAGGCCGGTCCCCCGGTGGTCTTTCAGCACTTCTGCGGGAACGTCTACCAGGCCGTTCTCGCGCGCCAGGCCTGCCGCGAAGTCGTGAACCAGAAAGAACTTGCCCTCGTCGATTCCACACCCGCCCGCGACCTAGGGGGTGACCCCGGACACATGTAGGCGGCGACGGATTGCGGCATGAGCTCCCATCTGTCAGCATTGTGGAAACCGATCGGTTTCCACCGGTCTTCGACCTAAAAACAGCAAGGGGAAAAATGACTACCGCTCTCGATCGCGCGGCCCCCGCCTCCGAAAAAGCAGACCCGGGGTTTCGAGGCTCACATGCCGCGCGCTGGTGGGTGCTTGTGGTGCTGGGCGTGGCGCAGCTCATGGTCACTCTCGATGCGACCGTCGTGAACATCGCGCTGCCCGCCGCGCAACAGGACCTCGCCTTCAGTGATGGCGACCGGCAGTGGGTCATCACGGGTTACGCCCTGGCCTTCGGCAGTCTCCTGATGCTCGGCGGCCGGCTCGGGGACCTGTTCGGCCGACGTGCCACCTTCCTGATCGGCCTGCTTGGTTTCGCGATTGCGTCCGGCATCGGCGGTGCGGCCGGCAACTTCGAGATCCTGGTCGCGGCACGCGTCGGCCAAGGCGTCTTCGCCGCACTGCTGGCACCCGCTGCGCTCTCGCTGCTCACCGTGACCTTCACCGAACCGTCCGAGAGAGCGAAGGCCTTCGGCATCTTCAGTGCACTGTCCGGCGCGGGCGCCGCGATCGGGCTGCTCCTGGGCGGCATGCTCACCGAATGGGCCTCCTGGCGATGGGTCATGTTCGTGAACATCGGCTTCGCAGGCCTTGCACTGGTGGGTGGCGTGCTGCTGCTGGCCAAGCATGTCGCCTCCGAGCGGCCCAAGCTGGACATCCCAGGCACGCTCGTGGCCAGTGCCGGCCTGTTCGCCATCGTCTACGGGTTCTCCCACGTCGAGTCGACCAGCTGGACCGACCCGGTCGCCCTCGGCTTCCTGATCGGCGGCGCCGTGCTGCTCGCGGCGTTCGTGGGGGTGGAGGCCCGGGTCGCGCATCCCTTGCTGCCGCTTCGACTCGTGGCTGACCGGACCCGCGGTGGGTCGTTCCTGGCGGTGTTCGTCATGGGCATGGGGATGTTCTCGATCTTCCTGTTCCTCACCTACTACCTGGCAGTCACCCTCGGTTACTCGCCCATCAAGGCAGGAGTTGCGTTCCTTCCGATGGTCGCGAGCATCGTGGTCTCGTCGGTCATCGTGCCGTCGGCGCTGCTGCCGAGGGTCGGTCCGAAGGTCGTGCTCAGCATCAGCTTCCTGGTCTCCGCGGCTGGCATGATCTTGCTGGCTCAGCTCGGGCTGGACAGCGGCTTTACAGCAGGTGTCATGCCCGGACTGATCCTGCTGGGCGTCGGCCTGGGGGGCGTGATGACCACTGCGTTCCAGGGCGCCACCGCGGGCGTACACCACGAGGACGCGGGTGTCGCCTCGGCGCTGATCAACACCAGCCAGCAAGTGGGGGGCTCGATCAGCACGGCGCTGCTGACCACTGTCGCCACGTCGGCGATGACCGACTACCTGTCCTCGCACAAGGCCGGCCCTCTCACCATGGCGCAGGCCCACGTCGAGGGCTACACGGCCACCTTCTGGTGGGGCGCCGGGATCTTCGTGGCCGGCGCGATCATCGCGGCAATCGTGGTGCCGAATTCGGCTCTGGCGCCGTCGGAGGGCGAGGCCGTGATCGCGCACTGAACCTGAACCCCCGCCGCCTGCCGCGGCCGTCCGTCGGGACCAGTCGCGGCAGGCTGCGCGGGGGCATCAGATTGAATACCGATCGGTTTCCATTTCGCTGGAACGGAGCTATCCTCCCGTCATGTCCACCGAGGTGAGATCAAGTCCGCGGGACCGACTGCTGGAGGCTGCGGCCACGCTCACCTACCAGGAGGGTGTGAGCATCGGCGTCGACGCCCTCTGCAAGGCGGCCGGAGTCTCCAAACGCTCCATGTACGCTTTCTTCGAGAGCAAGGACGAGCTGCTGACCGCATGCCTCGAGCAGCTCGAGGACTCCTACGCGGACCGGCTCCTGCCACCGGCGGAGTTCGTGGGCTCGCCTCGCGAGCGGATCTTGCACGTTTTCGACCAGCTGGAGAAGCAAGCGAGCACGCCCGACTTTCTGGGCTGCCGATACCTGTCCGCCCAGATCGAGATCAAGGATCCCAGCCATCCCGCGAGCCAGGTGGCCTACCGGGTCAAGGAGAAGCTGGCGTCCTTCTTCCGCGGCGAAGCCGGCAAGGGTGGGGCGAGCGACCCGCTTCTGCTGGCCCGCCAGCTGATCCTGGTCTTCGACGGCGCCAATGCTCGCGCGGGAATCGGAGCCGACACCCTGACCAGGCTCATCAGGCCCACGGTCACTGCCTTGCTCGATGCAGCGAATATGCGCTGACGGGACTCGGGGCGCTCCTCGAACCGGTTCTGCCCCCGAGGCGGCCGCGGTCACAGGTCGAACCAAGGTTGGACCCGGGACACAGCATCAGCGGGGAGTTGATCGCCGGACTGGGACCAGGTCACCTGGACTGGAGGGCGAGTGCTGGCCCGCCGACGGACGTTGCTGGGCGCGATCGAGCTCAGTTCCGCCCGTCGCCAGCGCCTCCCGGATCGCATCGCTCCGGGCGCGCAGCGCCGTGGCCGCCTCCGTCCACGCGAGGAGAGCGATTCCCTCGGTCACGGCCTGCGCGGGTGGATCGCTGAGCCTCGACTTCCTGCACCGCGCGCTCGGTGACCCGTGGCCCGATGTGAGCGACGAGGCGCTGACGCAGGACCTCCAGTCGTGGCTCGGGCCGCAGTTGGCGCGGGTCCACTCGGCCCAGGATCTTCGTCGTATCGACGTGACTGCCGCGCTGCGAGCGATGGTGCCGTGGCCGGAGGCGGGCAGGCTCAACGACTTGGCCCCTGAGCGCGTCGAGGTGCCCAACGGGTCGAGCGTGCGGATCGACTACTCCCAAGATCAGCCGGTGCTCGCCGAGCGACTGCAAGAGGTCTTCGGCTGGACCGCAGTACCTTCTGATACGGAGTCAGGGTCACGTCGTGAGTTCGACCGTGGCGACGCGGTCGAGGAAACCGTCGACCAGGCGGTGGCTGCGCCGCCGGGCGTTCTCTTCGATGGCGGCCGTGTCAGCTACCAGAGTGTCGACATTGGCTCCCATTGCGACGGCCGCGGCCGCACCGCCGTTGCCGAGCCATCCGGCGAGCATCGAGCTGGTGAGCTCGGGATGGAATACCACTGCCAGGTTGCGTCGTACGACGAACGCCTGCGAAGCCGCCGGGTTCGAGGCCAGCTCACGCGCCCCCGGCGGCAGGGCCCACGATCTAAGTCAAGACCTCAAAAGGCCCGGTCACCACAGTGCTCACCCGCCGGCGGACTCGGACACCATTCAGGCCGAAACCAGCGCCGTGCACCCCCATTACGTGACTGAGACGGACAACCACACCAACAGGAGGAGGGACACGCCGCAGCAACGGCGACAACCGAATACGGCGAGGCGCCTTCACACCACCGCTTACAGGAACTGGCACGGAAATTGACGAAGCCCCGGATCCGAAGTCCCGGGGCCCGTCACACGTGCGCGAGGGGGAGTTGAACCGTAGGAACACCACGCTCGATCAGGCGAGAACTGCGGTCCTGAGCGTGAAACCGCCCTCCAGTTGCCTCCCGTTACCTCGGGGGTGTGCACCCCAGGGGTGCACCGGCCAGATCTATTAAGTTGAGCGAACGCCTTCCGCTACAGCACCCACACTAAGCCCGTCACCCCGCCGGGCGCGGGGAGCCTGATCGCCTGCCAGGTGGCACCCGGTGCGGGCTGATTGGCGCCGACCGCTCCGGATGGGGGATCAGCCGTCAGCGACGGTGGGCTTTACCGCCAGCACGGGACAGGTCGCGTCGAGCAGGATCCGCTGGGCCGTGCTGCCGAAGACCAGCTTCCCGACCGCCGTTCGCGCGCGGAGCCCGAGGACCACCAGGCGGGCGTCGCGTCGTTGTGCGACCTGTATGACGTTGTCGCTGGGGTCGCCCAGGTCTCCGCGATCGACCTCGACGCGGCCGGCGATGTCCGGCCAGCGGGTCTCAAGCTCCCCCACGTCGGGGGCAGCGTCCCCTCGTACGGCGGGCACGATGATCACGGTCTCCCGGTTTCGCGTGGACTCGGCGACGGCGGCCGCGACGGCGGCGTGTCCGGGCGGGGTGTCAGCGTAGGCGACGACGATGGTCATCGGCTTTCCTTTCGATGTTGCGTGGGCGAAGAGGCCGGCCTGGTCACTGCAGGGCGCCGAGGGGCAGGTCGACGGGCAACAGGGAGGGCAGGGACAGCAGCACGAGGCCGAGGACGAGGGTGTAGATGATGGCCGTCCGCGGGCGGGTTCGCGCCGCGTACAGGAGGAACACCGGGGTGAACACCAGCGTTGCTGCGGCGTAGCCCCCGACCATGACGAGAACGAGGAATGCTGCCATGGCCGCGAACGTGCGTGCCGCGATCACCAGGTCGTGGTGCCGGGTCAGGGCTGGGGTGTCGACCCTGGGCTCGACGCGGGTGGCGAGCATGGTGGCTCCCGATCCTCCTGCGGGCTCGCGGGCGTCCTTCACGGCGTCCCGCCCGGCTCGCCGGCGGTTCACACGGGCTTCCTGCCATGTCAGCACGAGCGCAGCGACCAGACCGCACACGGCCACGAGACGAGGCATCAGTCGCGCCTCCTCGGAGAACGACCCGCTCACCCACAGCGCGCCGCCGAACAGGAACACCGCGACGACGGCGACGGCGGCGGACCAGGGCGTGCCGGCCAGCGAGCCCTCCAGCTCGTCGCCGGCTGCGGCCACGTTCTCGTGCTCGTCCCGATGACCGTCGTCGGCCGCACCTGAGGCTCCCCGGAGCCTCTTGATCAGGGACCACAGCACGGGCACGACCAGCAGTGCGGCGAAGGCGAGGACGCCCGGTCGCGCCATCCACTCGGCACCGTCGTACAGGCTGGCGGTCAGGTAGTAGTAGCGCTCCATCGGGATGGCGAGGACGAAGCCGATCAGGAACGGTGCGCGCGGCATGCCGGTGGCCTTGAGGAAGAACCCGGCCACTCCGAGCGCGACCATCACCCACAGGTCGCCGAGCTGGCCGCTCTCCTGGAAGGCGCCGAGGAGCATCACCACGAGAAGACCGGGCCCGAGCACGGCGAAGGGCACCCTGGTGAGCTTGGCGAGTGAACCCGTCGCGAGGAAGCAGAGGAACGCACCGGCGATCGAGGCGATCGCGAACGCCCAGACGATCAGGTACATCAGGTCGAGGTGGTCGGTGACGATGGCCGGCCCCGGCTGGATGCCGTACGTCAGCAGCATCCCGAGCAGCATCGCCGACGGCACGCCGCCCGGAATGCCGAAGAGGAAGGTCGGGATCAGGTCGCCGGCCTCGACCGAGTTGTTGGCGCTCTCGGGACCCACGATGCCGCGCGGGTCGCCCTTGCCGAACTTGCGCTTGTCCTTGGCGGTGGCGACGGCCTGCCCGTAGGCGAGCCAGGTGCCCGCCGTGGCGCCGACGCCAGGGAGGATGCCGGCCCAGATCCCGATCAGTGACCCTCGGATGACCTGCGTCCAGTGGGTCAGCCACTCTCGGATGCCGGATGCCCAGCCACCGGTGAGCTCGACAGGCTTCTCAGCCACACGACGTTGACCGACGCGGCTGGCGATCTCGGCGAGCCCGAACACACCCAGCGCCACTGCGACCAACGAGAGGCCGTCGCTGAGGAAGAGGGAGCCGAAGGAGAAGCGCTCCTCGGCGGTCGTGGGCGAGGTACCGACGAGGCCGAGCAGGAGGCCGAGGAATCCGGCTGTCAGGCCCTTGACGACGTTGCCGCGCGAGAGCACGGCGGCGAGTGAGACCCCGAGGACGGTCAGCATGAAGAGCTCCGGGCTGCCGAACGAGAGCACCAGGGGCCGTGCCAGCGGGATGGCGAGGGTGAGCCCTACCGCGCCGATCAGGCCACCTGCCATCGAGGAGAGGAAGGCGAGTGACAGTGCTCGTTTGGCCTGTCCCTGCCGTGCCATCGCGTAGCCGTCGAGCATGGTCACGCTGGCCGATGCGGATCCGGGCGCGCCGAGCAGGACGGCGGCCACGGTATCCGAGGTGTGCACCACGGCCAGGGCACCGATGAGCATCGCAAGAGCAGGCTCGGGGTCCATGCCGAACGTGACCGGGAGGAGGATCGCCACCGCGCCGGTGCCACCGAGGCCCGGGATCAGGCCGATGACGAGACCGGCCAGCACGCCGATGGCGAGCATGAGGAGAAGTGAGGGATCGGCCAGGGAGGCCAGTGCCGAGAACGCTGCGTCAGTCATGGTGTTGCCCCTAGTCGATCGTGATGTCGTAGTCGGTCTCGAGCAGCTCGAGCACGTCCTCGCGGACGTCTTCGTCCACCCGGTATGCCTCACCGATGCGCTCGGCGAGGTCAGCCGAGGCGTCGATCGGGTAGCCACCGAGGACCTCGGCCGCGGACTTCTGGAATTTGGGGTCGGCGCCCATGTCCTCGGCCGTGGACCGCAGCAGCTCGACTGCCTCGTCCGGGGTGTCCTCTGGGACCCAGAGCGCCTTCTGATAGGTGTACGTCAGCGCCAGGATCGCCCGGTACGTGTCCAGTACCTGCGGGTCCGGCTGCTCCCCGTGGAGCTGCTCGTACACCTCGACGACAGTGGGAAGATCGGGGAAGTTGGGATCGCGCACGATCTCACCGGCCTCGTCCACCTGTCCCAGGGAGAAGAGCGGCACCGCGGTGCCGTCCTCCACCAGCGGCTCCACCGCCGGACCGTAGAACGAGGTGGTCTGGTAGTCGATGTCCACCTCGCCGCGCTGCAGCGCGAGGTTGACCGGGCCGCGGCCCTCGAACCCGAAGGTCGCCTCGACATCGGCGGAGAGGAGGTCGAAGGCCAGCAGCGTCGTGAGGTCGAGGCTGGTCGCCGCGATGCCGCCGAAGACCAGTGGCTTGTCCCGGTCCACGAGGTCCTCGACGCCGCGCACGCCGGCGCCGGTCCGGGCGTAGACCACTGCCCCGGTGCCGTTGGCCAGGATGGGCCGCAGCTCCGTGAAGTCGTAGTGCACCGCTGGCAGCTCGAGGAGGTAGGGCACCACCGTGGAGGCCGTGCTGACCAGGACCTCCGTCCCGTCGGACTTCGCGGAGGTCATGAAGTGGTTCGTGCCGAGGATGCCCTCGCCGCCGTCGTCGTTGACAGGGGCGAGTCCCGGGGAGCCGGGCACCGCCTCGGTCAGCTCGGCCCCAACGAAGCGAGCCCAGGTGTCCGTGCCGCCGCCCTCGGCCAGGGGGATCATCATCTCGACGGTCTCACCGGAGTAGTCGCCGTCGGTGGTGGAGGCCGGCGGGTTCAACAGGTCACCGCCCAGCACGGAGACGCCCACCGCCAGCGCCGCGAAGCCGGCCACGATCGCGCCGGTGAGTCGCGGGCTCGGCGCAGGGCGCTCGAGCGAGTCCTGCGCGGGACTGACGTCATGGTCTCCGGTCGTGGCCACGTCCTCTTCGTTGACGTGCTGGGTCATGAGTTCCTCCAGGTGAAGCGAGCCTCGCACGGACGTCCCGTGTCAAGGGGGTGGATGGTCATGCCGAGGCCGATGGCAGGAGCGGTGGGTCCGGCAGCACCACGGACCCGTGGGCCAGCCGCCGGTAGGTGCGCACGACGCCGACGACGGGGACACCGTCGTGGTCCTCGGCGAAGGTGCTCACGCACCCCGCCGGCGTGCGCAGTCTCAGGCCGGTCGTGGGTCGGAGGGTGGGCACGAGGTCGTGCACGACCGTGCCTGGGGCGCCCGCTGCCAGGGTCAGCGCCACGGAGCCGGTGACCGGGACGGCCGGGTGGAAGCGCCCCATCGACAGCATGCGGACGGTCAGGTCGTTGCCTTCGACGCTCTGAGAGCCGGGAGCCGAGATCAGCGCGAGCTTCGGAACGGCGCGGGCGACGGCACCTGGGCTCTCCGCGAGTCCCATCAGGACCCCCGCTTCACGACGTACCGCGTCGAGGCGGGCCAGCAGCCCCGGAACCAGATCGAGCTCGGCGATCTCCTCGTTCCCCTGCACACCGAAGTCGGAGGCATTGGCCGCCACGACCGGAGCGCCCGCGTCGACCAGCGTGACAGTCACCCCGCCCACGGCCTCCGACAGGATGTCGCGCTGCCGACCCGTGGGGAAGAGCCGTCCGGTGCTCCGGCCGGCCGGATCGACGAAGCCCATGCGCACCGGAGCGCCGGGGAAGGGGACGCCCGGGATCGTCTCGGACGCAGCCTCGTCGAGCAGGCCCCCGGGAGTCGGCACGTGTTGCACGATGAGCTGGTTGGTGTTGGTGTTGAGGACCCGCACGGACGTCTCCGGCGCGTCGGTCCCCACCCAGCCTTCACGGATCGCGAACGACGCGACCACGGCGGAGCAGTTGCCGCAGTTGCTGCCCCAGTCGACCTTCGGCTCGTCGATGCCGACCTGGGCGAACGTGTACTCAACGTCCACACCCGTAGCTGATGAGGGAGCGAGGATGACCGCCTTGCTCGTGGTGGACGTACCCCCACCCACGCCGTCGACCTGCCGGTGGTCCGGGCTGCCGTAGATGCGCAGCAGCACCTCATCGACAGACATGTCCGGGACCTGCAGGTCGTCGCGACGGAAGACCCAGCACTTGCTGGTACCGCCCCGCATCCAGGTCGCGGCGATCTCGCGCATGTTGCCTCCTGAGACGACAGTCCGGACGTTCCGGACCTACTCAGGTTGAGGCCAGGTGAGTTGTAGCACAATCACGGTTCTGCACATCGCCATGAAGCAACACTTCATGGTGGACCGCAGTCCTCCGAGGCGTACCAAGCGCCGCGGTCGCTCAAGCGGCGCTGCACATCCCTTCATGGCCTTGTAGCAGAACTTCATGCAGAATCGGGGCGTGCTGGACATCAAGCGGCTGCAGATCCTGTTGGCGATCGTGGAGGAAGGGTCCGTGACCAGCGCTGCTGCAGCGCTGGGCTACACACCGTCCGCGATCTCCCAGCAGCTCCTGAGGCTCGAGCGCGAGGCTGGACAACCGCTCCTCGACCGCCACGCCCGCGGCATGACTCCGACAGACGCAGGGTTGGTGCTGGCCACGCACGCCCGCAAGGTCCTGCGTCAGCTGGCGGCTGCGGAGTCGGATCTCGCGGACATCGCCGGCGTCCGTCGCGGCAGCGTCACCCTGGGCACCTTTCCCACGGTCGGCAGCTCGTTCCTGCCCCTGGCGGTACGTCGATACCGCGAGCTCTACCCCAACATCACGCTGACGATCAGCAGTGGCCGGGAGGATCATCTGGTGCGCATGCTGGAAGAGGGCAAGGTCGCAATGTCCTTCCTGTGGGACTACGCCTGGCAGCGGATCGACAACGACGAGCTCGTGCTGACGGAGCTGTTCACCGATCCCACCGTGCTGCTCGTCGGCTCCACCCACCGCCTGGCCCGGCGCCGTACGGTCCGCATGGCCGACCTCGCGGCCGAGCCCTGGATCATCCGGGCCGGAGGACACCCGGTCGTCGAGGTGCTGCAGCGCAGCGCCGTGGCCGCCGGCTTCACGCCGACCATCGCCTTCCAGGCCAACGACTACCAGGAGGCCCAGGCCATGGTCAGCGTCGGCCTCGGCATCGCCTTGGCGCCGAGGACGGCCACAGTCAACCAGCACCCGGACGTGCGGGTCGTCTCCCTGGGTGACACCGCACCCCCCAGGCGGGTCCTGGTCGCGCACCGACCCGGTCGCGTCCGGAGCGCAGCCGAGCTCGCCCTCCACGACGTCCTGGTCGAGACCGCATCCACCTACACCTGAGTCAGCGGTTGCGGCCGCGCGTCTCATCGCGAGATGTCGTGTTGCGGGTCTGCTGCACGAGCTGGTGACAGTTTGAGCTGGCCGCCTGGGTGGTGGCCGTCTACTGACTCACCCGCAAACGCCAACATCGGGACGGTGTAATCCCCCACTCAAAGCGCCCCCATAGAGGTCGCCCGCCAAGACTGCAAAGGGAGAGTGCAGCGACACCGGGGCGACGGAGTCCCGCTACGGGTCTCGGGGTACGGGCGTGCCTCGCACTCCCCCGCTGGGATGCCACCAGCCTGACTACCGAGTGGCCCCGTGCGCCAGATACGGCCTCGGGTCGATCCCCCCGATCATGCCCCGATGTCAGGAAGGTCCGCGATCCTCGGGGATCTTCTCCAGATCCCGGCTCTTGACCGCATCAGGAGCGCCAGGCCAAGGGCTCCGATGAGCGTGGGGAGCGACCAGAGGCGAGGGTGGTCCGGTTCACACCGATGTCTGCACGGCCTTCGTCGCGCGGGGGTGAACGACTGTGATCCCGTCCCCGGTTAGGCGCTCGCGAACGCGGGCGGTGGGGGCGTCGGGACGGGCGGGTCTGAATGTCGGGCGACCACGAGGCGTTCACCGCCGCGCTGTTGAACACACCGACACCTCGTTGACGAACCTCCACTACCGGGCCGCGTCACCAACCAGGTGGCCTCACCGGGCCCATCACACGAGTCACGGTGATCTCGATGACCACGCGCTCGAGGTTGGGGCGAGGCGGCCGGTAACGTTCGGCGTAACGCCGTTCGGCCTCGGCAACTGACTGCAGGTCGTCCTTGACCAGCGCGGTGCCTTCGAGGGTGCACCAACGGCGCCCCTCGACCTGGCTGACGGCGACTTTCGCGCCGGGTCCGGCCGCCCGGACGTTGCGGACCTTCTTGCTTCCGGCGCTGCTGATGATGCGTGCGATGCCGGCCTTGGGGTCGAAGGTGACACCCACCGGGACGAGATGCGGACTGCCGTCTGGGCGGTGGGTGACGAGGAAGCAGATCCGGCGTTCCTGCCAGAAACGGTCATTCTCCTCCCCGGGCGGAGGCATGTCGACTGTCATGGTGGTCCTTCGTGGAGGGGGCGAACAGGCAGAGGTCGCGCGCGAGATCGCGTCGGCTGCCGCGGTGATGATGATGGCGTGAAGCCGTTCTACCCCCGGTTCCAGTAGGAACGAAAAGAGAGACCGTCGTGCCCTAACTCATGCGTCCGTCGACCTGGTGCGCCGGGGAGCAGACGACACGCGTCACTACTGATGCCGCCGCGGCGGTTCGCTGATCGAGCGGCCTCGCGGATCCCATCGATGCAGGTAGGGCAGCGCTCCCGAGCCGCGCACGGCCGCATCAATTCCGGTGCTGGGCGACAAAGAGCCCCAAGAACGAACAGATGCTCCTTCAACGGGTACCTCGCGCTGTCGCCGGCGCGGGTGTCACGCCCAGAGCTAGGGGTCAGCACGCTGGTCTTGCATGATGCAGAGCCGGCGATTCTCGCCGGGATCGGCCGGCCGGCTCCTCCGTCTCGTGGGCCGGTCTCTAGCCGCGTCCCCAAGGCGTGTTCAGGTGCGACTGAGACTCGCGCTCGTTGTTTGGAGGTCCGCCTACCGCGATGTAGCGAGGCCCGGCGATTAGCAACCTCTGCCGGGAACTTCGTGATCACCTCGCAGCCGTCTGCGGTCACGACGACCTCCTCCTCGATACGTGCCGCTCCCCAGCCGTCGGCCGCTGGCCAGTTCGTCTCCAGCGCGAAGAGCATCCCTTCCTCACGCACCTCGGATGGCAATGCGCCAGCCATCTCCATGACCCTCGCTCTTCTTGGGATGCGCCTGAACAGGCCACTAACGGCTGTTCTGGGGTGGGGCGCCCGTCACGCCGGCTGCGGCGACGCCACCCCCGCCACCCTCAGGCACGTTGGCGTCAGCGGGTGCCGATCCTGATCTACGAAGCGGTTGACTTGAGCCAGCCGCCCTGCGATACGGCCCCGAGTGCGCGCAGCTCTTGGCGGCCCTTGGCAGGTTTCTGGCCTGCTTCTGGACACCTTCGAGTCCGCTCGGAAGGGCCTCTGTCACAGGTGATGGGGTCACTAGCTCGCCGTGCTCCGTGCCGACGCCGCACGTCTACAGCAACGTCGCTCGTCCATCGAACAGAGGGCGGCGATCGAGGTTCGTCGCTGACCTCTTGCGGACATACGCCGTACCCCCGGCCGGCTCGCCGAATCTGCGGCCACTGCGAGCCGCGTACAGAGCTCGACGACGGTTTCGGTGGCCCGATCCAGGATGCACGCACGCAGCGCCGCTCGCGCGATCATCGGGAGGGCGGCTCGAGGTCATCCAGAATCGCTTCCAGCGCCACGGACAGCAGTTGCCTGGCCTGGCGTCCGGAGAGCGAACGCCGCTCGATCAGCTCGCGGCTCATCGCCTTGGCCATGCCGCCGAAGGCACGGATCGCCGCATGGGCCGCCTCACGTTGCGCCGGGGTGGCGACGTGACCCAGGAAGTCCAGGACTCGCTCGGCGGCGAGGTCGTCGGCCTCGTCGAGCAGGGCCTGCACCTCAGGGTCGCCCGCGCCGCTACCGGCCATGGCCAGCCAGCCGCGGCCGTGCTTCTCCACCACATCCATCAGCCAGCCCACGATGGCCTCGATGCGATCGTGCCGATCGCCTTCAGCTCGAACGCGTTCACCCAGCGGGGGGACGAACATCATCGCTCGCACGACCTCGAGGTACAGGTCCCGCTTGGTTCCGAAGTAGTGGTGAACGAGCGTCCGTGCCACGCCCGCACGCCTCGCGAGGTCGGCCATCTGGACGGCGTCGTACGGCTGTTCGCCGAATGCCTTGATCGCGGCGGCCAGGATGTCCGAGCGACGTTCGTCGGGGCCCAGGCGGCGCCAGCGGGGTTCGGAAGCCTCTGCGGTCACGCGAGCGATCGTGTCACAGGTAGCGTCCGTCCGTCGCGGCCAGCTCGCGCAGCTGTTCCGGTACGGCGAATCGGTCTCCATAGCGCGCCCGGAGCTCCTCTGCGCGTGCGACGAAGCCCGCCGGACCGCCCTCGTACTGGTTGATGTACTGCAGCGTTCCGCCGGTCCAGGCCGGGAAGCCGATGCCGAAGATCGAACCGACGTTGGCATCGGCGACGGTCTGGACGATTCCTGCCTCCAAGCACCGCGCACCTTCGAGCGCGGACGCGACGAGCAGTCGCTCCTTCATTTCCTCGAACGGGATCTCGACTGCGGGGTCGTGGAAGTGCTCGAGCAGACCCGGCCACAGTCTCTGGCGAGAACCGTCGTCGGCATACTCGTAGAAGCCGCGGCGGGCCAGCCGCCCAGGCCGGTCGAACTCCTCGACCATGCGTTCCTGCACCGGAGTTCCGGGCGTCTCGACGTACGGCACGCCCTCGGCCTCGGCGGCAGCGACGGCGCCGCGCTGGATCTTGAGGGTGGTGCGCATGTTGATCTCGTCGAGCAACGCCAGCGCGCCGACGGGGAAGCCGGCCTGGGTGGTGGCCTGCTCGATGCTGGCGGGGTGGGCTCCCTCGGCGAGCATGGAGACGGCTTGGTCGATGAACTGTGCGATGACGCGGTTGGCGTAGAAGGCGTAGACGTCCTTGACGGCGATCGGGGTCTTCCGGATCTGCTGGGCGAAGTCGAAGGCCCGGGCCAGTGCTTCCTCGCCTGCGTTCTCACCGACCACGATCTCCAGCAGCGGCATCTTGTCGACGGGCGAGAAGAAGTGCAGGCCGATGAAGTCCCTGGGCCGGCTGACCGCCGTCACCATCTCGCTCAACGGCAGGGCTGAGGTGTTGGTCGCGATGAGCGCATCCTCGGCGAGGTAGGGCTCAGCCTCGGCGAGGACCTTCTTCTTCAGGTCGAGGTCCTCGAAGACGGCCTCGATGACGAAGTCCGCGCCCTTGACGTCGGCGACGTTGTCGGTGGCCAGGATCCGGGCGAGCACCTCGTCACGCTTCTCGGGGGTGATCCACCCCTTGGCGACCGCCTTGGCCAGCAGGCCTCGGGAGTAATCCTTGCCGCGCTCAGCGGCCTCGATCGAAACGTCGCGCAGCACCACCTCCGCGCCCGACTGGGCGGCGACGTACGCGATCGCGGCGCCCATCATCCCGGCGCCGAGGACCGCGACCTTCTCGGCCCGACGGTCCGGGAAGCCCTCGGGCCGTGATGCACCCTTGCTGATGCTGTTCAGGTCGAAGAACAGCGCCTTGATCATGTTGCCGCTGACCTTGCCGCAGATCAGGTTGACGCAGTAGCGGGTCTCGATCGCGAATGCGGTGTCGATGTCGACCTGGGCGCCCTCGACGGCCGTGCTGAGCACGGCGATCGGGGCCGGCATCGGCGCTCCCTTGAGCTGTTTGCGCAGGTTGGCTGGGAAGGCGGGCAGCATCGAGGCCAACCCCGGGCTGGCGGGACTCCCTCCAGGGATCCGGTAGCCCTCGCGGTCCCAGGGCTGGGTTGCGTCCGGGTTCGCCTGGATCCAGGCCCGCGCCGCGGCGAGCATCTCCTCCGCCGTACCGACGACCTGGTCGACGATGCCGACCTGGAGCGCCTTGGTCGGCTGCATCTTCTGGCCTTGTCCGACCACGTTGAGCACTGCGTTGGTGATGCCGATCATCCGGACCACGCGGGTCACGCCGCCGGCGCCCGGGAGAACCCCGAGGGTGACCTCGGGCAAGCCGATCAGGCTTCCAGCCTTGTCGAGGGCGATCCGGTGGTGCGCGGCCAGGGCGAACTCGAAGCCGCCTCCCAGAGCGGTTCCGTTGATCGCGGCGACCACCGGCCTGCCGAGGGTTTCGATCGTGCGGAAGCAGGCCTTGTAGGCGTCGAGCCCCTCGCTGATGGTCTCGACATCGTCGGGGCCGGCGTTCATCAGCAGGTTGAGGTCACCGCCTGCGAAGAAGCTGTCCTTACCGGAGGTCAGGATGATGCCGTCAAAGGAGTCCTTCTCGGCGACCAGACGCGCTACGGTCGCCTGCAGGTCGGTGATGCACCGCTCGTTCATGGTGTTGGTGGGCTGGGTCGGGTCGTCCATGGTCAGGACCAGCACGCGATCGTCGCCGATCTCCCAGCCGAACATGTTCTGTGTTTCGTTGTCGCTCATGTGTGTCGTTCCTTCTCGTGCCGCGGCGCTCAGATGCGCTCGATGATGGTGGCGATGCCCATGCCGCCGCCGATGCACAACGTGATGAGGGCGTAGCGGCCGCCGCGTCGCTCGAGCTCGTCGACCATGGTTCCGGTGATGATCGCGCCGGTCGCGCCGAGCGGGTGGCCCATCGCGATGGCACCGCCGTTGACGTTGAGCTTCTCGTCGGGGATCCCCAGCTTCTTCTGGAAGTTGAGGACGACGGACGCGAACGCCTCGTTGAGCTCGAAGAGGTCGATGTCGTCGACCGAGAGGCCAGCAGTGGCGAGGACCTTCTCACTCGCCGGGACCGGTCCGGTGAGCATGATCGTGGAGTCCGAACCAGAGACCGCGGAGGCGACGACCCGGGCTCGCGGCGTCAGGCCGGCAGCCCAGCCGGCATCTTCGGATCCGATCAGGACGAGACCTGCGCCGTCCACGATGCCCGAGGAGTTCCCGGCGTGGTGGACGTGCTCGATCTTCTCGACCCAGTGGTACTTCTGCAGGGCTACGGCGTCGAAGCCGCCCTGCTCTCCCATGGCGGCGAAGGAAGGCTCCAGCGAGGACAGCGACTCCATGGTGGTGTCGGGCCGGACGAACTCGTCGTAGTCGAGCAGGATCGTGCCGTTGATGTCCCTGACGGGGACGACGGACTTGGCGAAGTAGCCGCCGCTGACCGCTGCGGCCGCACGCTGCTGGGACCGTACGGCGTACGCGTCGACGTCCTGACGTGTGAACCCCTCGATCGTCGCGATCAGGTCGGCCGAGACCCCCTGCGGGACGAAGTAGGTGTCGTAGTTCGTCTGCGGGTCCAGCGGCCAGGCTCCGCCGTCGGCGCCGAGCGGCACCCGGGACATCGACTCGACACCGCCAGCGACCACGAGCCGTTCCCAGCCCGATCGCACCTTCTGCGCCGCGGTGTTGACCGCCTCGAGGCCGGATCCGCAGAAGCGGTTGAGCTGCACGCCCGAGACGGTCTCGGGAAGGCCGGCCTTGAGCGCAGCCGTCTTCGCGATGTCACAGCCCTGGTCGCCGACCGGCGATACCACGCCGAGCACGATGTCGTCGATCGTCGCCGGGTCCAGGGCTGGGTGTCGGGCGAACAGCTCGTCGAGGAGGCCGACCACCAGGTCGACCGGCTTGACGCTGTGCAGGGATCCGTTCTTCTTCCCGCGGCCTCGCGGGGTTCGGATCGCCTCGTAGATGTAGGCCTCGGCCATGTCAGGTGCCTTTCGGGATGCGGTTCAGAGGAAGCGGGCGATGAGGTCCTTCATGACCTCGTTGGCGCCGGCGTAGATGCGGGCAATGCGGCCGTCGACGAACAGCCGAGAGATCAGGTACTCCTCCATGTAGCCGTATCCGCCGTGTAGCTGGAGGCAGCGGTCGACGACCTGGGTCTGCTGCTCGGAGCACCAGAGCTTGACCATCGCCGCCCGCTTCACGTCGAGCTCGCCGCGCACGTGTCGTGCGACCGCGTCGTCGACGAACGCGCGCATCACCTCAAGGGTGGTGGCGACCTCGGCCATCTCGAACCGGGTGTTCTGGAGCGCGAAGAGCGGCTTGCCGAAGGCCTCTCGCTGCTGGACGTAGGCGAGGGTCTGCTCGTAGGCGGCCTCGACGACGCCCAGGGCGGCGACGCCGACGATGAGCCGCTCCTGCGGGAGCTGCTCCATGAGCTGCGCGAAACCCCTGCCCTCCACGCTGCCGAGCAGGTTGGCGGCGGGGATGCGCAGGCCGTCGAAGAAGAGCTCCGTGGTGTCCTGGCCCTTCTGTCCGATCTTTTTCAGCTTGCGGCCGCGCTCGAATCCCGGGGTGTCGTCGCCGATCTCGGCCACCAGCAGCGAGACGCCCTTGGCACCCTGCGAGGGATCGGTCTTCGCAGCGATGATCAGCAGGTCGCAGGTCGCTCCGTTGGAGATGAAGGTCTTGGCGCCGGAGATGACGTACTCATCACCCTCCCGGATCGCGCGGGTACTGATGGCCTGGAGGTCCGATCCGGTGCCCGGCTCGGTCATCGCGATGGCCCCGATCCACTCCCCACTGGCCAGCTTCGGCAGCCACCGACGCTTCTGCTCCTCACCTGCGTAGGTCAGGACGTAGTGCGGCACGATCCCGGAGTGCACGCCCAGCTGCATGGACAGGTCCCCGCAGCGGGCCTGCTCGTGGAAGAGCACTGCCTCGTGAGCGAAGGTGGCGCCGCCGCCGCCGTACTCCTCGGGGACGGACATGCACAGGAGGCCGAGGGCGCCAGCCCGGCGGTAGAGGTCGCGGTCGGGCTCCCCGGCTGCGGCGAACTCCTCGTAGCGTGGAGCGACCTCCTTGGTGAAGAAGTCGCGGGCGAGCTGGGTGAGGTCGGCGAGCTCGGTAGCCAGCTCGGCGGAGTGGGTAGCGGAGTGCTCTGTGGTCATCGTCTCGTCCTTCACTTCGCGTAGAGCGCGTCGATCTGAGCGGCGTACTTGGTCGCGATCGGCGCCCGCTTGAGCTTCATGGTCGGCGTGAGCTCGTCACCCCCGGGCAGCCAGTAGGACGGCAGGACCTCCCAGCTGCGGATCTGCTCCACTCGGGAGAGCCGCTCGTTCGCGGCCTCAACCGCAGTCGTCAGCGCGGCGCGCACCGCGGGGTGCGCAGACAGGACCTCGGGGGTCGGTTCGGCAATGCCGGCCTTGGCCGCGACCGCCGCGGCCGCATCCGGATCGAGAGTGATCAGTGCGGCGATGTGAGGGCGGTTGTCGCCGATCGCCACCGCGGAGCCGATCAGGGGGCTGGCAGCCTTGAGCGCGCCCTCGATGTTGCTCGGTGACATGTTCTTGCCACCCGAGTTGATGATCATCTCCTTCTTGCGGTCGACGATCCTGAGGTAGCCGTCGATGAGCGTTCCGATGTCGCCGGTGTGGATCCAGCCGTCCGCGTCGAGGGTCTCCGCGGTCCGGACCGGGTCGTTGCGGTAGCCCCTCATCACGCCGCGACCGCGCACGAGGACCTCTCCGTCATCGGCGAGCCTCAGCTCTGTGCCGGGGATCGCCTTCCCGACCGAGCCGTAGCGCGGCGCGGCGACCGGGTTGACCGTGGTGACTGCGGATGTCTCCGACATCCCCCACGCTTCCATGACGGGGACCCCGACACCCAGCATGAACTCGAGCGCAGCGACATCGATGGGCGCGGCGCCGGAGACTGCGGCCGTCAGGTGGTCGAAACCCAGCGAGGCGCGCACCTTTGAGAGCACGAGCGCGTCGGCCAGGAGTGCCCCGATGGCATCGAGTGGGCGGAGCGGTGTGCCGGCGACCACGGCCGCCGCCTTCTTCTGTCCGGCGGCGAGGGCCCATCGGGCGAGCTTGCCCCGTGGACCTTCCTCGGCAGCGATCCTGGCCTCGATGGCGGCCTTGATCTTGTACCAGAGCATCGGGACTGCGACGAAGAACGTCGGCCGCACCTGGCCGAGCACGTCGACCAGCGTCCTGGGGTTGTCGACGTCGGTGACGGTGATCCCGAAGTACATGGGGGCGTACTGGCAGATCCACCGGTTGATCAGGTGGGCATCGGGCAGGTAGGAGATGACCCGACCCTCGCTCAGGTCACCGACGACGTCGGTGATGACCTCCAACTGGTAGAGCAGGTTGGCGTGGGTGAGCTCCACGCCTTTCGGGTTGCCCGTGGTGCCGCTGGTGTAGATCAGGGTCAGGACGTCGTCCTGGGCGACGGACTGCCAGGTCGCGTCGAAAGGGAACTCGGCCTGGCCGGCCGCGATGACCTCGTCGATCCCAAGGGTGCCGGCCGCACGCTCGTCGATGCAGACGATGGTCTCGACCTTGGTGCCGAGCGCCGCTTCCTGCACGAGGGGCAGGAACTGACGCTCGGTGAAAACGATCGCTGGTTCGGCGTTGGAGAGCAGGTAGGCGATCTGCTCGGCCGTGCTCGTGTTGTAGACCGAGAAGCCGATCGCCCCCAGGTGCATCACGGCGGCGTCGATGACGTGGAACTCCGGACGGTTGGTCAGCATGATGCCCACCGTGTCGCCGCGGCGGACCTCGAGTCCGGCCAGGCCGGCGGCGAGCTCGCGCACCCGGGCGCCGTACTCGGCCCAGGTCAGCCGCTGGGTGCCGTCGGCCCGCTGGAGCGCGACCTCGGCACCGCGCTCGGCGACCTGACGCTGGAAGTGGGCGCACAGACTCTCGGACATCGTGACCTCCTGGTCGGCTCCTGCTCGACTCCTGCGCCGGCGGCCGGCGGAGCGAGTAATTGTCGCAGTGTCAGATACTGCACAGCAATTGTCTTGCTGTCAATAACGACGCCCTGGGAGGCCCCGCCCCGGATGGGAGTGGGTCAGCTGTCGAGCAACCTCGCGAGAGCGGCGCTGGCCACCTCGACGATCGACTCGACGATGTGCTCGGCGCCCACGGGGAGATGCCCCGCCGTCCACTCGAGGAAGAGGTTCACGATCGCGCCGGACAGGGCGGCCACGGCGATCTGGACATCTACGTCCCGGATGCTCTGCATCGCCTGAGCCGGGACCGAGGCAGCCATCGCGCCGAGCACCAGCTCCGGCAGCCGCCGGCGCGCGTGTCGGCGCAGCACGGGATCGGCCAGGGTCTCGCGGAGCATGACTACTGCTCGTGACGGCTGCTCCTCGAACCACCGCGCGACCACCGACAGCGCCGCCCGCATCCGCGAGTCGAACTCCTCCGAAGCGCCGGCGATCGCATGCTCGACAAGCGCACTGACCTCGGCGTACTGCTCGTCCCAGACCGCGATGAGCAGGGCCTCGCGGTCCTCGAAGCTCTCGTAGAAGAACCGGGGGCTCAGGCCCGCCACCCGGGTGACAGCGCGCACCGAGACGGCGGCGGCACCCTCGGCCAGAAGGCTCAGCCCGGCATCCAGGAGCTGGCGTCGACGGTGGTCTGCACGCTCGTCCGCGGTGGTCCCGCGCCACGGCTCGGGGGCGGTCGTTCCTGGCTTGCTGATGGCTGGCACCCCCTTGACAGGGTGCCGAGCATAGCCGACGATCACTTAAAGGAAACAGGTGTTTCCGATAAATGCATCCCCAGTAGAGCTGACAGAGAGGTCGGTCCCCACCATGGCTCACGTCCCTACCGCCACCGCCCCGGACGGGGCGCCGTACGACGAGGAGGCACTCGCCATTCACGCGCGCGAGATGGACTTCTGCTGGGACGACGTGCCCCTGCACTACATCCCGGGCCGCATGGTGGCGACGCACGTCTACAACTGCATGCACCTGCTCCTTCCCGAGGGCGAGAAGGCGATGTCCGCGGCGCTGGCCCAGGCGCTCCCCCTCATCGACGACCCGCGACTGGCCGAAGAAGTAGTCGGGTTCATCGGTCAGGAGGCCACCCACGCCGACAGCCACGGCGGCATGCTCGAGCGCCTCGTGGACCTCGGTCTCGACGCGCGCCCGGTGCTGCGGCGGCTCGACAAGCTGATCTCCGTCATCATGGCGGACTACGGCGGGCACCGGATCCGGCATCACCTGCTCTGCGAGCGCCTCGCGCTGTTCTCGGCGCTCGAGCACTTCACCGCCGTGTGGGGCAAATTCTTCCTGGAGTCCGAAGGTCTCGCGGAGTCCGGCATGCATCCGATGGTCCTCGACCTCTTGAAGTGGCACGGTGCCGAGGAGGTCGAGCACCGCAGTGTTGTCTTCGACGCCTTCCAGTACGTCGACGGCAGCTACGCGCGTCGCGTCCGGATGGGCGTGCTCGGAAGCCTCGCCCTCGCCGCGGCCGGCTTCATGACGCTGGGCTACCTCGTTGCCAAGGACCCCGAGCGCACCCGGACCCGGAACCCGTGGAAGCGGTACGTCGCCCCCGTGCTGGAGTTCCTCCGGGCAACTCGAGACCGGGTCATCCCCAACACCCTGGGCTTCCTCACCGAGATCCCGGTCTACGCCCGACGCGACTTCCACCCCTCCCAGCTGGACGGGATGGACCTGGCCGTCCGCTACCTTGCCCAGGCGCCGATCCGGCACCACGGGGACCGGGCAGCATGACGTCCTCCACCGACCGGACCAGCGACCGGACCAGCGACCCGGCCACCGACCTGCTGATCGCGGCCTACCGGGGATATCTGCGCGTCTTCGCGCAGGGCCGCTTGGCGAACCACCTCTCCCCCGCCGCACCGGTCCGCCGCGCCGGCTTCGACATCGACGTCACCGTCGTCGACCGCACGCTGGTCGCCGAGGACGTCGTCAGCATCACGCTCGCGCGCCCCGACGGCACCGCACTGCCCGCATGGACGCCGGGCGCCCACCTCGACGTGTTTCTGCCCTCGGGACTCCAGCGCCAGTACTCCCTCTGCGGGGACCCGGCCGACCGGTCGTCGTACCGCATCGCGGTGCGCAGGGTCGCCGGAGGAAGCGGGTCGCACGAGGTGCACGACCAGCTGGAGGTCGGCGACCCGCTCACCGTGCGCGGCCCCCGCAATGCCTTCCTCCTGGTCCCCGAGCGTTCCTACCTCTTCGTGGCGGCCGGCATCGGGATCACCCCGATCCTGCCCATGGTCACCCGCGCCGAGGCGTCCGGCGCCGCGTGGCGGCTGGTTTACCTCGGCCGCAGCCGGGCGACGATGCCCTTCCTCGACGACCTGGAGCTTTACGGCGACCGCGTCGTGGTACGGACCGACGACGAGCACGGGGTGCCGAGCGCCGAGGGCGTGCTGGCCCTGGGCCGCACCGGTGAGGCCCCGCTGCCCCCGGCGGTCTACCTGTGCGGACCACCGCCACTGATCGACGCGGCGCGAACCCTCGTCCGGCCGCTCGCCCCGCACAGCCGGTTGTTCAGCGAGCGCTTCTCGGCGCCACCGGTCCGCGGGGGCGAGCCCTTCTCCGTCACGCTCGCCCGGTCGGGCCGGCTCGTGCAGGTCGCCGAGGACGAGTCGCTGCTCACGGTGCTGCGCCGCGAGGTGCCGGGCGTCGCCTACTCCTGCCAGCAGGGCTTCTGCGGCACGTGCAAGGTGCGCGTCCTGTCCGGCGAGATCGACCACCGCGACAAGCTCCTGCTCCCCGCCGAGCGCGAGGAGCTGCTGCTGGCGTGCTCCTCGCGGGGGCGCGGACCGCTGGTCCTCGACCTGTGAAGAACGAGCTCCGTCACCACCCCGACATCCGAAGGACCGACAGATGAGCACGACCCCCTTTCGCCGGCGCCGCCGCTCCGACCCGCAGCACACCGCCGTCCTGGTCGTCGGCGCCGGCTTTGGCGGCATCGGACTGGGCGCACGCCTGCGCCAGGCACACATCACCGACTTCACCATCCTCGAGCGGACCGAGGACCTCGGCGGCACCTGGAGCCGCAACACCTACCCGGGTGCCGCATGCGACGTACCGTCGAACCTCTACTCCTACGCCTTCGCACCGAACCCCGACTGGTCACGCAAGTACGGCACGCAACCCGAGATCCTCGGCTACCTGCGCCGGGTCTCCGACGACTTCGGCGTGACGCCGCACATCCGACTCGGGACGACGGTGACTGCCGCACGGTTCGACGAGGACGCCCGCCTCTGGCACGTGACCACCGACCGCGGGGAGTGGACGGCCGACGTGCTGGTCTCCGCCGTCGGCGCCTTCGCCGAGGCCTCCATCCCGGACATCGAGGGCCTCTCGACCTTCACCGGGCCCCTCATGCACACCCTGCACTGGGACCACGACCTCGACCTCACCGGCAAGCGCGTCGCCGTCATCGGCACCGGGGCGACCGCGGTCCAGGTCATCCCCGAGCTCCAGCAGACGGCAGAGCAAGTCGTGGTCTTCCAACGGACCGCGCCGTGGATCGTCCCCCGACGGGACCGCAGGACCTCGAGCTTCGAGCGCAGGCTCTACCGCAGGATCCCGGCGACCCAGCGCGCCTCGCGCGCCGCCTGGTACGCCGGCATCGAGTCCTTTGGCCTTCCCGGGTTCGTCCACACCGCCTTCCGCCACCCCTTCGAAGCCCTCGGGCGGATGCAGCTGCGACGCCAGGTCGCCGATCCCGAGCTGCGGGCCCGGCTGGCGCCGGACTACATGATCGGGTGCAAGCGGGCGATCTTCTCCGACGCCTACTACCCGGCGATGATCCAGCCCAACGTGGACCTGGTGACCGACCGGATCGAATCGGTGATTCCCGAAGGCATCGTCACCGCCTCCGGCACCCACGCCGTTGACGCGATCGTCCTGGCCACGGGGTTCACGGCGATGCCCATGCTGGCCTCCGTCGTGACCGGCACCGACGGACGCACGATCGAGGACCACTACCGCGAACGGCCCCAGAGCTTCCTCGGAGTCGCCAACGCGGGGTTCCCCAACATGTTCACGATTCTCGGGCCATTCGGCGCGGCCGGCAACCAGTCCGCCGTGGTGATGATCGAAGCGCAGATCACCTACATCGTCGACGCCCTCACCCGGATTCACCGTGCCGGGATCACTCGCTTCGAGCTGCGCCGCGACGAGCAGGAGGCGTTCGTGGAGGAGATGCACGCACGCGCGGGCAAGGGCACGTGGCTGCGGGGAGGATGCAGCAGCTACTACACCAACGGCAGTGGCATGAATGCCGGCCTTTTTCCCGGCTGGTCCTTCGAGTATCGCTCCCGGACCCGGCGCTGGGACGCCGAGCGGTACGAGCTCGCACGCGGCCGGCTGGCTCGGGTCGACGTGGCCGAGGAGGTCAGCCCATGAACCGCCTCTCCCTGAACGGGAGGGTGGCGCTGGTGACCGGCGGCGGCGCGGGCATCGGCCTTGCTACCGCCCGCATGCTCGTCGACCGCGGCGCGCACGTGGCCGTGGTGGACCGGGACGCGGTGGCCGCTGAGGCGGCGGCCGCGGAGCTGGGCCCGCGCGGGATCGCGATCGGTGCAGACGTCACCGACGCCCGCGCCATGGCGAGTGCCGCCACGCGCGTCGAGGAGACCTTCGGAGGGATCGACCTGGTCGTGGCCAACGCCGGCATCACGCCCACGCCCGCGACGCTGCGCCGGGCATCCCCCGAGGGCTTCGCGCGCGTGCTGTCCGTCAACGTGCTCGGCGTGCTGCACACCGTCCAGCCGGCGATCGACGGCCTGATCGCACGGCAGGGTCAGGTGGTCGTGGTGGCGTCAGCGGCGGCGTACTCCCCGCCCCTGGGCGGCGCCGCGTACATGGTGAGCAAGGCAGCTGCCGAGGTGCTCGCGCGCGCCTTCCGCCTCGAGCTGGCACCTCACGGCGTGGGTGTGACCACCGCGGCCTTCGGCTTCGTGGACACCCAGCTAGCCCGCGCCACCCTGGACGACCACGAGGTCGGCGTACGCCTCAACGAGCTCCTGCCGCGCCCACTGAAGAAGCGGATCAGCGCCGACCAGGCGGCCGCAGCGATCCTCGACGCCACTGAACGCCGGGCGACGCGGGTGACGCGTCCTGCGGCATGGGCGCCGCTGGGCGTCCTGCGGGGGGCAGTCGGTCCGGCGATTGACACGGCCCTGATCAGGTCGGGCCGAACGGCCGAGCTCGTGGAGCTGCTCGAGCGCGAAGGATGACCACGACGGCGATGCCTGGCCGATCAGGGTGAGCCGGCGCGCAGGAACCGCGCCGCCTCGACCACCGCAGCGCGACCTTCGGGCAGCCAGCGGGCGAAGACGAGGAAGGAGTGGATCTGGCCGGGCATGGCCCGCCACCTGTTCTCGACGCCGGCCCGGTCCAGCCGCCGGTGCAGGCGCCAGGTGTCGTCGGCGTAGCACTCCGTGTCACCGAGCAGGCTCAACACGGCCGGCAACGAGTCGTCCGCGACCCCGTCGAGACGAGACAGCGCGTCGGTGACGCCTGTCGGGTCCCCGCCGCGCGCCGCCGACACACAACGGCGGACGAACTGGGGGCTGACCACCGGGTCCGGGCAGGAGCGGTCCCGCGCATCGGCCTGGGGGCTCTCGGGGTCGAGGACCGGTGAGAACAGCACCATCCGACGAGGTCCTGGAGCTCCTCTGGTGGCGAGCTCGGCGAGCATCTCGATCGCGAGGTGCGCACCTGCGGAGTCGGCCACGACGTGCACCGGGCGGGGCCTGCCGTCACCCAGCAGGATCTCGTAGGCCGCGAGCGCGTCGTCGAGGGCCGCGGGGATGGGGTGCTCGGGAGCCAGGCGGTAGTCGAGGGCGAGGACGGGGAACCCGGTCTCGGCTGCGAGGAGGCGCATAGCGGCGCGGTAGGTGCGGGCCGATCCGGCCACGTAGCCGCCGCCATGCAGGAACAGGACGACGTCGCCGCCCCGCGGCGGCGTGCCGGGCGGCAGGATCCACTCCCCTGCCGGCGTGCGGGAAGGCCGGACCAGGCTGGCGGGTCCGCCCGGTAGAAGATCGAGCACGGCTGGGCCGGCAATGAACGCTCGGAGCGCCACCCGCGCGGGCCCCGTCGCCGGGAGCGCGGTCAGCAACGGCCGAACCGCACATCGAGCGAGGGTCCGCACCACCCGCGACCGGGTGCTCGCGGCCCACGGGCCCAACGGTTCCACCGAGGTCACCGCACTCACCACCATCACCACCGCTCGTTTCGGACTACTCGGTGCTACCTTATAGGAAACAGTCGTTTCCGATAAGGGGCCCGCTCATGTCCGTGACCACCGACGACAGCGTCAGGTTCGAAGTCCGCGCTCCCGCTGACGGGCGCATCCTCGATCTCGTGCGGGAAGACGGTCCCGGCGAGGTGGCGGCCGCGGTCAACCGGCTCCGCAAGGCGCAGCCGACGTGGGCGGCGCTCCCGATCGGCGAGCGGATCGCCTGGCTGGGCCGTTTCCGCGACTGGATCTACGCCAACGAGTCCCGGCTCAGCGCTCTGCTGGCGGCGGAGACCGGCAAGCCGGCGGCCGAGGTCGGCATCGAACTCACCTCCAGCCTCGGCGTCCTGCGCTACTACTCCCGCCACGCCCACCGTTTCCTCGCCGATGGGAACCCCAGGCCCAGCAGCCTGCTGACAGCCCTGAAGCGGATGCGCGTCCGACGTGTCCCGCAGGAGGTCGTGGGGGTCATCAGCCCGTGGAACTTCCCGGTGGCGATGTGCCTGTGGGATGCGTTCCCCGCCCTCCTCGCGGGTTCCTCGGTCATTCTCAAGCCGTCGGAGCACACGCCCCTGACGACCAACGCTCTCGTCCAAGGGTGGGCGGAGGTCGGGGCGCCGCAGGTCCTCGCGGTCGTCAATGGAGCCGCAGCAACGGGCACCGCGGTCGTCGACCGCGTCGACCACGTCCACTTCACGGGCTCCACCCGCACCGGTCGCTCGATCGCGACCCGCGCCGCAGACCGGCTGATCCCGTACAGCCTGGAGCTGGGGGGCAACGACCCCGCCCTGGTGCTCGCCGATGCCGACCTCGACCTCGCGGCGTCCGGCATCGTGTTCAACGGCCTGCTCAACTCCGGCCAGATGTGCGTCTCAGTCGAGCGGGTCTACGTCGTGGCCGAGGTCCACGACG
Source organism: Nocardioides sp. (assembly GCF_004803405.1). Lineage (GTDB taxonomy): Bacteria > Actinomycetota > Actinomycetes > Propionibacteriales > Nocardioidaceae > Nocardioides > Nocardioides vastitatis. Next base: position 24,597 of record NZ_SSXI01000094.1, on the reverse strand, counting down.
AGTTCGTCGCCAGGGTCCTCGACCGGGTCCGCGCTCTGCGCACCGAGGGCGATGGGTTCGACCGCGACATCACCACGCTGATCACGCCCGATCAGCACGATGTGGTCAGGGACCAGGTGGCAGATGCACTGAGCCGGGGAGCCCACGCCCTCATCGGCGGCGAGCCCGGAGAAGGACGTCACTATCCGCCGACTGTCCTCGTCAACGTGGACCACTCAATGCGGGTCATGGCAGAGGAGACCTTCGGCCCGGTCCTGCCGATCATGCGCGTCGCGAACGTCGATGAAGCGGTACGCCTGGCCAACGACTCGCCGTACGGCCTGTCGGCGAGCGTCTGGTCGAGGGATCGGGCCGCCGCGGAGCGGGTGGCCGAGCGGCTCGAGGCCGGCACGGTGGACATCAACGACGCCGCCACCCACATCCTCTGCCACCCGATCCCCCAGTCGGGCTGGAAGCAGTCCGGTGTCGGGGCCCGCCTCGGCGGTGCCCACGGCCTCCAGAAGTACACGCGCACGCAGGCGATCACGGCCAACCGCGTTGACCTGCCGCTGGTCACTGCCCTGGCCGGGTTTCCCTACTCCGCTAGCAAGTCCAGACTGCTCGACCGCATCGGGCGGCTCAACGACGGAGGGCGCCTCGCCCGCCGCGTCGGTCTCGACTCCGATCGCACCTTCGAGGTCACGGCGCGCCGCACGATCCACGCCCCGGCGATCGACGTCCACGCGTGGCTCCTCGACTCCTCCAACTACGCCAAGGCGCTGCCCGGCGTGATCGAGCGCAGGATCCGCGACGGAGCGAACGAGCCCTATGGCGTCGGCACCGTGCGCGACATCATCAGCCCGGCCGCCTTCCTGCGTGAGGAGATCACCGCGGTCACCCCCACCACGATCTCCTACGTCATCACCCGGTCCTTCCCACCGCTCGCGCACGAACGGGCAACCATCACGGTCACGCCGCTCGGTCCCACGACCTGCAACGTCGTCTGGACCTCCCGCCTCAGCGGTGCCCGAGTCGCCGAGAAGCTGCTCGGGACCGCGCTCGGCGCGGTGTTCGGCCGGATCCTGCGGGAGTGCGCGACCGACCTGGTCGGGGGTGCTCGATGACGTCGCCGTGCGACACGCCGATCACCAGTGACGTGGAATGCGAAGTGGACGGCCCCGTGGCCACCATCGCCCTCAACCGCCCCTCGGTCCGCAACGCACAGCGCCCTGCGATGTGGGCGGCGATGGCGCAGTTCCTCGCATCCCTTGATGACGCGGTCCGGATCGTCGTGGTCCGCGGAAACGGCGGAACGTTCTCTGCGGGGCTGGACCTCGCCCTTCTCGATCCCGCGCAGGTCGACCAGGAAGGCAGCCTGGTTGCCATCGTGCAGAAGAGTGACCAGGAGATCGTCGACCAGATCGGGGACTACCAACAGGCGTTCGCTCTGCTCGCTGACCCCAAGTTCATCTCCATCGCAGCAGTCAACGGACACGCCATCGGTGCAGGGTTCCAGCTCGCACTGGCTTGCGACCAGAGGATCGCCACCGAGGACGCGCAGTTCTGCATGAAGGAGCCCGCACTGGGACTCGTGCCCGACCTCGGCGGAACCAAGCCACTGGTCGAAGCGGTCGGCTACGGGCGGGCACTGGAGATCTGCGCGTCGGCACGCATGGTGAAAGCTGCAGAGGCGCACTGCATCGGCCTGGTCCAGTCGGTCGTGCCGCCCCATGCACTCGACGACGCCGTGACAGCTGCGGTCCGATCGCTCACCGCTCACGGCCCGAGCGCAGTGCGAGCGATCAAGGCGCTCCTGCAACAGGCCCCTCATCGAGGCAGCGAAGAGCAACGGCTCGGCGAGCGGATGGCTCAGGTCGATCAACTGCGCGAACTCGCCACACGCCATCGCTAGCCAGAGCGTGTGGATAGCCTGTGCCAGGCAGAGACCAGGATCGAGTGCGCGACCGCGACCGCACCGATCCCTCCAGCACCGCACGACTCCAGGCACCGCGCTACCAAGCCCGCCACGAGGCTGGCCCCACCGCCGAGCGCAGCAACGACACCTACCGCGTGCTCAACCGGAATGACCTTTCAAGACCCTCCTGTGACCTCAGCAGCCACCCGACCCGCCCACGACGTCAGAACCGTCACCGACACCCCTCTGCGTCCCCCCGATTTCACGCGACCGACGATGTGCCACACACCTCTTGCATCTGCGGCAGAGTTTCGTCCGGCGAAATCGCGTCCCCTGCGCAGACAGCGGCGCGCTCCTCGCCGGTTCGACGTTGTAATCGGACAAATTGATCGCTGCGCCCCTCCACTGCGCCTTTGGTGACTGACGACGAACGTCGAACACCAACGCAACGGAGACCGAAGACCATGAACGGCGACAAGAACGGGCGAGAGCAACCGGGCCTCTGGGACGAGGAAATACCGTCCACAGACCGCCCTGATGGGGCCCGGCGCCACCAATCACGCGCCACCAAGGCAGCAGCGCGCACCAAGTCGCAGGGGCAGCCGCAACCGCCGACGACCACTCCGCCAACAGCGCAAGCGATCCACCCAGAGCTCGACATTCAGGACCTCTGGGACGCCGCTCGCGTCGCCGCCTACCTCGGCGTACCCAGGCAGACGCTCTACGCCTGGCGACACACCGGCAACGGTCCCAAGGGCTTCCGTGTCGGCAAGCACCTGCGCTGGCATCCCCACACCGTGGTCGAGTGGACTCTCGCGCTGGAGCGCGACCAATGATCAAGCCCTGCCCCCGCTGCGGAAAGCCGTTCCAGGTCTCCGATCCACCCACGGCGGGCCGTCCCCGACGATGGTGCAGCAGCACGTGCCGCCGACTGGCATCCGAGGAACGAAGAGCCGCAGAAGCCGGCCACACTGCCATCACGTTCATCAAGGAAGCCGCAAGTCTCGACGAGCACGTACGCGCCGTCCTCGACTCCCCCAGCGCCTGCCGCCGCATCCTGCGCGAGCTCGCCGACCGCGACACCCGAGGAGCGCTGGACGACGCGAAGTGGAGCAGCGTCGCCGACGAACTGGTTCGCCTCCGTCGGCCCAGCCTCCCGACCCGCTGGCGTCGCTGACGATTACGCCGGACGAAACTCAACCGACAATGCACCAGGTGTGTGGCACTTCAGTCTCAACGCTTCCTGGCGCGCCGTGCACGTGCGGGCTGGGTGGCGACGACTGCAGGCGTCCGGCGTCGAGGCGGCCTTTCCAGTAAGCGGTCAGGTCGCTCGCGCGACGGGCGGTGTCTCCCACCGTCGCCCGGGTCGGAACCGATCAGGGTGCCGAGGATCCAAGCGCTATTAGAACGATCGCAGCGATCGATTGGCCTTCGCAGGAGATGCACTGACGGAATGACGTAACGCCGCTCGGACTCGGGCGACTCGCAAGGAGGCCTTCAGAATCCCGCAGCACTTCTGGCAGTTGCGAAGTGACCACCGGTGTGGCTGCTCCGGAGCATGCATGATGATCTCATGGAAGGCATCCCAAAGGGCTTTGACGGCGGTGACGACCCGATTGACGGCGGCCGGCCGGTCCGGCCGCTGCCTTGGGCGTCGCGCCTTTCGGCCATGCCGTACCTACCTGGTGGAGGGCCGAACCAGATCGCGATCTTGCGCGAGTTGCTGCAAGCCCTGCTGGCGAACGATGGTTTGCTAACCGCAACCGTCACTGATGGGACCGGGCAGGAGCGTTCGCTTCGCGACGCATTGAAGCAACTGTCGACTGCGGGATTCGTTCAAAAGCTCGACCGTGACCACGCCGCCGTCACTGCAGAGGCATTGTCCTGGCTCGAATCTAATAGCGATGCGGCGCTGCTGGCGATATTCCATCGCCACGTCCGATACGTGGGCGAGCTGTTACATGCACTTCAAGACGGACCGCTATCCGTGCGAGACCTCATGGAAGTAGCAAGGGATCGGTACGACCTTGCGTGGACCACGCTCGACCAGACGCGCCGCCGCGTGACCTGGCTCTCGTGCATGAGAGCTGTTGAGTATCGGAGCTCCACACTGTTGGCGATCACCCAGCAGGGTGAAGCGCTTGCGAAGGGTCTCGAAATCGATGGGCCAAGGATCGCCGCCGAATGCTCCGACACTCGTCAGCCGGTCGACATAGCGGAACCACCGCCAGCCATCGCCGGCCTGCTCGGTGCGCTTACTCCAGAGGCGCTCGCGGCTCGAAACCCGGTCTTAGGGTACGTACCGCGCGGCAAGGGAGAGGCCACGGTCGTAGATGCGCTGCAGGCACTCGTCAATGCCGCTTCACCGTCGTCGACGAAGGCGGAGCTACTGGCGTTCGCGGCGCAGCGGTTCGGTGTCAGCGAATCCTCATTTGGAGCAGTCCTTACGACCCTCACAAGGTCCGGGCTGATCGTGCAGACATCGTTGAACGACTACGAGCCAACCGCCCCCGCCCGCGCCTGGCTCGAAACGGCAGATCCGCTTGATCTCGCGCTCGTAGTGCACGCTCGCTACCTCTTCGTTCTGGAGATCATTCCGATGCTGAGGGAGTGCGACCGCGCGCCCGACCTAGCACGTGCTGCCGTCGACTTCTACGGGCTGCCACGCCCAGACGCAGGCGGCGTCCGAACGCGCCTCCAGATCCTCAAGGCGGCTGGTCTCATCGTCGAGCGGGCGAACTGGCGCTACCAGGCCACGCCGCTGGGCGAGGAAGTCGTGGCGAGAGTGCCGCTACAGACTCCCGCAGACGAGCCCGGATCAGAAGGGCGTCGCGAGCCAGCCTCGACGGGAGGGTTCGACCAGCCAGGGCCGATGCACGTGGCATGGGAAATCTGCCGGGAGCTAGTCAGCGCCGGAACTGACTCAGACAACCCCGTACGGTTGGAGCGGGCCGCGGCAAACGCCTTCGAGTTCCTAGGGTTCGAGGCGCGGCACATTGGCGGCGGAGGAAAGACGGATGTCCTCGCGACGACGAACAACTCGGATCTCAAGCCCGTCCGCGTCATCGTCGATGCGAAGTCGGCGCGATCGGGCACGGTCAACGAGGGTGCCGTTTCGTTTGACACGCTGCGCGAGCACCAGGCCCAACATCGGGCCGATCACGTCGTTCTAGTTGGCCCAAGCTTCGACACCGGCCGGGTGCGAAAGCGCGCAGAACAGAACCACGTGGCCCTTCTGACGACGGACGAGCTCGCTGGGGCCTTGGCGCGCCACGCCCGAACGCCGCTTTCGACTCACCACTACCTCGGCCTCGTTTCCCTCAGAGACGAAGACCGTCGAGAAGTGGAGTCGAGATGGTCGGCTACCGACCGCCGCACGAACCTCCTTGCGCAGATTGTCACCGTGCTTGCAGAGGAAGCGCGAGACACGGACGACGTGACACATGGCGCGCTAACGAGTGACCAGATCTACCTGATTGCACGCGAAGGAAGTACGGGGGCGCGACCCCACCCGAAGGATATAGAAGCCGTCCTCGGGTTGCTTCAACACCCGCTGGTGAACGCAGTCCGTCACATACAGGCAGATCGCGGACGTCCACCGGCGTTTCAGTTGATCGATGATCCAGCGCTCGTCCAAGCCAAGCTCTTGACCCTCGCCCGATCACTCGACGGGCTCGGCGAGACGATTGAGGTGGACTAGGTGCGGATGTCGGATCGAACTGCGTGCCGTGACGCGGCCGAAGGACGCAGGGTTGATGGACGCTTATCGCGGCATGCATCCAGATCTGGCAGTGGTTTCCTCGCTCGTCGGGCTCTCCCTCATGCGGGGGTTTGAAGTAGAAGCAACGCAGTGCGCCACTGTGAGTTCCGGACGGACGGTCCCCTAGGTGCGCCGCCTGTAGGGATGGCGATGAGGGTCATTCTTCAACCTGGCTGTCACCTGTTCTGCGGGCACTCCGAGCTCGAGCGCGACCCATGCGCGAACGGCTAGGACGCACTCGCGCCACGCATTGGCGACGTCGACCTCATATGGTGCCTGCCGGTTGGCGTGTTTGAGCCCGTTATATGTCTCGACAGTCTTGCTAACCCAGGTGGCGCCGTCGAACGGCACGGTCTCGTCGATATCGGCCAGGACTCGCTCAAGGCGCTCGCGAAGAATCGCACGCGCCGCCCGCCTCGGCGCGGCCCCGTCACGGAGCATCAGCAGGTAGCCGAGAGCCTCAATGCCAGGCCCGGTATGTGCGAGGAGCGTGTTGGCCGTCGCGTCGAGATCGATGCCCGTGATCACCGGGTCCAGCGCACGTGCGAACTCGTTCCGGAGGTCGATCCAGCGCGCGATCCCGGCAGGCCCGAGGTCTTGGTATTCGATCAGGTGCGAGCGGTAGCCGATTGGCGGTGGTTCGCGGTCGTCGTCGGGAACGATCACGTCGCGCCACTGACCTCCGCGTTCCTTCCCGTCCAGCGTGCGGAGTGGGTCGTCCTCACGGTGGGCACGAACCGCGACGCACGACTCGTTCCGCCACCTGGAGAGCACTAAGAGGTCACGGACTGCTCGGTGGAGCTCCAAGTGCTCCTCCCACAACACCGGCTCGGTACCGCGCGAGCAAGCGCGCACGAGGTCGAGCAGAACGATCCGGTCCCGTCCGTCATCGGGAACGATCTGCCAGGACTGCCGGAACTCGAAGGAGATCCCGTTGAATGTGCCGATCTCAATCATGGGTGCCCGGAGGGAGTGGATCCTGGCGACTAAACCGTTCTCCTCCCAGTCGGTCTCTTCTGACCATGAGGTCACTTTGAGCCAGTCGCGTAGACCCGAGATCTCGGTCTGCAGGCCGTGTGGTCGATCGAAATCGACGTCGGCGTCCACACCGAGAATCGCTGCGCGCGACCAAACGGTTCCACTCCCGGGACCGTCGATGGTGGAGTGGAACCCGCGGGCCCAGCATCCGATCAGCATTACGGAGCCATGCGAGTCCTGGAAAAGGAGCCGCTTTGGGACGCTTCTCGGCGCCCTGCCCTCGCTCTTCGTCCGCCGCCAAGACCCATCTGTGCCGAACCAAGCCGGGTAGGGGCTGTCTTCACCGGACCACGGCACAGTGACGCTGATTCCGTCCGTAGACCGTTCCAGCGTCACGTGCACGTGAGGAGTGTCTGGATCGAAGTCGATCAGGTTTCCGGTGCGGCGAGTCTCCGTCGTCAGTTCGTTCGCCATCGCGCTCCAGTGCTTCCCGTCGTCAGCGGCTGTCAGCCGCTGCACGAACCTAGCCGCCGCTGAAGCGTATGTGAATGCAGAGCTCGGCGTTGGCAAACGTCACAGCACGCGACGGCCATCGAGCACCGCCCGCGTAGCAACTCTCGCTGTCGAGGGTGGCGGTCGGCGCCCGGATTGGCGTCCGCCTCTGTCCCGTACCGGCGCCGCTGTCCGGTGTCCCTCTAGGTGCCGGCTTGCTGGTCCCAGAGAAGCGCGCCCATCTGGCGCGCCGCGCGGCGGCGGAGTTCGTCGACGGCGTGGGTGTAGCGCTGGGCGGTGGCCATCTCGGTCCAGCCCATGATCGACATGACGGTGCGGATGTCGACGTTCTGCAGCAACAGAAGGGTCGCGGCGGTGTGCCGGGCGTCGTGCAGGCGCACCTCGCGGACGTCGGCTCGCTTCAGCAGGGCCTTCCACTCGGTGTGGTCACGCGACGGGTCGATCAGGCCACCGCTGGCTGCAGGGAACACCAGGTCATGCGTGCTGTCCCAGCTCTCGCCGGCGGCGAGCCGGCGGCGGTTGACGCCGGCGCGGTGGGAGCGCAGCTCATCGACCAGTGGTTGCGGCAGCACGATGGTCCGCTTGGACGCCTTCGTCTTCGGCTCGACCAGGAGCAGCCCGCCGCCGGTGCGGAGGGCGCACTCGGCGCCACGCTTGCGACCGCACGACGGCGAGCCGTCGACGACTGGGCAGCCGTGTTCCCACGTGTGCCGCTGAACCGAGCGGCGGACCCGCAGCACGCCGTCGTCGAGGTCGACGTCGGCCCAGAGCAGTCCGAGTGCCTCGCCCTGCCGGAGGCCGAGAGAAAGAGCGATCGACCACCGCGCGGGATGGAGCGTCGCCTGGGCCGCGGCGAGGACGCGGCGACTCTCCTCGATCGACAGCGGCTCCACCTCGACGTCCTCACCACGCGGCGGGCGGGCGATGAGTGCCGGGTTGGCGGCGAGCCGCCGGCGGCGTACTGCCTCGTTCAAGGCGGAGCGCAGGACGCGGTGGACGGCGCGGATGGTGTGGGTGGAGTGGCCGTCGGACTGCATCCGGCGGTAGTGCTCCTCCAGGTGCTCGGGCTGGATCTCGCTCATCCGCCAGTTGCCGAGGGTCGGCAGGACGTGGAGCCGGATCTGGCTGCGGTAGGTGGACAGCGTCTTCCACCGCACGGTCATCGGCAGGACGGCGCTGAGCCAGTGCTCGAGCCAGTCGCCAAGGGTGGGGTCACCTTGGGTCCAGGTGTAGCCCTCGGTGTCGCGGCGGTGCTCGAGCTCCCGGACGGCGTCGCGAAGCTCGGTCTTGGTACGCCGCTGGAGGTGTCGGCGATCGGTGGTGCCATCGGGTCGACGCCCCATCGTCACCCGGGCGTGCCAGCTGCCGTCGGCGCCGCGGTAGATCGGCGAGGTGGTCTGCTCAGCGGGCTTTCGGGGCCTAGCCATCGCTGGGGTCCCGCATCTGGGCGATGAAGCGTTCGAGCTCGCGGCGCTCGACTCGGACCGAGCGGCCGAGGTGCACGGCGCGCAGTCGGTGGCTGGCGATGTGGCGTTCGACGCTGCGTCGCGCGCAGCACAGCTGCCGGGCCGCCTCGTCGAGAGTGAGCAGCAGGGTGTCGGCTGCGGTCGTGGTCAGGGCGCTGGTGTGGGTTGTGGTCTCCATGTGGCACCAAAGTGCGGATACCGGGTCCCAGCGATCACGGAAGCGGGGGGACGTGGGGGGACGCAGCCCGGTTTCGGGGGGACGCGGCGGGGGTACGCGCCGGGAGACGACCTGATCCGACGGCGCACTCGCGAAGAGTTTTTGGGCCGGTTTCTGGGCCGAAGAAGGGCCGCCTCCCAGCGGGAGAGCGACCCTTCGAAACCTGTTTGCGCAGGTCATGCGGTGAATCCGATCTGCGCGCCTGTAGGGATTCGAACCCCAAACCTTCTGATCCGTAGTCAGATGCTCTATCCGTTGAGCTACAGGCGCCCGTCGCGTGGCGACCGCACGAGGATAGCCGAGGCGATGCGCCGATGCCGAATCACGGGGGCACTCCTGGTCGTTGTGGAAGCATGTCGCCATGTCCGGCTACCAACCCGAGGACCGTGAGCTCTTCGAGGAGGACGCCACGGCACTGTACGACCTGATCGTGCAGGAAGGCGGCATCGCGAGCGACGACTCCCGCCTCGCCGAGGGAACCCGGCAGCGGCGCGCCTTCGAGCTTCTCGTGGACGTGGGCCTGCTCAATCTCGACGAGAGCAGACGGACCTGGCGCGCGCTCGAGCCGGCGCAGGCGCAGGCCCGGGTGATCGGCCCGCTCGGCTCGGAGGCCAGCCGTCTTCTCGAGGAGTCGGCACGCTGGGCGCGCGCCTTCCAGTCGCTGACCCAGAGCTGGCGCAAGTCGCCGACCGTCACCGAGGGCGGGGCGTTCCTCTACCTGCACAAGGAGGCGATCAACCCCTACCTCACCTCCCTGGTCAGCGAGGCCGAGGAGGAGCTGCTCACCGCCCAGCCGCAGGCGGGCCGTCATCCCCAGACCATCGCCGAGGCCACGACGCGCGACCTCAACGCGCTCGAGCGCGGCGTCGCGATGCGCACGCTCTACCAGCACAGCGCGCGGCGACACCCGGTCACCCACGAGTACGTGGCGCGGGTGACCGAGCAGGGCGCCGAGGTGCGCACGCTCGACGAGTTCTTCAACCGGATGATCGTCGTGGACCGACGGGTCGCCGTGATCCCGTCCGCGGACAGCCTGGCCACGGCCGTCGTCGTACGAGAGCCGGCGCTGGTCGCCTACCTGATCGACGTCTTCGAGCGAGCCTTCGCTCGTGGCCGCCCCTTCAGGAGCAGCGAACAAGGGGTGGTCCGGGCGATCGCCTCCGAGCAGCGGGCGATGACGATCCGCATGCTGATCGAGGGCCACTCCGACGCGGTCAGCGCCAAGCGCCTAGGCGTGAGCCCGCGCACGTACGCCGGGTACGTTGCCGATCTCAAGGCCGAGCACGACGCCGAGACCCGGTTCCAGCTGGGCTACATCATGGGCCGGATCGGCATCGCCGGGGATGAGCCCGACGACGCCTGATCACGGATCAATTCCGCGGTGCGGACCAGCCCCAGCCGGTGTCGGCCTCTGCTGCCGTCGGCATCGCCACGAACCCGAAGGTCGCGACGACTGCGAACGCTGCGACGGCTGCCTTGCGAGCGAAACTCTTCATGTCAATCCCCTGTCTGACCGGGGTCTCCCGAGCCGCTCCCATTGAACCATTCGGGATGGTGCCGACCCCTCGCCACGAAGGCCCATCTTGCCTCACCGTGAGACAACATGCGAGACCCCCGGCGAGGCGGACCTCACCGGGGGTCGTGCGGCGGAGGCGGAGGGATTTGAACCCTCGATGGGGTTGTAGCCCCAAACCCGCTTAGCAGGCGGGCGCCATAGACCGGACTAGGCGACGCCTCCCCACCATCCGGTCACGAGGACCGGCCAGCGGAGCAAGGCTACAAGCCCCGGCGTCGGAGGTCCGAATTGGCCAGGCCCCCGTAGGTCCCTCAGCGCGCCGCGCGCCGCAGGTGCTCGCGTACGTCGCGCGCGAACTCGTCCTTGTCGGCAGCCAGCAGCTGCACGGGGACCGTGGTCGAGCGGCCGTCCCGCAGCCGGAGCACGACGCACTCGATCCCGCGCGGCGTCGCCGCCACGGCATCCTCGACGTCGCTCCACCTGGCCTCAGGGACGCCCACGGCGCGGATCATCCGCACCCGGTATCCCGCGGCGGTCAGCCGCACCACGACCAGCTTCGCGCGCAGCCACCAGGCCATCGCGATCAGGCCGAGCGCACCGGCGCCCAGGAGGATCACCAGCAGGTCGGGGCTGAGCGCGAGGGAGGCGACGACGACGGTCGCCACGACGAGCAGGACCGCCAGCGCGACCAGGTACGACCCGACGAGCCGCGCCATCACCGGCGACGCCAGTCGGTAGTCGGTGTCCGTGGTCTGCTGCACGCTCATGGGGCTATTGAACGAGACCGGGCCACCGGAGACCAAAGCGGGAGCACCCGGGACCTAGACTCCTGCTCGCCGGCACGACGCCTCGGCGTCGTCCCGGGCTGGAGGAGTGCCGGAGTGGCCGATCGGAGCCGCCTTGAAAGCGGCCGTGGGGAGACCCACCGCGGGTTCGAATCCCGCCTCCTCCGCCAGTGGCGGGCGTCCGACCTAGGACGCCGCCGTGTGCGAGGCCATCTCCGCGATGGAGTCGTCGGTGCACTCCGCCCAGAAGCCGCCGACCACGTCCTCGACGTGGGTGAACGACTCCGCCGCGTAGAGCAGCGGCTGGTAGACGGTGATGTCGTAGTCGGTCGTGCCCATCGCGACCAGGTCCAGCGGTCGGATGGTCATGCCGCGGAACTCCTCGGTCTCACCCGGGGAGGAGAGGATCCCGGCGCCGTACGCCTTCAGCTCTCCCGCCTCCCACAGCACACCGAACTCGAGGGTGAACCAGAAGACCTTGCTGACGAACTCCAGCGCCTCCTCGGTCTGCACCCGCCGCGACGCCTGGCCGGCCAGCTCGTAGAGCGCGGTGAACCGGGGGTTCGCGAGGGTGTTGCCGTGCCCGATCACCTCGTGGATCACGTCGGGCTCGGGCGTGTAGAGCGGCACCGAGTGGTGGCGGACGTACTGCGTGGCCCAGAAGGTGTGGTCCGCCAGCGAGCCGTAGAACTCCCGCAGCGGCACCAGGCCGGCGGCCGGCAGGTAGCGGTAGCCGGTGAGCGGCGCCAGCAGCGCACTGACCTCCTCCAGCTGCGGGATGTGGTCATTTGGCAGGCCCAGGGTCTCCTTGCCGTCCAGGAACTCACGGCAGGCGTAGAGGCGGTGCTCCGGCAGCAGCGCCTCGCTCACCACCCGCCAGACCTCGTGCTCGGCGTCGGTGTAGTCCGCGGTGGGGCACGGCTCGCCCGGCTTCCATCGGCTGGCCAGCGTCGCGAGGTGGTCGCGTCGCCGGCGGTACTCGGGGTCCGCGAAACCCGGGTGGTCGGCACCGAGCCGGACCTTCAGGGTGCCGTCCTCGTGCTCCTCGATCGGGGCGAAGTACTGCGCTTCCTCGAACATGGTTCGAGTCTGCGCCTTCGTCCACGAGAATGCGAGATCACTGGACGAGTTGCTCCGATTGAGACGGATCAGTGGCAGACTGTCCAGTCATGGACGCGATCGACCGGGAGATGCTGGACATTCTGCGCGCCGACGCCCGCACCTCGGTCCGCGACCTCGCGACGCGCGTCGGCATCAGCCGAGCCAGCGCCTACGCGCGGCTGAGGCGCCTGATCGACGACAAGGTCATCCGGGCCTTCACGATCGACGTCGACCACGCCGCGATCGGCCTCGGGGTCTCGGCCTACGTCCACGTCCGGATCAAGCAGAACTCCTGGAAGTCGTTCCGCAAGAAGGCCTGGGCGCTCGAGGAGGCCGCACACGTCGCGCTGGTCGCAGGCGACTTCGACTGCGTGATGCTGGTGCGAGCCAGCGACACCGACCACCTGCGGGACCTCGTCCTGGAGCGCATCCAGTCGTTGCCCGAGGTGCTGGGCACCCAGACGGTGCTCGTCTTCGAGGAGCACCACGGCCTGGTGTGAGGACGCTCAGCGGATGGTGATCTCCACGAGCACGTCGCCCTCCTGGACCACGTCCCCGACGCTCACCTTGACCGCGCCGACCACGCCGCCGACCTCCGCGACGACAGGGATCTCCATCTTCATCGACTCCAGCAGCACCACGGTGTCCCCGGCCGCGACGGTGGCGCCTTCCTCGACCTCCACGCGCAGCACGTTGGCGACCATGTCCGCTACCAGCTCTGACGTCGTCACCCTTGCCATGCCAGCGACGCTAGGCGTTACCGATCGGTACCGGAAACTCAGAGGAGGGGCGCGAACCGGCTCGGCTCGGGCCGTACGGCGGCCGCCTGCTCGGCTGCCCGGCTGCGTCGGCCACGGTTACCGGTCAGGGCGAGGTCGATGCGGATCGCTAGCCAGCCGATGACCAGTCCCACGACCAGGCCGTAGACCACCGACAGCACCGCCTCCTCGACGGTGACCGCAGGGTTGGCCAGCGCGGTCGCCGTCGGCGAGGTCGCGGCGACGCCGAACGCGCACACCCACCAGCCCTGCCGGCGCCGGGCCCGCATGTGGCAGCCGTAGGCCAGCGCGGGCACTCCGAGGAGGGTCTCGATCGGCCGGGGGAAGGCGCCGAGGTGCTCGCGGCTCCAGGCCACCCACGACAGCAGCTCGTCGACCAGGGCGGCCGAGCCGTAACGCCGCAACAGCTCCGCGTAGAGCAGGGTCGCCGCGAGCAGGACCGCACCGATCCCGACCACGATCAGCCCCCGGCGACCCAGGCCGTGCAGGCCTGCGCCGAGCCGGTTCACGAGGATCAGGGCGCCGAAGAAGGCCATCCCGAGGCCGACGTACTCGAACCGGACCGTGTCGACGGCGGGCTCGAAGCCGACCGTCGCCATGGCGCCGACCCCGGCGTACACCAGCGCGACGATGCACTCGCGGACCGCGCCGAGGAACCCCTGGGCGGGGATCGTGCCCATCACACCGAGCACGGCGGCGATCGCCGAGGTGCTGACGGCGGCACCGGTGAGCAGCAGCTCCTGCTCCGTGAGCACGGCCGCCAGACCGCAGACCAGCGCGAGCAGGCCGAAGACGATCGGGCGGCCGCCGGTGCGCGCCGCCAGCGCCGAGGTGTAGGTCGTCGCGATCACGATCGAGCCGGCCGCCCCGAGCCAGTCCGGTCCGACCGGCACCATCGCGGCGACCAGGGCGGCCGCGCCGAGCACGACGAGCGCGGCCCAGATCAGCAGCGGCGCGCGGGATGCCCCGAACTGTCCGACGCGCTGCTCGATGGGAGTGGTGGACGGGGCGCGGGACACGGCGAACGAGCCTACAGACGCCGGTTGGCCAGCGACGGGTTGACCCGACGGGCCTCGTCGAGGACCTCACGGTCGACGACGGCGCGGACCACGGCAGGCTCCTCCGGCGACCCGGGTCCGGTCTCGGCCACCACGTCGCCGAACGGGTCGACGACCATCGAGTGACCGCAGTAGCGCGGCGCGGGCTGAGCGGCCGCGGCGACGTACACGGTGTTCTCGATCGCGCGCGCGGTGAGCAGGGTGCGCCAGTGACGCACCTTCCTCGACCCGGCCACCCACGCCGCCGGCACCACGATCAGCTCGGCGCCGCGGTCGACCAGGGCCCGGGCGAACTCCGGGAACCGCAGGTCGTAGCAGGTCATCAGGCCGACCCTCCAGCCCTGCAGCTCGACGACCCGGGGCTCGATCCCGCCCGCCGTGAGGCGGTCCGACTCCCGGTAGCCGAACGAGTCGTACAGGTGCACCTTCCGGTACGACGCCGCGACGGCGCCCCGCATCAGCAGGGTGTTGTAGGGCCGGTCGGCGTCGGGCCCCTGCTCGAACATCCCGGCCACCACGGTGGTGTCGGCCGCCTCCGCGGCCGCCGCCACCGCCTCGCTGAAGGGCCCGTCGACGGGCTCTGCGAACGAACTCACCTCGGAGCCGGGCTCGCCGAAGTCGCGGGCGAACGCCTCCGGGAACACGACCAGGTCCGCGTCGTCGGGGGTCAGCCGCGCCAGTGCGCCGCGGTTCTCCGCCGGCTCGAGCGTGGAGGCGGCCTGCACCAGGGCGAGGCGGAGCGTGGTGGCGATCACGGTGCCAGCGTAGGGCCGGGCTGAGAGACTCCCGGTGTGATCGAGCCGGGACTCTCCGCATTCGCCGCCGTCGTGCTCGCCGGCGGCCGGGCCACCCGGCTCGGCGGCGCCGACAAGGCCTCGATCGAGATCGACGGCCGCACCCTGCTCGAGCACGCGCTCGATGCCGTGATCGACGCCGGCGAGGTGGTGGTCGTCGGGGAGCAGGTCCCGACCGACCGGCCGGTGACGTTCGTGGTCGAGGAGCCGCGGTTCGGCGGCCCCGCGGCCGGCCTGCTCACGGGCCGGGGCATGCTGCTGCGGCGGTTCCCGACGATCGCCGTGCTGGCGGTCGACATGCCGCACCTGACCTCCGCGACCTTCCGGCGCCTGCACGAGGCAGCGATCGGCCACGACGGCGCGGCGCTCACGGATGCCGACGGACGCCGGCAGCTGGCGCTCGTCGTGGAGACCGCGCGGCTGGACGCGGTCTCGCCGGACCTGGAGGGACGGCACGGACTCGCCATCCACACCCTGTTGGCGCCGCTCGACCTCGTCGGCGTGCCGGCGCTGGGGCCCGAGGCCCGCGACATCGACTCGTGGAGCGACCTGCGCGACGCGCGGAGCGAGCAACCCGACCCGCGCGCCGGGACCGACGCGTTCGAGGGCTGAGTCTGACCGATTGGGTCTTGTCAGGTCGCGGTTCCGAGGATCACTCTGGACCGGTGAACCTCCACGACTGGATCGACGAGCTGTGCGACGTGCTCGACATCGACGCCGAGGCTGACGAAGGCCTGCTGAGCGACCTGGCTCGCTTGACCACGGAGAACGTCCACCACGCCGCGGGCCCGGTGACCGCGTTCCTCCTGGGCTATGCCGCAGGCGAGCAGGAGGCGAACCCTGACCGGGTCGAGCGGCTGGCCGCCAAGGCACAGGCCCTGGCCGAGGCCTGGGACCGGCCGCCGGGCGCGACGGCGGAGGAGGACTACGACGACGTCGAGGTCGACGAGCTCCCCGAGCTCGTCTACGACGACGAGGACGCCGTGGTCTGAGCGCTCGCGCAGCGACCGTCCGTGGCTGAGATGCGCGGCGGTACCGGCACACTGTGCGCATGCGCACCGTCACCACGACCGGCCCCGGTGGCCCTGAGGTCCTGACCGTCGTCGAGCTCCCCGATCCCGAGCCCGGACCGGGCGAGGTCCTGCTCGAGGTGGCCGCGACGGCCGTCAACCGGGCCGACCTGCTCCAGCGACAGGGCTTCTATCCGCCGCCGCCCGGCGCCTCGGACGTGATCGGCCTGGAGTGCAGCGGCACCGTCGCGGCGCTGGGCCCAGGGGTGGTCGGCTGGTCGGTGGGCGACCAGGTCTGCGCACTGCTGGCCGGCGGTGGCTACGCGAGTCGGGTCGTCGTACCTGCTGGTCAGGTGATGCCGGTTCCCGGCGGCGTCGACCTGGTGACCGCGGCCGCGCTGCCCGAGGTCGCCTGCACCGTGTGGTCCAACGTCTTCATGGTGGCCGCGCTGCGGCCGGGCGAGGTGTTCCTCGTCCACGGCGGCGGCGGCGGGATCGGGACGTTCGCGATCCAGCTCGCGGCGAGGTCCGGGGCGAGGGTGTTCACGACCGCAGGCACGGCGGAGAAGCGCGAGCGATGTGTGGCGCTCGGCGCGGAGGCGGCGATCGACTACCGCGAGGACGACTTCGTCGCGGTGGTGAAGGAGGCGACCGACGGCCGTGGCGCCGACGTCGTGCTCGACAACATGGCCGCCAAGTACCTCGCGCGGAACGTCGACGTGCTCGCCACCGAGGGCCGGCTGGTGATCATCGGCATGCAGGGCGGCACGAAGGCCGAGCTCAACATCGGCAAGCTGCTCTCGAAGCGCGCCGCGGTGATCGGCTCGACGCTCCGGTCGCGGCCCGCCGAGGACAAGGGGCGGATCTGCGGGTCGGTCGTCGAGAACGTGTGGCCCCTCGTCGCCGACGGGTCGATCGAGCCCGTGGTCTCCCACGTGCTGCCGCTCGACCGGGTCGCCGAGGCTCACCGCCTCGTCGAGTCCAGCAGCAACGTGGGCAAGGTGCTGCTCACCCTCTGACCGGCGAAACCTCCGCCCTCGTGATGACGGGGCGTTGGCTAGGTTTGTCCCCATGACCGACAACGCCAGCTCCGCACCGGAAGAGCAGATCGTGGTGATCGGACCCGACGGGCAGCCGATCGGCAGCGTGCCGGCATCGGCCGTGCAGCAGGCCGACGGCAACGACGACGGGGACGACGACAGCGAGCGCTCGCTGACCGACCTGGTCGAGCAGCCGGCGAAGGTGATGCGGATCGGCAGCATGATCCGCCAGCTGCTGGAGGAGGTGAAGGCGGCGCCGCTCGACGAGGCCAGCCGCCACCGCCTCGCCGCGATCCACCGGTCCTCGATCGCCGAGCTCGAGGAGGGCCTGGCGCCCGAGCTGGTCGAGGAGCTGGAGCGCCTGTCGCTCCCGTTCACCGAGAACGTCACCCCGTCGGAGGCCGAGCTCCGGATCGCGCAGGCGCAGCTGGTCGGCTGGCTGGAGGGCCTGTTCCACGGCATCCAGACGGCGATCTACGCCCAGCAGATGGCGGCGAGGGCGCAGTTCGAGCAGATCCGCAAGGCGCTGCCGCAGGGGATGGGCGGCCCTGCGCATCAGACCGGCCAGCAACCGGGCGCCGCCCCGCAGTCCGGCGAGGAGCCCCGCTCCGGCGGGATGTACCTCTAGCCGAGCGTTGTCCCTATTGGCGACGGCGCGCCCCGATTACGGGCGCTGACCAGTGCGACGTGTGGCGCGGGCGTTCCCCGACGCGTGGTCCGGGACGTAGGTCAGCAGGTCGCCGGGCTGGCAGTCGAGCTCTCGGCAGATCGCATCGAGGGTCGAGAGACGGATCGCCCGCGCCTTGCCGGTCTTGAGGATCGAGAGGTTGGCGACGGTGATGCCGACGCGATCAGCGAGCTCGGTGAGGGTCATCCGGCGGTCGAGCAGGACATGGTCGAGGCGGATGTCGATCGCCATCAGACCGTGAGCCTCTGGTCGTGTTCCAGGCGAACGCCACGCTGGAAGACCTGCGCCAGCAGCAGCAGCAGTGCCCCGAACGCCATCCACGTGAGCTGCGGTCCGCCTGGCTCCATCGACCCCAGTTCGAGGCCCGCACCCCGGGCACCCGCGCGGACGAAGCCGTACTCCCAGGCCTTGGGGCTGAGGAACAGCCACAGGAAGGGCTCCAGCAGCTCCCAGGCGATCAGGGTGACGCCGATGACGCGCAGCCGGCGCACGACCTGGTCGGTGAACGGTGCGTCACGGGAGACGGCGCGCAGCAGCAGCCACAGCTGCGACAGCATGAAGGCAAGGACAAGCAGGCTGAGCACCGTCATTCCGTACAGGGAGGCGACGAGAGGGTTCCATCCCGGGTCGGCGTCGAACAACAGGCGACCCTCGAGATGGGCCGATACCGCTTGAATGTCGTCGTCCGGGAGCAGGAACGGTGGGTCCTCGCGGGGGCCGTGCGCATCGCGGAGGAGAACGTTCTCGCAGTCGCGCTCGGGATGGCGCAGGTTGATCCGGGGACAGACCTCGGTGAAGGCGCGGACCTCCCAGGACGGCTGGTAGGTCATGTCCAGCAGGTGCGTGCCGGGCACCAGGCTGATCCGGTGGGCGTAGTCGCTCCAGCCGGCCAACCCGGCGACGCCGACGGCGGCTACCAGCAGCGCCCCCAGCGTCGCCATGACCGCGGCCGTCAGCGCGATCCAGCCAGCCATCATGAAGCTGCGGTTTGAGCGCATGGGCGTTCCTGACCTTCGACGCGGTTTTATTGTGAATCAATATCTCCGCATCGTCCCCCGAGGTCAAGGACGGGAAAGGGTCACCCAGTCGGACTGGGCCGCTGATCCGTCGGGTGTGTCCGGCGCGTCAGGCGCGACGGCGACCGACCCGCGCGAGCAGGAACAGCCCCAGCACGCCGACCAGGCTGATCGCGGCGCCCGGCGCGACGATGCGGCTCAGCCGCGGCGGATCCTCGGTGCCGCCGTCGGGCGTGTGGAGCGCGACCCGGGCCGGCGGCTCCGGCGCTCCGCTGAGGTAGTCCTCGAGGGTGCGCTGCATCGGCGCGCTGAGCCCACCGGGGAGCTCCTGGCTCCCCTCGCAGTAGTCGGCGCGCAC
The DNA here is from genome assembly GCF_004803405.1 of Nocardioides sp. Lineage (GTDB taxonomy): Bacteria > Actinomycetota > Actinomycetes > Propionibacteriales > Nocardioidaceae > Nocardioides > Nocardioides vastitatis. The sequence goes on along the minus strand of NZ_SSXI01000094.1, from coordinate 5,624 downwards.
CGCGCCCCCCACGTCGCGGGTGAAGAACAGGTGGGTCTCGCGTTCGCCCAGCAGCCGCTTGCTGCCCTCGGCGGAGCGGTCGAACACGACGGTGATCTTCTGGCCGAGCCTGAGGTCGCCGGACAGCACTGTGGTGACGGTGACGCGGTGCGCCGCGGTGCGTCGTACGACGGCGTCGACCCTGCCGACGAAGACGTCGTCGACCTTCTCGGCCCGCTCGACCACGGCCGCCTCGTCGTTGAGGTCGAGCGGCATGCACGCGTCGACCGGAAGCGCCCCGGCGGGCGGCGCCACGGCGACCAGCATCGGCAGCAGCGCCGCGAGCAGCGCGGCGCCCGGGAGCAGGGGTCGGAGCACGTGCCTCACCCGTCCATCCCACCAGACGCGGCCAGGGGGAACCACCGGGCCAGCTCGACCGCCGCTCCGTCGACGTCGACCGAGTCGGTCACCGCGTCGGCGACCGCCTTCACCTCGTCGACCGCCTGGCCCATCGCGACACCGCGACCGGCCCACTGGAGCATCTCGATGTCGTTGCGCCCGTCGCCGATCGCCAGCACGTCCGCCGGGTCCACACCGAGCTGCCCCGCGACGTACTCGAGGCCGGAGGCCTTCGAGACCCCGACCGGCGCGAGGTCGAGCCACGCGGTCCAGCCCACGACGTAGTCGGTGCCGTGCAGGCCCAGGCCCTCGGCGAGCTTCACGAAGTCCTCGGCGGTCGCCTTCGGGTCGCGGATGATCACGCGGCTCACCGGATTGGCGACCATCTCCTCGACGTCGGTCACCGTGGTCGTGCCGCCCAGCTCGCCCTCGGGGAAGGGCGCGGAGACGCGGTACCCGATGCCGCGCTGCTCCACCGCGACCAGCGCCTCCGGATGCCTCTCCAGCACGGCGCGGACCGCGGGCCGGGCGTCGAAGGTGACCTCGTGGACCACCTCCATCGGGGGATAGCGCAGCACCACCGCGCCGTTGGCCGCCACGATCCACAGCCGCTCGCCGTGACCGTGGAGCGCGAGCATGTCGGCGACGACCGTCATGTTGTGCGGCGCCCGCCCCGATGCGAGTACGACGTGCGCGCCCGCGTCGAGCACGCCCTGGACCGCGTCGTGGACGGCCGGGGTCACCTCCTCGTGGCTCATGCCCAGGCCGACCACCCACTTCAGGAGGGTGCCGTCGATGTCGAGGGCGACGAGCTTGGGCCTCCACTGCTCGGAGGTCCGCTCGGTCGGGAGGACCGTCGGCTCCCCGCTCATGAGACCGGGTGCACGGGCTCGATGACCTCGAGCCCGCCGAGGTAGGGCCGCAGTGCCGTCGGCACCCGGACCGAGCCGTCTGCCTGCTGGTGCGTCTCCAGGATCGCGACGATGGCGCGGGTGATGGCGGTGAGGGTGCCGTTGAGGGTCGCGACCGGTCTGGTCGTCGTCCCGCCCGCGCCGCCACCGTCGGGGAAGCGGCCACGGATGTCGAGGTTGCGGGCCTGGAACTCGGTGCAGTTGGAGGTCGAGGTGAGCTCGCGGTACTTGCCCTGGGTCGGGATCCACGCCTCGCAGTCGAACTTCCGGATCGCGGAGAGGCCGAGGTCGCCCGCCGCCACGTCGATCACCCGGTAGGCGAGCTCGAGCTTGTCGAGGAACTCCTTCTCCCACCCGAGCAGCCGCTGGTGCTCCTCGTAGGAGTCCTCGAGCGTCGAGTAGACGAACATCTCGACCTTGTCGAACCAGTGGACCCGGATGATCCCCTTCGTGTCCTTGCCGTGCGAGCCTGCCTCCTTGCGGAAGCACGGGCTGAACGAGGCGTAGCGCAGCGGCAGCGACGAGGCGTCGAGGATCTCGTCGGAGTGGAAGGCCGCCATCGGGACCTCCGAGGTGCCGACCAGGTAGAGGTCCTCCCCCTCGATCCGGTACACGTCGTCGGCAGCCTGGCCGAGGAACCCGGTCCCCTCCATCGCGCGGGGCCGCACCAGCGCCGGGGCGATCACCTGGGTGAACCCGGCGTTGCGGGCCTGGTCCATGGCCATGTTGACCAGGGCCAGCTCGAGCTGCGCACCGATGCCGGTCAGGAAGTAGAAGCGGCTGCCGCTCACCTTCGCGCCCCGGTCCAGGTCGATGGCGCCGAGGATCCGGCCGAGCTCCACATGGTCGCGCGGCTCGAACCCCTCCGCGGCGAAGTCACGTGGCTCCCCGATGTGCTCGAGGACCACGAAGTCGTCCTCGCCGCCCGCCGGCGCCTCGTCGGCGGCGAGGTTCGGGATGTCGGCGAGTGCGGCCGCCCACTCCTCCTCGGCGGCGACCCGCGCGGCCTCGGCGTCCTTCACCTCGGCGGCGAGCGCCTTGGTCTGCTCCAGGAGCTCCTGCTTCTCCTCGCCCTGCGCCTTGGGGATCTTCGCGCCGAGCGCCTTCTGCTCACCGCGCTTGGCCTCGAACGTGCTGATCGCCTGCCGGCGCGCGGCGTCCGCCGCAAGCGCCCGATCGACCACGCCGTCGGACAGCCCGCGCTTGGCCTGGGCGGCGCGGACGCGGTCGGGCTCGTCACGGAGGATGCGCGGGTCGATCATGCCCCCGAGGCTATCCGGCGGCGCCGACCTGTCGCGCGGCGGTTTCCCACGAGGATCAGAAGGGGGAGATCGGTTCGGGCGACGGGAACATCGTGTCCAGCTCGGCGAGGTCGTCGTGCGTGGGCCCCCAGTGCGCCGCCGCCGCGTTGGCGACGGCCTGCTCCGGTGCGGTCGCGCCCGCGATCACCGAGGTCACCGGCTCCTGCGCGAGCAGCCAGCCGATCGCGACGGTCACCTCCGGGACACCACGCTCGCGCGCGAACGCCGAGTAGGACCGCAGCGGCGGGGAGACGGCGGCCTCGAGCAGGTACTGGCGGCCCCGGGTCAGTCGCGAGCCCTCCGGGGGCACCCCGGTGGCGTACTTGCCGGTGAGCACTCCGTTGGCGAGCGGGAAGTACGGGAGCACGCCGAGCCCGAACGCACGGGAGGCGGGCAGCACCTCGAGCTCAGCGCGGCGGTCGGTGAGGTTGTAGTGGTTCTGCGCCGACACGAAGCGCTCCACGCCGAGCTGTCGAGCCACGAGCTCCGCCTCCGCGATCTGCCAGCCCGCGCGGTTCGAATGGCCCACGTAGCGGACCTTCCCCTCCCGGACCAGGTCGTCGAGCGCCGAGAGCGTCTCCTCGATCGGGGTCGAGGGGTCGGGCGTGTGGAACTGGTAGAGGTCGACCCAGTCCGTCCCGAGTCGGCGCAGCGACGCCTCGATCGCGGTGCGGATGTAGCGCCGCGAACCACGCGCCCCGAAGTCCGGGCCGTTGACGCCCTTCATGTCCATGCCGAACTTCGTCGCCACGACGACCTCGGAGCGGCGGGAGCCGAGGGCCTTGCCGAGCCGCTCCTCGGCGAGGCCCGGCGTCGCGCCGTAGGTGTCGGCGACGTCGAACAGGGTGATCCCGGCGTCGAGCGCGGCGCCGACGACCCGGTCGGTCCCCTTCTGCGACTCGGTCGCCGTGCCGGGGCGTCCGAGGTTGTTGCACCCGAGCCCGACCGCCGACACGACCAGGCCCGACCGGCCCAGGCGGCGCTGCGGGGGCGCGGTGACGGACGAGGCAGTGACGTTCGACTCGGCGGCCATGCCCCGACGCTAGCGAGAATCTCGTGGTCCGCTTCAGGTGGCCTATCCTCCGGGGGTGCTCGACCGACCCCGCCAGACGCCCCTCCTGGCGTCCCTGATCTGCCTGGGGCTGTTCGCCGCACTCGCCGGAGGCGTGGCGTCCGAGTGGTCCTGGCTGGGCGACCTCGACAACCGCGGCGAGCCCACCAGTGCCTGGGCGCTGGACCAGTCGTGGCTGCTGCAATCGCTCCGCTGGGTCGAGATCGCGTTCGGAACGCATGCCATGACCGTGCTGACCGTCGTCCTGGCTGCCTTCATGTTCATCAAGGGCCACCGGCGCGCTGCGATCCTGGTCGTGGTCGTCATGTCGGCGACCGCTCTCGCGACCTACGGCGCCAAGGTCCTCGTGGGCCGCGGCCGGCCGCTCTGGCAGGACCCGGACTTCTTCCTGCAGTCCAACGCCTTCCCGTCCGGGCACGCCTCCTCGACCACCGCGTACGGCGCCCTGGTGCTGGTCCTCGCGGTGATGCTGGTCCGCCGCGCGGGCGTCCGCCGCCTCCTGGCCGCCCTGGTCGTGCTCGTGGTGGCCGTGGTCCTGGCCGACCGCGTCCTTCTCGGACGGCACTACCCGACCGACGTGCTGGGAGGTGGCCTGCTGGGGCTGGGACTGGTGCTCCTCGGGATCGCCATCTACAGCCCGCTCCCCCGCAGCCACGCCTTCAAGGCGGAGCCGCTGCCGGAGGCGATCCCGTCCCACCGCAACCTCTCGGTGATCCTCAACCCGATCAAGGTCGAGTCGGTGGAGCAGTTCCAGTCGATGGTGACCCAGATGGCGCTGGCCGCCGGCTGGAACGAGCCTCGGTGGCATCTCACGACGGTCGACGACTCCGGCACCGGCCAGGCCGAGCAGGCCTCCGTCGAGGGCGCCGACCTGGTGATCGTCTGCGGCGGCGACGGCACCGTGCGCCAGGTGTGCGCCGAGCTCGCCGGCACCGGCATCCCGGTCGGGATCGTCCCCGCCGGCACGGGCAACCTGCTGGCCCGCAACCTCGACATCCCGCTGTTCATCCGGGCCGCGATCGACGTCGCGCTCACCGGTCAGGACCGCGCGATCGACATGGTCGAGGTCCACGGCGACGGGGTCGAGAAGACCCACTTCATGGTGATGGCCGGCATGGGGTTCGACGCCGCGATCATGGAGGGCGTCAACGAGGACATCAAGAAGAAGGTCGGCTGGCTGGCCTACGTCCTCTCCGCCCTCAAGTCGCTGATGTTCCCGCCGGCCAAGGTCGAGATCTCCGTCGACGACGGTGAATGGACCAAGCACCGGGCCCGGACGATCGTCGTCGGCAACGTCGGCTACCTGCAGGCCGGCATGCCGCTGCTGCCGGACGCGGCCATCGACGACGGCCGGCTGGACGTCGTACTCCTCTATCCGCAGCGGTTCTGGTCGTGGCTGCCGCTCGCGTTCCGGGTGCTCGCCAAGCGGCCGTACACCGACGAGACGATCAACCGGATGACCGGCCGCAAGGTGTCGATCCGTGCCGCGCAGGAGACTCCGCGCCAGCTCGACGGCGACACCATCGGCCCGGGCTGCGAGCTGCACATGGAGTGCATCCACGGACGGGTGCTGGTCCGGGTCCCCCGGTAGTGCGGTCTCGTGACGGTCGCTGCGCGACCTCCGCGACCTCCTCGACCGGCGCGGCGCCGCGGGTCGTCGCGACGGGGGTTCTCCGGCGAGCGGCCGAATGCGGTCAGAGTCGCGCCATGCGTGCGTGGGCGACCGCCTCGGACTCCTCGGGCGACAGCTCCTGGTCGCTGGCCCATCCGCTGACCGACTTGGCGTAGGTCCGCGCCTCGTTCCGGCCCCGGATGGAGGTGAGGACGACGCCGTCGCCGGCGTCGTCGAGGAGCGCGAGCGACCACGAGAGTCGCCCACCCATCTCCTCGAAGGCGTCGTAGCGGACCACCGCGAGGTGCCGCAGCGCTCCGACGGCCTCGGCCCGGAGCGCCGCCACCTCG
>NZ_SSXI01000019.1:15325-28478 GCF_004803405.1 Nocardioides sp. | reverse complement strand
GCGTCGGCGGGGTAGGCGAAGCAGGCGGGGCAGGCGGGGTCGGCAACGGCGAGCCGTCGTCCCCGCCGATCTGCGAGCCGGGGTGCGTGCCGCCACTCTGGTCGCCGGGCTGGCCGCCGGACTGGCCGGACTGGCGGCCACCCATTCCGCTGAAATCGGGTCCGTAGGTGCTCTGCCCGACGCCGGCCTGGTTGGTCTCGTCCGACATCAGGGACGTGGCCTTCGCTCCGGCGCTGCTGACCATCCCGAGCCCGGCAGCGAACACCTGTCCGACCGGGCCGAAGCTGCCGAGGACGCCCTGGGTGGACTTGTTGAACCGATCGCCGGTCGAGGCCTCGGCGCTCTGCTCACCCGACGAGCGACCGTTGCCGTCGGTGGTCGAGGCGGCCGACGAGCCGCCACCGGCACCGCCGCCGCCGCTCAGCAGCCCCTGGAGGCCGCCCTGGATGGCCATGCCCTGACGGAACGACGCGCCGCTGGGGGTGCCGGGGTCGACGAAGGCCAGAAGCTTGAACAGCGCCAGCGGCGCGACGACGCTGATCAGGATCGTCATGACCGCCGGCAGGACCGTGCCGAACGCCTTGGCGGTGCCGTCGGCGAGGTGGGCAGCGACGCCGTTGGCGAACTGCACGCCGATGCCCAGCACCATCACCATCAGCACCGGGGTGAACGCCGCGGCGTGGAACCAACGCAGCGACTTCCAGAACCAGGAGCGGGTGAAGTCGGAGACCAGCCCGGCCGCGGAGAGCGGGCCGGTGGCGACCAGGACCAGCAGCGAGGCTGCCCTTGCGAGATAGACCAGGACGTGTCCGATCGCGGCGATCCACAAGAAGATGCCGAGGAAGGCCAGCGCGGTGGCCACGCCGGCCTCGGTGATGTCGTCGACGCCGAGGCCGCCCAGGGGATCCCAGTCGGGCCAGGTCTGCACCTTGAGCAGCGACTTCATCAGCGCCTTGGTGATGGCGCCGCAGGCCGCGACGATCATGACGCAGTAGCCGAACCAGCAGGCGCAGACCAGGACGAACTGGCCGGCGCCGATGAACGCCCGCGCGAGGCCCATGCCCTCGCGTTTGAAGGCCGCGGCACCGAGCTGGATCATCGCCAAGATGACCACCAGGGCGAGCGCGAGCCAGAGGGTGAAGGCGTAAACGCCCTTACCGGGTCCGTCCTCCCGCAGGTCGGGGGTCAAGAACAGCTCGCTGAACGTGAGCACAATGCGCAGCACGAACAGGCCGGAGCTCCAGACCGCGAGCATGGCCGCGGTCCAGGCATCGGCCGCCGCCTTGGCGATGACGTCGCCGATGGCCTCGAACGGGTTCGGGATGTCACCCAGGCCCGGGATGCCGGCGCCGAAGAGGTCCCCCACGTTCGGGAGGCCGGGGATGCCGGGCACCCCCGGGACGCCAGGGAGTCCGATGCCCGGGAGCCCGGCGTCGCAGATCGCGTCGAGCAGCCCACACCCGCCGACTCCCGGCACCACTCCCCTGACTCCCTTGGCGCAGTCGGTGAGGCTGGGGTTTTCGAGGCACTCCTGGACGCCCTCGACCTGGTCCTCGATCTCGTCCTTGACGCCACCGGCCGCGTCCTTGCCGCAGTCGACCGGGTCCTCCGCGCACTCGAGGGCGTCGCCGCCGAGGTCGCACAGTTCGTCGGGACCAAGGCAGCCCATCTTGAGGGGGCGGGCCGGCAGCTGGCTGGTGGTCTCGACCGTGGCGACCTGCGCTGTGCTGGCCGCCGTGCTGGCCGCCGTGCTGGTCGCCAGCTCGGCCGCGGCGGCGACTGGCGGCTGGATGGTCGTGGCGGCTCCGAGAAGCGTGGCGAGGACCAGGACCGCCAGGGCGCCGATGCCCAGCCTGGTCACCCGGCGGAAGAGGTCCGCGGTGCTCACTGGGGTGCTCCGCTGATCGGGATCCAGCCGGCCTGCATGTACTCGGGGGTGCCCGGCGCGACCGCCTTGGGCTGTCCGGTGGAGACCAGGTGCTCGATGTCTGCGGTGCTGCCCTGGACCAGGCGCCAGTCGCCCACGCCGTCGACCTCGAGCCACCGCATCAGCTGGGTGCCGGCGTAGAGGCCGTCGCTGACCTTGCCGTTGGCGGTGGTGAGGGTGACGTAGCTGAGCAGGTTCACCACGTAGTAGCCGGTGTCGAGCTCCTCGAGGGTGTAGGCGATCGGCGTCACCGCGTACGACGCGGGCGGGGGGACGTCCCCCTCCTTCGGGACGCCGGCCTGCTGGCGGCGCAGCGCCACAGCATCGCGGGCGCGCTGCTCGAAGACGGCCTTGTCCTCGGGGTTGGCGTACAAGCCGGCGACGGCGGCGGCCTGGTCGTAGTCGAACCCGACCTGCGCCTTGGCGACCTCGACCTGCAACGCAACCGCGCCCAGGTCGGTCTGGGGAAACCGGGTCGGGTAGCCGTCGACATGGTCGGCGCCGGTCGGGATCACGACGCCGTCTGCGGGTGCGCTCTCCGGGGCGACCTGGTCGACCGAGACGTCCTGCCCCTGCTGCTGCCCGGTCTGGCTCGAGGAGTCCCCGGATGTCTTGTCGATGCCGCTGTTGTCATCGGTACGGCCGCGCGCTCCGAACCAGACGGCGGTTGCCACGAGGACGGCGACCGCCACCAGGACCCCCACGCGCAGCAGGGTCGTGCGGGACTCCCCCATCGAGTCGTTGATCCGGTTCCTCATCTCAGTGCTCCCCTTCGGTGTCGCCAGGGTGGGCGGGTTCGGTGGTGCGGTCGGTGGACCAGGTCCGCCAGCCGGCCTCGTGTGCCAGCTGGGTGCCGGGCCAGGTCGCGGGTGCGGGTGCCGGCGGGACGCCGGGGGCGACCATCCAGCGGCCGCCGACCCACTGCATGCGCTCGCAGTGCGCGTAGGCGATCTGGCCTTCGGACTTGTAGGTGGCGCTGACCTTCATCAGCACGCAGACCGTCGCCCAGTCGGGGCCGTCGGTGCCCTTGACCAGCGCTGCAGCCGGCTCCAGGGTCACCGAGGCGCTGGGGTCCTTGACCTCGCCCATCCCGGTGCTGGAGAGGAACGCGCGGACGCTGGCGGTGATCCACCAGTCCTCCGCACGGACCCCACCGGGCAGCGCCCAGGCGTTGTAGACCTCCTCTGCGGTGCTCAGGCTCATCGACTGCAGCACCGCGAGGTCGATCTGGGCGAGCTGTCCGATCGCGCCCTCCGGGGTGTGCGGGAACCCGGTCATCACGAACGCGGGCCCGTTGACTCCGGTCCCGGTCGGGATCTTGATCTCCGGCGCCTCGATGCTGGTGGTCCCAGTGATCCTTGGCGGGAAGGCGGCGCTCTCGGGCACGGTCAGCATCGGCTCGGCCGCGATCTCATCGCGATGCGCGGCACCGCGGGCCACCGTCGAGCGCTCGGTCTCGCCGGTGGCCACGCCGGTGTTCGCGCTGGCCTCGTCACCGATGCCAGCGATCGCCAGGTAGACCGCGTACGCGAGGCCGCCGAGCAGGAGCACAGCCACGGCGACGGCGGCGGCCAGGATGCCGAGCAGCCGGCGCCGGCTCCACTCGCTGGTGCCTTCTGCCTTCATCGTGGCTGCGCGCCGCATCAGATGCAGCCCTTGCCGAGGATCCCGTTGAGCATCCCGGGCAGCACCAGGTAGGCGATCGCGCAGGCGAACACCACCACCACCGAGATCACGCCGACCTTGGACGCGTGCGGCAGGGAGAACACTCGGCCAGCGATGATCGCGCCGATCGCGATGATGATGCCGAGACCGAACAGGACGATGACGCCCCACAGCACGTAGCTGGTGATCTCGTTGGTGGGGCCGACAGCACCCGGCGGCGCCTTCGGGCAGACAGCCATCACGGCGGTTGCGGTTGCGGTCATGACGTCCATGGGTGGACTTCCCTTCTGGGTTGCTGACCCGGGCGGGTCAGGCGCTTTCGCTGGTGTCGGTGGGCAGATGTGCGGGCTCGAGCAGCTGACGTGCCGCCGAGATCAGAGGGGCCGAGACGGGTCGGGAGTCCAAGCCGTTGACCGCGAGCTCACGGTCCTCGGGGATCTCCACGCACCGGTCCGCGTCCAGAGCGCGGCGGACGGCGGGGCCGCCGGCGTGCTCGAGGCCGCGCGGCCACTTCTTGCGGCGGGGCCCGCGGACGGCAAGCGCGATCTGCTCGGGCTGCCAGTAACCGGCCAGCAGGTCCATGGCGACCCCGGCACGACGCATCCCGGGGACGGTGGCGGTGGTGACCAGGACGATCTGATCGGCGGCGCGGACCGCTTCGGCCAGCCAACAGTCGGTGGCCAGCAACTGGCCGGCCTCCCAGCCGATGTCGAGAATGGTCAGCTGGGTCTCGTTCTGCGCCTCGGTGGGCAGCGGGACCTCCTCGACGCCGGCGAGGACCTCGCTGGCGCGCTCGAGCAGGACGTGATCACGCTTGCCCTGCCGCCAATCGGACGGGTGCAGGCCGAGCTCGGCGGTGCTCGCCGCGGCGAGTCCAGACGCGGTGACCGAGCAGCACTCGATGACTCGAACCGGGGCGGCTGCCGCCAGACCGGTGGCCAGGGCGACGGTGCTCGCGCCGACCGAGCCTGCGGACCCGATCACGGCGATGGTGTGCTCGCCGTCGGCCGGTGACCAGTTGTCCTCCGCGGCGATGCCACGGCCGCGGGGGCCCTTGCCGGCGCCGGGACCGGTGCGGAACTCGCCCGCGCTCAATGCGTGCCAGGCGCGCTTGAGCTCGTCGACGCCGACCGGGCCGCTCGGGGTCTGGATGCTCACTGGGCCTCCCCGAGAGTGCCGCGGCGGAACTCGAGCGCGGCGCGGACCTCCGGAGGGGTCAGGGTCGCCAGCTGCGCCTTCGCGGCCTGGACTTCATGCAGCTGGGCGACGCAGCCCGTCAGCTGCTCGATCGCCTCGATCTCGAGGCCGGCGATCGCGAACAGCTCCGCGACCTGCTCCGGCGGACGGGTCTCGCCCTCGTGGGTGTTTGTCATGGGCTTCACCACCTCCAGTCGCCTATGTGTCGCGGGATGGCGCGAGCGATCACTTCCGGGCCTATTCGTCATGACCGAACTTCCTCGGGGCGGCCGCGGCGAGGGCCCGCATGCTGCGCGAGCCGTGACGGCGGACGGTTGCCTCAGAGACCCCGATGCGGGGCGCCACCCGGCTGGACACCTCGTTGCTGAGCAGGCCGCCGTACCCGCGCGCCAGCCTGCGGGTCTCGACTCGATCGGCCTCCTCGACCAGACACAGCAGCGGATACCGGTCCGCGGGGCTGATGACCTTGTGGTCGCAGGCCCACGCGAGCAGCTCCAGCAGCTCCTCGGTGGCCGACGGCTCCTCCTGCTCGGGTCCGGCGTCGGCGAGGATCTCGATGCGGTGGAACAGCGCGCCGGCGACCCGCTCGGTCGGCATATCGGCCGAGTACCCGGCACCGCCGTCGGCGCTCGCCAGGTCGCCGGCCGAGAAGGACTCCCCGAGAGTCGTGTTGGCCCAGGTGCGGTCGGCGCGGGAGACATAGAAGAAGTCGCCGACCTCGCGGAGGACACCGACGCGGGTGTTGATCAAGATGTTGGCTGCGACCTTGCGGAGCCGCCGCCACTTGAACGTTCGGACCTCGATCCACAGCTGGGAGGCCACCAGCTCGTCGATCCGCTCGACCGCCGCCCAGGTGCCGGCCGTCACTGGCTGGCTGTCGCGCAAGACCTCGCGCGGCGCGCGGCTGCTCAGCCAGCCCGCGAGCCGGCAAGCACCGGGCAGCAGGCACTTGGCGAGAGCGGCCGCGGCCGCAATGTCGTCACCACCATCAGGGGCCGCCAACATGGCCAGCGCCAGGAGGACCTCGTCGGAAACTGCGTGGTCCACCGCCGGCAGCCAGGAGCGGAGGTCGTCGAAGTTGTCGACCACGCCGAGCCGCGGATCGACCGCCACCCAGGCCGACCACTTCTGGCGGGCCTGGTCGAGCAGTTCGCTGTTGTCGTCGAGGCCAAGCTGGTCGCCCACACTCATCGAGCTCGCTCCTTTCGTCCGTGGCTGAGCACGGCAGAAAGGTCGCGAGCGGGCGTCCCCCCCAAACCCCTGATTTCGAGGGGGGACGCCTGCTCGACGGGTTCACGGTCGTTGCGTTTGCGCAGGTCAGAGCGGGGGGACGCCCCCGTCCCCCCGAAAAATGAATAGGTTCCCGGCCGACCCCTTGCGCGGCCTTCTTGTCGAGATGCAGCGAACTTTTCCAACCGGCGCGGACCTACTTTTCAACACCGGCCCGGTAGACATTCAGCTCCGTGATGCCGACATGGCGGTGGGGTCGAAGACGACGACTCAGCGGGCGGCGATGTGGGCTCCAGCTGCACCTATGGCAGTCCGCGTCGTCCGCCTTCACCAAGGGCACCGCATCGACCAGGACGAGCAGGTGAATCCTCTGACCGAAGAAGATCCTTGAGGGGCTGGTTCCTCGAGCGACGGCGGATGTAGGGGCGTGTGCTTGGTCGCACAACACCGAAGACGTCCGTCTGCCTACGTGACGCCCCTCCGCCGTTACTCAAGAGACCACCGGACCTCTAGGACGACACGCGTGCGGGTGCCTGACCGGCCTCGCGCCACTCGGCATAGTGGGAGCGGGCTCGTTACCCGGTGGTGGGTGCCCGAGTGATCTTCCCCAGCTTCGGGCATCCACCAACCTCGTCCCGTCGGATTGCGTTACGAGGCCTGTGAATCGGCCCGGAGCGAACGCATGGTCAGCTCGACCAAGCGCGTCGTCGCGGAATCATCTGGTGCCTTCGCCGCCGCGCTGAGGGCGTGGAGGCAGTAGTCGGCGAGCTCGCTCGCCGCGATGTCGGTGCGAACCTCGCCGGCGGCTGCAGCCTCGTCGAGCATCTGCGTGAACAGGTCGTGGATGCGCTCTTCAGCGTCGGTGACGTCGGTGCTCTGGTGCAGAAGCGCTGACAAGTCGGCTGATCCGTGCCGGGCGCGGTAGTGGCAGATCCGGGCGTAATGGGAGAGCAGGGCGTGGAGGCGCTCGTCGGCCGTGCCGGGGCCGCGGGCGAGCTTGGAGAGCTCGTCGAGGTGCTGGTCTACATGCCGTTGGTGGTGGGCACGCAGGATCGACTCGACGTCTGGGAAGTACTTGTAGAGCGTGGCGCGCCCGATACCCACGCCTTCGGCCACCTGCGTCATGGTCACCGACAGCGGGCCCCGCTGCTTGACCAGCTTCCAGGTCGTCTCGAGGATCGCGGCCCGCACCGCGGTGCGGTGGGACTCGATGGTCTCGTTCCACAGCTTCGGCATGCCGCAATGATACGCCTCGTCCGTTACGCGACACTTCGTATTGCGTAATACGACGTGTCTCGTAAACTTTCCTACGTACACCTGTCCGAGGAGGACCCATGACCGAAGAACAACACCCCCACGCCGAAGGCCCACCCGCGACGCCTATTGAGCCTCCGGGGATGCCGGTCTGGGTCAAGGAGCTCTTGATCGGCGTCGTGGTCGTCGTCGCGCTGGTGATCCTGGTGATGGTGTTGAGCGGCGGCCAGCACGGCCCAGGCATGCACGGATGACAATGCCGCTGCGCGTGCGGAAGGCGATGCTCGCCGTGCACATCGCCTCGTCAGTGGGCTGGCTCGGGGCAATCGCGGCGTACATCGCGCTAAACGTCCCCGTCGTCACGGGCGCTGACGAGCAGCTGGTGCGTGCGGCCCACCTGATGATGAAGCCGGTTGCCTGGTACGCCGTGGTACCCCTCGCGATCGCCTCGCTCGTGACCGGGATCGCGCAGTCGCTGGGCACCCCGTGGGGCCTGTTCCGTCACTACTGGGTGCTGATCAGCCTGTTCGTGACCGTGTTCGCGACGGTGATCCTATTGCTCCACATGAGGGACGTCGACGCCTTGGCGGCACGCGCCGCCGACCCTGCGGCGGATGCCGGCAGCCTCCCCGGCGACCTGTTCCACTCGATCGGGGGACTCGTCCTACTCCTGGTTCCGTTGGTGTTGAACATCTACAAGCCGCGGGGGCTGACGCGCTACGGCTGGCGCAAGCAGCAGGAGCAGCGCGCCGGCGGCCGCTGACCTCCCTTTCGGGTCAGCGACCGGGCACGACGAGGCTGTGCGGGCTGCTGTGAGCCGGGGGGCGCGGGTTGTCATCCTCGAGCCCGGCAGCGATGGAGACCGTGAGTCCGCCGAGAAGGAAGCCGATGACGCCGGCTGCGAGGACGTTGGTGTTCATGGCTCGCTCGCTCTCAGTGCTGGTGGCCGTGCTGGCCGTGCTGGTGGTTGTGGGCGGTGTCGTCGTGGGCGGAGTGCTCGGGAGACGAGTGCTCGGCCGCGGCGTGATCATGAGGGCGTTGAGGCTGCTCATCGCGCTGCTCGTGGCCGGCGTGGTTCTGTCCCTCGTGGTCGTGTCCCGCGTGGTAGCGGTGGGTGAGGGCGTGGCCCTTGCCCTTGTCGATGAGGTAGCGGTTGACGGGAAACGCGGCGATGAAGGCTGCGCTGAGCGCGGTCATCATGCCGAGCCAGAAGATCGGGTTGACCAGGCCCGCATCCATGGCGCCGGGGATGATCGCCATCACCGCGTTGTCGACGATCTCCATCACGGCGATGGACAGGGTGTCTGCGGCGAACACCACGCTCAGCGCGGCAAAGAAGCCGAGTCCGGCCTGCACCAGGGGCACAGTCGACAGTGCGTACCCGAACAGGAATGCCAGGCCGACAGCCAGCGCGATCGTCGCACCGGTGGACAGTCCGATCGCGGTACCGATCATCAGGCCCAGGATCTCCCCGATGGCGCATCCGGTCAGGCAGTGAAGCGTGGCATTGGCGGCCAGGGCATTGCGTTCGTTCATGGTCATTCCTTCGTGGAGTCCTCTCAAACCTACTGGACGAACTAGATACCCCTATGGGGTATTCCGCATCGCCCCGAGGGGAGGGGGTGATCCCGCTCAACGCGCGGAGCCACCCACCTCCAGCGGGACGTCAGTGGCTGTGTCCGGTGTGGCCATCGTCGGCGGGCTGCTGATCTGCAGGTGCGGGGGCCTGCTCGTGGTTGTCGTGGTCGTTCGGCTCACTCGGGGAGCTGGGGGTGTCCGGAGTGGACCCGTGGTCGTGGCTGGCGGGCTCGATGTTCGCGGCGAGGGCGGACATGCCGAGCCAGACGGCGATGGTGAATGCGGCCACACCTGCAGCGAAGAGGCCGACGAGGTTGCGCCAGCTGCCCTCCTTGTCCTTGAGGACGAAGGCGACGTACGACATCGCGAGCCCGATGGGCGTCATGATCGCGCAGCGCTCGGGGAACTGGTCGAAGTGCTGGATGCCGCCGCCGGTGAGCCCGACGCCGAAGGAGAGGAACAGGGAGATCGTGACTGCCCAGACCGCGCGACGGAGGGTGGGTCGCTCGGGCGCGAGGACGAACTCGTTGAAGACGGTGCCCAGGGCGAAGACGAGGGCGCCGATGATCGTGATGACGGTGTACTGCGGCGGGTCGATCGGGTAGTGGACGACACCGCCGGCGATGAGGGCGGCGCCCATGAAGTAGAGCATCGCGCCGATGTAGCGCGCCCAGAGCGGGGGCTCGGACTTCTGCTGCGGCGCCGGGGGTGTGGGTGCGGGCTGGGCGGGCTTGGTCGCGGTGAGCGTTGACATGGAGTTCCTTCGAGTTGTCTGTCTGAGGGCAGGCGGGAGCGAGGTCGGACCCGAACAGGTCCGGCCAGGCGGGCGACGGCTCTCAGCAGCGCAGGATTGACAGGCGGTGGAGGCAGGGCGCGTCGGGGGGTCGCCCCAGGAGCACGAGCGGTTCGCGCACTCGACGCGGAACGAACAGCGAACTCCGGCGTCGTTCGCCGATGACCGCGCTGATGGCTAGAGCGAACAGCAGGCCGAGAAGTGCCAGGCACTCACCCAGCCCGGGGCCGCCCTCGTCGCTCGGAACCGAGTCGTTCGACGCCCCCTGGCCCAGGACAGGCGACGCCGTCTCGGCCTCCGCGGCTTCCTGGTCGTGTGCGGCGTGGTTGTCCTCTGCCGCCACGAGCGCGACGAGGCGGGGAAGATGTCCAGCCGTGTGGTCCTCGCTGTGCGGCCCGAGCCCGTGCATGGCGAGGAGCCCGGCCAGCACGACGAGAAGGAGAAACGGGAAATGAGGCGAGCGCCGAAGAGCGCTGCGTCCGTGTTCCCGAGTCACGTGATGTGACCGTACCGGCCGAAGGTGTCGGAACCGCGAATCTGTGGCCCAGCCCGACGTCGGATGAGACCAGGATCACATCGCCCGTTGATCAAGAGCCTGGCGTCGTCCGCTAGTCAGCGGGTGGCACGGGATTGCCTAGGATCGAGTTCGTGCGGAACCTCCGAAGCATCGCCGGGACATCCCGGGCGCCCTACGCGCTCGTGGTGGCGGCACTGGCGCTCTTCGGGTTGCTCTCCATGCACGGATGGGGCACCCATGCCGGCATGCACGCCGAGACGAGCCACTCACCTGCCCACATCGCGCTCCCGCACGGCGACGACCACACGTCTGTGCTCGCGACCTCGCACCGAGGCCAGGCCGTGGGTGACGCTGCCGCAATGAACACCGACACGGTCAGCTGCGACAACGGCTGCGGCGGCTCCGGCTCCGACGGCGGCCTGGGCCTAGTCGGACTGTGCCTGGCGGTCCTCGGCGGACTCGTCCTGGCTTTCACACTGCTGCTCCTGCGCGGCTGCATCCCGCTGTTGCGAACGATGCTGCCAACGTTCCAACACCCGATCCTGCTCAGTCGCGAGCGCGACCCGCCCGACCTTCTCCGCCTCTGCGTGATCCGCTGCTGACAGTCGCCGCCGACGAGACACCCCCTTGGTGTCTCGCCTACGCCCCTGCCCGCAACCAGACACCAGACCCAGGAGAAGACCTCCCATGCGCAAGACCCTGACCGCCGCCCTGCTCGCGGCCACACTGCTGACCCTCGCCGCCTGCGGCAACGACGACGAGACCGACGCTGGCGCGACACACAACGACGCCGATGTCACCTTCGCCCAACAGATGATCCCGCACCACCAGCAAGCCATCGAGATGTCCGAACTCGCCGAGACCCGCGCCGCCAGCCCGGAGGTCAAGGACCTCGCCGCCGATATCAAGGGCGCCCAAGATCCCGAGATCGAGACCATGACCGGCTGGCTCGAGAGCTGGAGCGAAGACGTGCCCGGCGGCGACATGTCCGGCATGGACCACGGCGACAGGTCCGCTAACGGCATGGAGGGCATGATGAGCGAGGAGGAGATGGCCGAGCTCGAGGCCGCCTCCGGCGCCGAGTTCGACCGCCTCTTCCTCACCATGATGATCGAGCACCACGAGGGCGCGATCGACATGGCCAAGACCGAGCAGGAAGAAGGCGAGTACCCCGATGCCATCGCCCTGGCCGAGGAGATTGAGAAGGCGCAGACCGCCGAGATCACCACGATGAACGAGCTCCTCGGCTCCTGACCCCTATTCGACCCGCCGGTGGCGGGCACGCCCCCGGAATGCCCGCCACCGGATCTGGAGCCAAGGAAGCGTGAACCTCGTGCGACGAACCCTCCCCATCAGCCTCCTGGCCACGGCCCTGCTCCTCGCCGGTTGCACAGCCGAGGAGCAGGACAGTCCCGCGCCCTCGACGGGCGAAGAAGGCGCCGTCGGTCACATCCACGGCCTGGGTATCGACCCGGCGGACGGCACCCTCTACGTGGCCACCCACCACGGCCTGTTCCACATCGACGAGTCCGGCGAACCGCGTCGCGTCGCCGACCGCTGGCAGGACACCATGGCCTTCACCGTCGCAGGGCCCGGACACTTCCTCGCCAGCGGACACCCCGACCTCCGCGAGGACCATTCTCAGGAGCAGGGAGATGGCGCGACAGCGGATGCCCGTCGGCACCTACGGACAGATCAGCTACACCAAGACCGGGGGCTGCTGGAAGGCGCGGGCCCGGTTCCACGACCTCGACGGCGTCCTCCGCCGATACAGCAAGTCCGGGCGCACCAAGACCGAGGCCCGGAACAACCTCACGTCGTTCTTCCACGAGCACGCCGGCAGCTTCGGTGACGACCTCGTCCAGCCCACCACCACCGTCGCGCAGCTGGTGAAGATCTGGCTGGAGGAGGAAGCCAAGTCGGATGACGCCCCGCGGCCAGAGACCCTCGCCAAGTACGCCACCAACCTCGCCAACGTCCTCGACCCTGAAAAGAACGCTCAGCCGCTGGGTGCCTACGAGATCCGGCGAGTCCGGCCGGCCATCGTCACCGCCGCCCTTGACCGCCTCCCGAGCACCGACATGAAGCGAAAGGCGCGAGCCAATCTGAAGCGAGCGTTCGACCTAGCGGTCTACCACGAGGCCATCCCTGACAACCCGGCCGCGAAGACTCCGCCGATCACCAAGGTGAAGAGTCCCGTCCGAACAATCCAGATCGACGACATCGAGGTCATCCGAGACAAGGTCCGGGAGTGGTCAATCGGGGCGAACCGCCCCGGCCCGAGAAACCACGACATGCCGGACCTGGTCGACCTGCTGCTCGCCACCGGCCTGCGCATCGGTGAGGTGATTGGGCTGCGCTGGTCCGACATCGACCTGCTCCCTGACGGCTCCGACGACTGGAAGCCGACGCTGTCGGTGACCGGCAAGATCAACTCCAGCGGCCGCGCAGTGCGGGAGGACTGGACCAAGACCGGCAACGGCATCCGCGTCTTCGTCCTGCCGGCGTTCGCCGTGGCGATGCTCCGGGTGCGGAAGATGGGGCAGAAGCCGAACTCGATCGACGCGGTGTTCGCCACCCGGAACGGGACCTGGTACACCACCTCTAACATGCAACGGGCTTGGGGCAAGATCCGCGACGCGGCCGGCCTGCCCGAACTGGAAGGCGTCACGTTCCACACCTTCCGTCGGACGGTGGCGACCCAGATCGACGCCGTCCTAGACGCGGAGCGCGCCGCGGGCCAGCTCGGCCACGGCTCGACAGCGGTGACCGAGGCGTCCTACATCAACCGGTCACCGGTGGTGGTGGACGCCTCGGCGGCAACCGAACTGTTGGTATCCAGGTCCGCGACCACCTGACTCGACGATCACCGCCCAGTGCGGTGACGTGAGAGGGGCGGCCGAAGGCCGGCCCCTCTCACGTTGTGAATGCCGCACGGCCACACGCATCTCAACCCAAAGAGACTAAACCGCGCAGCACCCCCCGGCCCAGG
>NZ_SSXI01000019.1:0-15200 GCF_004803405.1 Nocardioides sp. | reverse complement strand
GGCTGACAGGATTTGAACCTGCGACCCCCTGACCCCCAGTCGTAAACCCTTGGTTCTGCGGGTGCCGTTACGTGCCTTCGCGTGCCGTTTCCCCTGTAGGTGCGGGGTGTTGGCGCCGTTCTGGTCCGTGCTGATCCGTCGCTGACGTTAGCAGGAGCGTTAGCAAGCGGCTCCGATGATGCGTTCCAACTGGTCAGCGAGCGCATTGCTATCGCCAGGGATGGCGTGGCTGTAAACCTGCAGCGTGATGCTCGGGTCTTTGTGGCCGAGCATCCGAGCCACAAGGTGCACGCTCGCACCGTCGCGCAGCAGCAGCGTCGCGGCCGTGTGCCGCAGACCGTGCAACGTCAGGGCAGGAGCGCCCGAGTCCTTGACCGCCCTCGCAAACGCCTTGCTGGCGTACGACGGGGCCACCGGGCGCCCGTCCGGCATGGTGAACACCAAGGCACCGGACTCCGGCTGGCTGCCGACCCAAGCAACGCCGGCCCGCAGTTGGTCCTCAGCCTGCGCCTTGCGCCACTCCCTCAGCGCAGAGCGCACGAGCTGCGGGGCGTGCACTGTCCGGGCCTCGCTGTTCTTCGGCAGATCGTAGGTTGGCCCCTTCCCCACGTCGGAGACTCCACGGGCAACGCGCACGTCACCCGACTCCACGTCCACGTCCTCCCATCGCAGCGCCAGGGCCTCGCCGCGTCGGATGCCGGTGTGCGACATGAGCACCCAGAGTGGCCACAGGCGTGTGCCGCTGGTCGCCGCGAGGAATGCCCGCAGGTCGTCCGGTCCCCAAGCCTCGGGCTCAGAGCCGGCCGCAGCCTGTCGGGGTAGCTGGACCTTGCTCCACATCGGCGGGGCCTGCAGGTGCTCTCCTACCGCGTCGTTGACGGCCTTCCGCACGATGCTGTGGGCGTAGCGCACTGTGCGAGGCGAGAGCGGGCCGCCGGCCCGGCTGCCGCTGGTGCTGACCTTGCGCCAGTGCTCACTGAGCATCGTG
Source organism: Nocardioides sp. (assembly GCF_004803405.1). GTDB lineage: Bacteria > Actinomycetota > Actinomycetes > Propionibacteriales > Nocardioidaceae > Nocardioides > Nocardioides vastitatis. The sequence continues at coordinate 14,212 of NZ_SSXI01000019.1, read as the reverse complement.
GGCGTGAGGGCCTGCAGCCGGACGTGTGCGATTGGGTACGGCATCACGTGGAGTCGGACCAGGTCGCTGTAGCTACTCAGCGTGTTGGGGCGCTGGTTGGTGCGGGTGTTCAGCCATTGCTGCAGCCAGTCCCCCACTGTGAGCTTGGATGGCTCGGCGTACTGGCCTCGGTGCACCTGGTGCCGCGCCGCGTCGCGGGCTTCCTTCGCCGCCCTCTGGTTGGGGAACCCACCGACCCACTTCGGCTTGGTCTTGCCTGTGGCCGGGTCTGGCACGCGGATCACGTACGACCACGTGTCACCCCGCTTGACCAGCCCGTTCCGCATCTTGCTGCTGTCTGCCATGTCCCCGCCCTTCCGACCAGCCTGGTTAGCGAGGAACGTAGCAAGGGGCACCGACACGGCCTGTTTGCACAGGTCAACGCACCGACACCATGTGACTAGATATCAGGGTACGGGCGGTAAGTACTGCGGTACGGGCGGAAAAAATGTTGGGAGCCGATGCGGTTTAGCCACTGTCCCGCAGGTCAGCGATGGGGTCCGCGCCCAAAGTCACCACCCGGCAGGCCGATGCCCCACCCGATTAGTACTCCGCATTGTCACGCTATTACTTGGCTGTTGGCGGCACCTTGCGGCACGGTCCGGATCACGACGGGACGAACGCCGAGAGGAACCACCACCGTGACAACGACCATGAAGCGCCTGCACAACCAAGCGACCATCACCATTCCTGAAGCCGCCGAGTTGTTGGGAGTCGAGCGCAAGACCGCGTACAACGCGGCTCGCCGTGGCGAGCTGCCAACCATCACCCTCGGCCGGCGCCGGCTGGTGCCCACGCAGGCCCTGCTGGACCTGCTGGCTCGCCCTCGATGAGCCACGGCCGCATCGTCGTCCACTACAGCAACGGACTGACCGGCGCCACGACCATTGAGGAAGCTGCGGAGCGGCTGGGGGTAACCGTTGCGACATATCAACGGGTGTTCGATGAGCTGGTCTCTACTGGCTACCTGTCCGCTCGTGATGACGGTTCCTACGACGAGCAGGGGCGGCTGCTGTGATGGACGAACGGGACCGACTGCGGGTCGCTCTGCGACGAAAGGCGCTTGCTGAGGGGTGGTCAACGCTTCGTGCGCTGATCGCTGAGGACTTGGCCGAGACGGCCCGGGAGGACGGAACACACGCGCTGCGCAGCGTCGAGCAGTCAGCGGAGCGGCTGGGCGTCGGCACTGCGACAGTGAAGCGCCATCGGGGCGAACTGCTACGAGCCGGTGCGTTTGAGCTACGCCAGAAGGGCGGGCGTGGGCGCGGCGCGAATGTGTACGACTTGGCTGGTTCGGAGAGTGTTCGCGCGAACAGCAAGAGCACTTCGGACTAACTGATTAGGGGATCACTGCAGGCGTGTAGGTGATCCCCTAATCAGGGGATAGCGGATCGATTCGGGATCAATAGGGGATCACGTCCGCGCTGCACGGTGATCCGCCCCTCTAGTCCCCTAGTCCCAAAACCCCTCTACCCCCCTGGCGCTGTGGCTCGCAGGCCGCAGCCTGCCGGCTGCTGAACATGATCCCGAATCAAGGCGCCAGCAACCACAACCCCCGCTTACGCAGGCGCAGTCACCACCACGCTGGCCGTCCCTGCTAACGCCGACGCTAACGACGACCACCTCACGCACGCGTGCACCACGACGGAAATCAAGGCGCGAACGTGCGGCGACGGCGACGCTGGGCGCAACCCCGGAGCGCCGCGCGCGCTGCTAGACAAGGTGCGAACCTGCGAGCGTGATTGGGTTGAAGGGACGCCTGTGCGACAGATGTCACGCTATTACTTGGTGATTGTCGGCTGATTGCAATAGCGTTGCTGGCACGGTGGGGATACTCGCCCCGCTCTCCCTACACATCGAATGAACCCGCAGCGCGTCTGGATGCTGCGGGTTCGTTGCATTTCCAGCAAAGGACCGTGCGCGTGTGCCCACGCTGTAACCCCATATCTGCCGCGTCAGGCCTAGAGCGTTGCCGGCTGGCGGCCGGCCTCACGCTTGCGGACGTGGCAACCGAACTGGCGCGAGACCCCCGCAGCATCCGGCGCTACGAGCTGGGCCAAACCATGCCGCCGAAGCCGATCATGCTGCGCCTAGCACGCCTGTATCAGTGCCCAGTTGAGGCGCTGGTGGATTGATGGCGGATCGAACGTGTGCACCTGCCGAAGGCGAACAGGCCTGCCAACATCAAGGAGACGAGTAGATGGCTACCCCCAACGCTGCGCGGCACCGCGACCTAGAACAGCGGTTTGCCGACCTGCAAAAGCAGATCCGCGACCTGTCTGCAGTGGTGTTGCATCGCCGGCAGTTGTCCGTCACGGACGGTGACTTTGTGGTGTCCGGTGGTGGAAACATCATTGTTCGCGACAACGGCGCCGTTGCCGTGATGTTCCCTGAGGCCATCGCTGGGGACACCAACAGCACGGCGGCATACCTGGGCGACCTCAAGTCTGTGAACACCGGCGAGTACGTCGGTACGGGGATCTACGTCACGGACCACCTGAACGGCGCGGTCCTGAACGCGGCGACCGGGGCGGACGGGCTGCGTTCATCTGGACGGTTCGACGCTCACGGCAAGTCGGTGATCATGCATGGTGAGGACGACGCCACGGTGCGTGGCGACAACGTCCTGTTTCTGCAGACAGCGGCGGGCGGACAAACGCAGATCGGTCTCAGTTCCGCATCGGTCTACATCGGCCACAGCACCACGGGTAGCGCGGCCAACACACGTCTGGAGTCCAACGGGTTCCTGGCTAGGGTGACGTCGTCTCTGCGGTACAAGGCGAACGTGGAGCCGGCGAACATCGACCCGGCCAAGATCCTGGCCGTTGAGGGCCGGACGTGGCAGGACAAGGACCTGGCAGACCAGCCTGACGCCCCGAGGCATGTCGGGTTCATCGCTGAGGAACTGGACGCCGTTGGTCTGACGGAGTTCGTGGACTACGACGACGAAGGCCGACCGGACGCCATCCAGTACGACCGGCTGTCTGTCGGGTTGCTCGCGGTGGCGAAGGCTCAGCAGGCGCAACTGGACGGGCAGGCTGAGCAGATCGCTGCACTGACCAAACGCCTGGACGCGCTGGAGGCTGGCGCCTGATGGCGGGCCGGAAGCTCAGGCGGGAGCGGGACGCCGCCGTAGACGCGCTGACAGACGCGCAGGCGGTGGCTATCGCACAGGACGCAATCTCCAGCCTGAATGACAGTCAGCGCCTGCGCCTGTGGGTGCTCATATCTCGGCCCACTGGGCGTGGGGCAATCCCGAGCACCATGCAGGAGGTCCGTGCAGCCGTGGCAGAGCTACTGACGACTGACCCCGCCTCGGCGCGGAACGTCGTAGCGCTCTGTTCCCACCGGCCGGTGGTTGAGCGCGCCCTTGGGATCGCCCGAAACCCCGGCCAACAGCTCACCCGATAGTCACACAAGTCACCCACCCCGAAGGAAATCATTCGCATGAACACGACCCCGAACTCCGCCACGCACGCCGCTGCTGCAGCTAGGACGAAGGAACGAGTTGGCGACGGCAACTCTGTCACCGTCGAGCAGTTCGCGACGATGAGCTACGACGAGCGCGCGGAGTTGTTCACCGTGAATCCCGACGCGTACCGCAACCTGGCGGCTGACAAGTGAGCGCCGTGGAGACGCTGCGCAACAAGGCTGCACGGATCGCGGCGCAGCTGCGGGACGCTGAGGCCGTTGCCGAGCAGGCTGTGGCCGACCGGAAGTCCCGCAACGCTGAGCGGCGGGCGGCGTTCTGGGCTAACGCAGGAGACCGCTGCACGGCTGCGCACGAACGCCGGAGGGACGCGCGGACGGCCGTGGTGGACCTGGTAGCCGGAGGTGACCTTGTGGCGGCTCTGGCTGCCTACGGTGACTACCTCCGTCGATCGACTGAGGCCGATGTGGTCGTCAGGCTCGCGCAGGACGCCACTCGCGAGTACGTCTACTCCGAGAAACGCGCGACGGGGACCCCGGTGTCGCCCTCTGGTATGCGCCAGGACTATCCCACCGCCGAGCGGGTCGAGGTGCGCACACTGGCCTCTGAGTACGACGCGCTCCACGCCGGCCCGCCTCGTGGCCATTACGAGACGGTCTATGCGGACGGTGTTCCACACTCCGCAGGTGATCGGCCGGAGTCGTTCACCGACCTGCTTACCGCAGGCACCGGGCGTCTCACGGAGAGCCACCGGGCCGCGTTCACGGCCGAGCTGCTGGCGCCTCTCCTTGGCGAGTTGGAGCCGGAGGACTGATGGCCCGATGCCGAGAGACCACGGGGGCCGGCAACACGTTGGTGTGTTGCCGGCTTCTTGGCCACACAGATAGCGATCACCACTGGCATTGGGCCGGCTTCATGCACGGCATCGCGGATCCGCATCGTTCGGCTACCCGCGCCACGCCCCACCTGCTGGCGTGCAAGGAAGGCGAAGCCTTGGACGGGGTGACGCCGTGAAGGGTCACGGCGCCGTGAGGCAGGGAGGGAGAGGCTTTGCCGCTGTAAGCGTCGAATCTCGCACCGATGCTGCCACGCGGCATGAGTGCGACGCGCACAGCCTGCAGACGACGCTGCTGGAGCGCGAGTGGCGCCGTGGCGTGCCGGCCCGCCAGATCGCCGGGAAGTACCCCGACCTGTGGGACTCAGCTGCACACGTTGAGGCCGATGCGCACCGGCTCGGGCTGTTGAGAGATTGAGGGCCAGTGAGTAGCCACCACACAGAAGTATGGCGCCCTGTGCCGGGATATCTCGGCTACGAAGCCAGTGATCAGGGGCGCGTCATGTCGCGTCGCCGCAACCGCCCCCGTGTTCTCGACGGCCAGCCGGGACCGTGCGGCTTTCGGACCGCAAATCTGGCGCATGATCTGCCCAACGGGCGCAACCAGCGCCTGGGAAACCTTGTTGCTCTGGCGTTCATCGGCCCGCCGCCCTCCTTGGATTCCGAGTTGCGTCGGCTCGACGGGGACCCCCTCAATGATCGTCCCGACAACCTCGCGTGGGGAACGGTCGCAGATGTACGACGCGACCATGCAGCGCGAGCGCGTCGCGAAGAATCAGCGGGCGCATCAACCCATTGCCCCGATGGCCATCGGTACGCAGACAGCTGGCTCGCCAACTACGGGCAACGCGACTGTCCGACATGCCGTATCGCTTCCCAAGCCCACAAACCCAAGCAGCGCGCGGCTTTGGGTAACCGACAGAACCGTCGCCCGCGACTGTCGGTGTGCGTTGACTGCGGCATAACGATTGAGAACGGTCCGAGCGGCATGAAGGCCACACGTTGCCCCACGCATCGGTGGGTGCGTCAGCAACACACCAAGAGCACATGGGCGAAGCGGCTGCAGAAGACACGCGAACCCCGACTCTCCGCCTGCGTCGAGTGTGGCGCGGTGATCAACAACCCGAGGACTGGCCGACCCGCCAAACGCTGTCCCAAACACAGGCGGAGCGCGAAGCACTGATGGCTACCGAGCACCAGGCGCCCATGAACATCGTGCCCCCAGAAATGCCGCGACAGGTGGTGAGCTATTCGGAGCAACGCATTTCTGGCGACGAAGTGGCCACGGTAAGCGGCGTGGCCGCTGTCCGTGTGAAGGGCCGCGCGGTGGTATTCGCATCGGGCGCCGCCAGAGTCCGCGCGGACGGTCACTCAACGGTGTATGCGTTCGACGCGGCGAATGTCACCGCCAGTGGCAACGCGCGCGTCTATGCCAGCAACTATGCGGTGGTTCGGGCATACGGTTCAGCGGTCGTTGAGGCCCGGAGTCACGTAACGGTGTACGCCAACGGTAAAGCGACCGTTCGGGCATTCGGGACGGGCACGGTCGTACATGACCTGTCTCCTGATGCCAGGGTCTTCGGTGGGAGCCAGGTCGTGCCGGATGTCCATCGCCACGACGCAGCCGACTGGTGCGAGCGCAACGGCGTTACCGTCACTGACGGCGTGGCGACCTTGTATCGCGCCGTGGATGAGAACTGGCGAACCGCCAACGACGAGCTGCGGCACTGCATCGACTACACCCCTGGATCAATGCCGGTGGCACCGGATTGGAACCCCGACCTGCCGGGATCGCGCGGCGGCGGATTGTTCTTCTCACCATCGCCATTCGCGACGCTCAGTTGCGTGCCGCCTGCCAGCAAGGCACTGCGGTTCGTCTCTGCCGGGGTGCTGGTCTGCGAGCTGGTGCCGACGACGAACGTGGCCGCCAAAGCACCGCGCGTGGTCAGCCCTTCGGTGGCCGTCGATCTGGCCGGCCAACCGGTCCCGTGGCCTTAGAGCCGATCCGTCGCCGCTCCCCCGTGCGACAAGTCAGGTCGGGGTTTGCGGGGTGATGCGGCGGCGGATCACAGAAGGCGGGGCGCCCTTTGGTGACGGGGCGCCCCGCCTTCCACCTCAATCCTGGGGCGGGCGGCGACGTTGCTGCCCAAGCTCCTGGAGGTAACGCCGTTGCGCCTCGTAGGCGCGCCTCTCGCGGACGTACGGCTCTAGACGGCCCTCCGGGTCCACCTGGTCTAGGAACTGCTGCCAACGGGCGTCCCTCGCCGGCTTCGTGGCGGCCGTGCGCTCGTAGGGGTTCTGGTCCCAGCGCGCTCTGGCGGCCTTGCGGGCACGTTCCTCGCGTTCCCAAGGGGTGAGGGATGAGGTTTCGGCGCGCCTTCGGTCGGTCATAGCGGTTGACGGTAGGTGAGATTCGACGCGCCCGCGAACTGATCTGGATCGGGAATCGGCATTGTCGGAGCATTACAACTGCAATGTTCCAGCATCGCTTCCAGCATGATTTCCAACATGGCTTCGGGCTTGACTTCCAGCATCACTGGACCTAGCGTTTCGGCCATGGACACCAACACCTTGAACAGGGCACTCGCCCGCATCATCATCGCCGCAGACAGGGCCGGACTCCCGGCCACCGCCACCGCTGACGTGTGGCAGATCCGCAACCTGACCCCCGAGGGCCAATGGCAGGCGCTGTACCGCTGGGAGGTATGCATGCGGACCTGGCCCAACGCCCAGGACTTCCTAGCGGCATGACCGCCGAACAGGTACGAGAGAACCGGCTGCGCCGCATGGCCGAGCGCCAAGGGCTACAGCTGGTCAAGTCCCGCCGTAGAGACCCCCGCGCACTCGACTTCGGCACCTTCACCATCACGCGCGGAGGCGCGACCGTCGCCGGCCCTGGCCTCTCGGTCGATCAGGCAGAGGACTACCTCACGAACGGGCCGCACTAACGCTGCTGGCCGGCGTTCCTCCCGCGTTGGAGACGGGAGGGACGCCGACCATCGACGCCACCCCGCTGTTAGCGAGTACGTAGCAACAGCATTCTGGCGGCACGAAGAGAAAACGCCCCTGATCTGCATCTCCGCAGGTCAGGGGCGTTTTCTGTCGGTCGGGCTGACAGGATTTGAACCTGCGACCCCCTGACCCCCAGTCAGGTGCGCTACCAAGCTGCGCTACAGCCCGAAGCTTCGTCCGGGATCGCCGTTCGAAGCGGTCGGAAGACTACCGCAGCCGGGTGTCCGCTCCCGAATCGCCTCCCGGATCGTTCGGACGACGACGATCGCCGAGCGTCAGCGGAAGTCGCGCGACGACTGTCGCGCCTGCAAGGCGTCACCCGCACCCGGCAGCACGGTATCCAGCGGCTCGACACGGTCGGCGACCAGGTTGGTCACGCCGTCCTGCCGCTCCAGCTTGCCCCGGATCACCACCGCGACCTTGTTGCGCGCCGCCTGCCGGTGCACACGCATCACGCCCTGCGAGCAGATGACATTGAGCATCCCGGTCTCGTCCTCGAGGTTGAGGAAGGTGACTCCCCCGGCCGTGCCGGGTCGCTGTCGGTGGGTCACCAACCCGGCGACGTGCACCCGCCTGCCTGGCTCCACCTCACCGAGCTCGCCCACCGCACGGACCCCGGCCGCTGACAGGGTCGCCCGGTAGTGCTGGATCGGGTGGACGTCGGTGGAGATCCGGGTCGCCCACAGGTCGGCGAGGGTGACCTCCATGGCGCTCATCCCCGGCAGGGTCGGGGGTAGCGGCGCCGGCGTGCTGCCCGGCAACTGGTCGTCGTTCTCGGAGTAGCCCGCCATCCACAGAGCCTGACGCCGGTCGAGACCGAAGCCGTCGAATGCGCCCGCCGTGGCCAGCGCCTCCAGCTGGGCCGCGGTGAGGCCGGCGCGACGGGAGAGATCGCGGATGTCGGAGTACGGCGCCGCCTCCCGCACCGCCACGATCCGCTCGGCGAGCTCACTGCCGATGCCCTTCACCGAGTCCAGCCCGAGCCGCACGGCCAGGTTGTCGTCGTACCGATGGGGGGCGGTGCCCGCGGCGTCGCACTCCTCCAGTCCGGCCTGTGCCCCGGAGAGCGCGATGTCGGGTCGACGCACCTCCACTCCGTGCCGCCGCGCGTCGGCGACCAGGGACTGCGGCGAGTAGAAGCCCATCGGCTGGTTGCGCAGCAGGCCGGCGAGGAACGCCGCCGGATAGTGGAGCTTGAACCACGACGACGAATAGACCAGGAGTGCGAAGCTGAGCGCGTGCGACTCGGCGAAGCCGAAGCCGGCGAAGGACAGGATCTTCACGTAGATCGCGTCGGCATGGTCACCGGTGATGCCCTTGCGTGCCATCCCGGCGTAGAGCTTGTCCTTGATCCGCTCGATCCGCTCGATGCCGCGCTTGGAGCCCATCGCCCGGCGGAGCAGGTCGGCGTCGTCGTGGGTGCAGTCGCCGAGGGCCACCGCCATCGCCATCAGCTGCTCCTGGAAGAGCGGGACGCCGAGCGTGCGCTCCAGCACCGGCTTGAGGGAGGGGTGGTCGTAGGTGACCTGCTCCTGGCCGGTGGCGCGGCGGATGTAGGGGTGGACCGCGCCGCCCTGGATCGGGCCGGGACGGATCAGCGCGATCTCGATGGCCAGGTCGTAGAAGCAGCGTGGCTGGAGCCGGGGCAGGGTGCCGATCTGCGCTCGGGACTCGACTTGGAAGACGCCGATCGAGTCGGCCTTGCAGAGCATGTCGTAGACCTCGGGCTCCTCCTTCGGGATCGACTCGAGCGCCCACCGGCGACCGGTGTGCTCCTCGATCAGCCGCATCATGTGGTCGAGCGCGCCGAGCATGCCCAGGCCGAGCAGGTCGAACTTCACCAGCCCCATCGACTCGCAGCCGTCCTTGTCCCACTGCAGCACCGTGCGACCGGGCATCCGGGCCTTCTCGATCGGGCAGACCTCGCCGATCGGACGCTCGGTCAGCACCATGCCGCCGGAGTGGATGCCGAGGTGGCGCGGAGCACCCATCATCTCCTCGGCCAGCGAGACCACCTGGTCGGGGATGCCGAGCCCCTTCTCCACCTCCCTCCCCCAGCCGTCGATGGCCTTCGACCAGGCGTCCTGCTGGCCGGGTGAGAAGCCGAGCGCCTTCGCGGCGTCGCGCACCGCCATCCGAGGGCGGTAGCTGATGACGTTGCACACCTGCGCGGCGTTGCGCCGGCCGTAGGTGTCGTAGACCCACTGGATGACCTCCTCGCGCCGGTCGGAGTCGAAGTCGACGTCGATGTCGGGCTCCTCCTCGCGGTGCTCGGAGATGAACCGCTCGAACGGCAGGTCGTAGAGCACCGAGTCCACAGCGGTGATCCCGAGGGCGTAGCAGACCGCTGAGCTCGCGGCCGAGCCCCGGCCCTGGCAGAGGATGCGACGGCTGCGCGCGAACGCGACGATGTCGTGCACGATCACGAAGTACCCCGCGAAGTCCTTGCGGCAGATGACGTCGAGCTCCTTCTCGACCCGCTCCCGTGCCCGTCGTTCGAGGTCTCGGCCCGCGTAGCGCTCCGCGAAGCCGCGCTCGGTCAGCTCGCGCAGCCAGGTGTTGGGGGTGTGCCCCTCCGGGATCGCCTGCTTCGGCAGCCTGGGCGAGGCCTTGCGGAGGTCGAAGGCAAGCTCCTCGGCGAGTACGACGGAGCGGTGCACCACGTCCGAACGGTGGGGGAACCTGCCCAGCATCTCCTCACCGCTGCGCAGGTGCGCTCCACCGGACACGTCGAGCCACCCGTCGAGCTCGGCGATGCTGCGTCGCGCCCGCACCGCAGCCATCGCGGCGGCGAGCCGCCGCTGCTCCGGGGTGGCGTGGTGGACGTTGCCGGTGGCGACGGCGGGTAGCCGGCGGTCGTCCGCGATCCTCGTCAGCAGGTCGTTGACCTCGTCAGCACCCGGGTGGTCACTGACGATCAGCTCGACCACGACGTGGTCACGGCCGAAGTGGTCGACCAGCTCGTCGAGCGCGGCGGCCGCGGCCAGCGGGCCGTCGCGGTGGAGGGTCTGCCGGACGACGCCCTTGCGGCAGCCGGTGAGCACGACCCAGTGGCCGCGACCACGATCGGTGAGCTCGTCGAGGTCGTAGACCGGGCTGCCCTTCTCCGGGGCGCGGAGTCCCGCCTCGGTGATCGCGCCGGAGAGCCGGTGGTAGCCCTCCACGCCCCGTGCCAGGACCAGGAGGTGGCTGCCCGCGGGGTCGGGCACGCCGTTCTGGGAGCCGGGCAGCCCGAGGGAGAGCTCGGCGCCGTAGATCGTCGGCATGGCGTAGTCGGCGCCGGCCTCGGCGAACAGCGGGGCGCCCGCGAAACCGTCGTGGTCGGTGAGGGCGAGCGCGCTCAGGCCGAGCCGGGTCGCCTCCTTGACCAGGTCGCCCGGGGAGCTGGCCCCGTCGAGGAAGCTGAAGTGACTGTGGCAGTGGAGCTCGGCGTACGGCGTGCTCTGCTCGGGCCGGGTGACCTGCTCGGGCGCGACGCGCGGCTGCTTGCGGCGCGAGACCGGCGCCTCCATGGCCGCCGGGGCACGGCCCGAGAGGCGACGCTCCAGCTCGCTCCACGGGACGGGTGGGTTGTTCCAGCCCATGTGATCAGGCGACGAGTCGGTAGCGGCCGGGGCCGAGCTGGATGTAGCGGGGTTCGCGCCAGCCCACGGGAGCCGGGGCGGTGGCGAGATAGCGGTGGCCGGAGGGAGTGATGGTCTCGACCTGATGTCGCTCGCGGGGCTGGGAGACGACGTGCTGCCTCCAGCCGGGTGCTTGCTTGGCGTGGTTGCAGGCCTCGCACAGTCCCTGGCCGTTGTCGGCGCTCGTCTGTCCGCCTTCGTCGATCGGGGTGATGTGGTCGGCGTGGCGGACCGGGGCGTCGCACCAGGGCGTGGCGCAGATCCCGGCGCCGCGATACGCGAGCAGCTCGGCCAGTCCGTCGGGGAAGCATCGTTGCCGGCTGGTCATCGCGACCAGTCGGCCGATCGGGTTGAGGTAGAGCTGGCGGAACCATGCGCCGACACCTTGGGCTAGGGCGCGGGCGACCAGGATCCGGGCGACCTCGGCCGGCACGACCACCGGAGCGACGCCGTCGGCACGCACCTCGCCGGGAGCATGCCCGCCGGCCAGCGCGGCATCGGAGATCGTGACGTCCAGAGTCACCGGGACCGCCGGCGCCGGCACCACGCCGTCCTCGATGATGCTGGCCGAGTCAGGGAGGTCGACGCCAGTGACCCGGACCAGCAGCAGGTCGGCCATCAGCTGTCCCTTGCTCCGGGGGTCACCCGCGGACCGCATCGCCTGCGCGTCCCGGGTGAGCGCGGCGTAGGCGGCCACCGCCTGGGGAACCGGCATCAGTGCGGTCAGGTAGCCCATCGTGTCCGGCGCCGGGCGGACGGTGACCGTGCGGTCGGCCTCGGCCTGAAGGGCCCGTCGGGCAACGGCGGCTGGGTCGAGCTCAGCTGCCATCCGCCGCGCTCGGACGATCAGCTCCCTGGTGCCGACCCCGATCAGTGCAGTGGGGTCGGCACACAGCTCCTCATCGACGAACAGCCGCTGCTCGACGCTCAGGCAGGCGGTCTCCCGAGCCACTTGGTGAGCCCGGAACTCGTTCAGGGAGCCGTCCTTGAGTCGGGCCAGGGTGTGCGGCATCTCTGCGTGCGCGACCTTCGCGAACCCGACATGGAGCTGTCCGCGATGCGGGGACTCCTTGCGGGCCAACGCCACCTCACTCGCGATCCCACACCCTTGACGAGCAGCTGGCACCCCGGCAGCTGCTTGCGCGGACCGCCGCGCCGCGTCGTAGGCCATCGTCGCCTCGGCCTGCACACCACACGCTGCCGACTTCAGCATCTCCAGCGAGGAGATCAGCTCGATCTGCGCCTCCGGGTCGTCTTGCATCGCACCACTGGTGAGCAGCGCGCAGAACTCCCGCACCTGCTCGGCGGTGATGGTGGCCATGAGCCAAGAGTAGTCGAACACCTGTTCGAAGTGAATGGCAATGCGAGGCGGGATCTGGGAATCAGCCACCTTCCATCCACAGGCAGGACCGCCGAGTGCCAACGCCGCGTACCCTCCATCCGTGGACCTCGACCAGCGCGCGGCGGCCAAGGCAGCGGCGCACGCCCAGCACGGAGCCCGGCTCCGGCTCGACTGGGGACCCACCGGTGGCGGCTCCATCGCGGCAGCCGCCGACATCGCCGTCGTGGTCGACGTCTTGTCCTTCACCACGACGCTGTCGATCGCAGCGGCCCGCGGCATGCGCGTCTACCCGTTCGGCTGGAAGGACGAGCGCGCGGCCTCCTTCGCCGCGGAGCGCAACGCGAGCCTGGCGGTCGGCCGGTTCGAGGCACGGTCCCTCGATCGGCCCACGGCGAGCCTCTCGCCGGCCGAGCTCCTCAGGAGCGAGCCGGTCCCCCGGCTGGTGCTGCCCTCTCCGAACGGCTCCACCATCTGCGCCGCCCTCGAGGCGGATGTTCCGGACCTCCAGATCGTCGGCGCATCCCTCCGCAACCGCACCGCGGTCGCTAGCTGGCTGCGTCCACGCATCGCCGACGGCGCCAGTGTCGCGTTCGTCCCGGCCGGCGAGCGCTGGCCCGACGGCAGCCTGCGACCGGCCGTCGAGGACCTGTGGGGTGCAGGAGCCGTCCTCGACCTCCTCCGCGACACGATCCAGCGGGACGAGACCAGCCCCGAGGCCGAGCACGCCGCGGCGGCGTACCGCGCGGTCGTCGAGGGCGGACCCGACTGCCTCCGGGACGCCCTGCGGCAGTGCGCCAGTGGCCAGGAGCTCATCGCCGTCGGCTTCGGCGACGACGTCGAGGCGGCGGCGGAGCTGGACGGCGACGACGTCGTGCCGCTGCTGACCGCGGACGGGTTCGTCGCGGCCGGACCGGCCTGAGGCCGCCTACTTCCCCAGCAGCCTACTTCCCCAGCAGCCGGTCGATCTCGGCCAGCACACCCTTGCGGGCCTTGCCCTCGGACTCCGCCTGCCGGACCCTGCGCAGCTCGGTCGCGCTCATACCGGCCAGCTTCGGCTTGACCTGGGTCACGGTGAGGTCGGCGAGCCCTGGGATCGGCTCGACCGGCAGCCGCTGCACCTTCGCCGTGGTCTCGGTCGGGCCGGCCGGCTTGGGGGCCGCCTTCTTGGCCGTCCCCTGGGCCGGCTTCTGGCCCGACTTCTGGGCGGTCCTCTGGGCCGGCTTCCTGCGACCGGACACCAGCTTCGGCGCCTGGCGCATGCTGCCCGCGATCCGGCCGGCGGTGGTCACCACCGGCGCGACCGCAGTGGCCACGCCGGCCTCGACGTTCTTGCGCGCCTCGGCGGTCACCGAGTCGAGCACCTGGAGCAGCGCCTGGGAGTGCGCCTTGCTGCTGGTCACCAGCTGACCGACCAGCTTGTCGGCCTCGGCGCGGGTGAGCGACCCGCGCGCGACCAGCTCGTCGGCGACCTCCTGCAGCTTCGCCATCTGGATGGTCACACTGTGCTCCAGTGCACTGCGGAGCGCTTTGAGGTTCTTGGGGATCAGGTCCCCCGCACTGCCTGTCCTCGCCATGGAGAGCCTCCCGAACTCGGATAATTCGCAGCCTAGACCTGCGGCGACGGACAGCGCGAGGGTCAGTCGTACGCGGCCTCCACCTGCCACGCCCCCGAACCGGACGCACGCTCCTGCCACCTGAGCAGCCACGCCCGCCCGTCGACACCGACGACCTGGAACCGCGCCGCGCGACCACCGGCGTCCACGCCCAGCCACCACGACTCGTCGACCGGCCACGGGCCGGCCCAGGACGCCACCGGCTGCCACCGGCTTCCGGCTCGCGACGGGCCGCCGACGCGGAAGCGCCACGGCTCCCCGGTCACCAGGCCGCGCGCGCTGACCCCCACCGGTCGCCCTGACTCGTCCTCGACCGAG
>NZ_SSXI01000177.1 GCF_004803405.1 Nocardioides sp. | reverse complement strand
GCTCCGCCGACCGCCGCACGCCTGGTGCGGGACTGCCCACCGCTGCCCGAGCCGTGGCCGGAGGAGGCGCGCCGGCAGATGGTGCGGCTGCTCGCCGCCGGCCGCGGGCTGCTCGGCGTCTGGGAGACGCTGGAGGAGACCGGTGCGCTCGAGCGGATCCTGCCGGAGTGGGACCGGATCCGGCTGCTGCCGCACGCATCCGTGATCCACCGGTTCACCGTCGACCGGCACGTCGTGGAGACCTGCATCGAGGCGTCGTCGCTGATCCGCGACGTGTCGCGACCCGACGTGCTCGTGGTCGCGGCGCTGCTGCACGACATCGGAAAGGGCGGCCTGACGGAGCACAGCGTCGCCGGTGTGCCCATCGCGCGGGACATCGCGACCAGGATGGGCTTCGACCCCCACGAGGTGCGGCTGATCGTCCAGCTGGTCCGCTGGCACCTGCTGCTGGCCGGCATCGCGACGACCCGCGACCCCGACGACCCGGCCACCCTCGACGCACTCACCGAGCACATCGACACCCCCGAGGCGTTGGCCCTGCTGACAGCGCTGACCGAGGCCGACGCGAAGGCGACCTCGCCCAAGGCGTGGACCTCCTGGCGGGCCGGGCTCGTCCATGACCTGTCCCGGCGGGCTGCGGCCGCGCTCGCACGAGGCAGCGTGCCGCCCGCCTTCCGGGTCGAGGAGATCGAGATCCCCCGTGCGGCTTTGGACCGCAACGTCTCGATCAGCATCGAGCGGGTCGGCGACGGCTCGCGGGTGACCGCGGTGTCCCGTGACCGGGTGGGGCTGCTCGCCGACCTCGCGGCGACCTTCGCCCTGCGCCGGGTGCCGGTGCGTGCCGCCCGCGTCTGGTCCCAGGGGGAGTACGGCGTCTCGGTGTGGGACGTCGCCGATGAGCACCTCGACGCCGGCGCGCTCCACGACCAGTTCGACAGTGTGACCGAGAAGCGGGTCGAGCCTGCGGCCCGGCTGGCCCCGCGCGGGGGGTCCGACGGCGAGCTCGCGCCGACCGTCGTCGTACGTCCCGAGGCGAGCGACCAGGCAACGGTGATCGAGATCCGGGCCGCGGACCGGGTCGGCACCGTCTACCTGGTCTGCGCGGCCCTGGCGAAGCTGGGGATCTCGGTGCGCTCGGCCCACGTGTCGACGTTGGGACCGCAGGCGGTCGATGTCTTCTACGTGCAGGAGGCGCACGCCGGGGCTCTCTCCGAGACCCGGTCGGCCGACGCGGCGCACGCGGTGCGGGAGGCGATCACGTGGAGCGGCGAGGGCACGTGACTCGCTGTCCAGCCGTCAGCATCGGCGTCAGGCCCGACGTGGCCCGGGTGTCGTCGGCCTCCAGCACGCGGTAGGCGATGAGTCGCGCATAGAACCGGTAGGCGATGGCGTACGACGCCAGCGCTGCGAACAGCACCCACAGTGCCGACACCTGCTCGCCGCGGGAGAGGGCGAGCACGGGGTGTCCCCCTCGGGCAGGCCCGACCGCCGCACCTGAGGCGCGTTCCCAGCGCAGTACCCTGGAGCGCCCGCCGCAGACGTCGGGCCGTCGCGGGTCGCCGGTTAGGATCGGGTGTCCAGCGACTTCCAACTTCGACGACGACTCCGACGAGGACGCAACGCTCTTGTTCGCCACTCTTTCCGATCGCCTCAACGCGACCCTCAAGAACCTCCGCGGCAAGGGACGGCTCTCCGAGGCCGACATCGACGCAACCGCGCGCGAGATCCGGATCGCCCTGCTCGAGGCCGACGTCGCGTTGCCGGTGGTGAAGGACTTCGTCGCCGCCGTCAAGGAGCGCGCCCGGGGCGAGGAGGTCAGCCAGGCGCTGAACCCCGCCCAGCAGGTCGTCAAGATCGTCAACGACGAGCTCGTCACGATCCTCGGCGGCGAGACCCGCAGGCTGCGCTTCGCCAAGACGGGTCCGACGGTGATCATGCTCGCCGGCCTCCAAGGCGCCGGCAAGACCACGCTCGCCGCCAAGCTGGCCCTGTGGCTGAGGGAGCAGGGCAAGACCCCGCTCCTGGTGGCCTGCGACCTCCAGCGCCCCAACGCCGTCCAGCAGCTCCAGGTCAACGGGGCGAAGGTCGGGGTCCCGGTCTTCGCGCCCGAGCCCGGGAACGGGGTCGGTGACCCTGTCTCGGTGGCCCGCGCATCGATCGAGGAGGCGAAGCGCAAGCTCCACGACGTCGTCATCGTCGACACCGCCGGCCGCCTCGGTGTCGACGCCGAGATGATGAAGCAGGCCGCGGGCATCCGCGACGCGGTGCAGCCCGACGAGGTGCTCTTCGTCGTCGACGCGATGATCGGCCAGGACGCGCTGGTGACCGCGCAGGCGTTCCTCGACGGCGTCGGGTACGACGGCGTCGTACTCACCAAGCTCGACGGCGACGCGCGCGGCGGTGCGGCGCTGTCCATCCGACAGGTCACCGGCCGACCGGTCATGTTCGCCTCCTCGGGCGAGAAGATGACCGACTTCGACGTCTTCCATCCCGATCGGATGGCCTCCCGCATCCTCGACATGGGTGACGTGCTCACCCTGATCGAGCAGGCGGAGAAGGCCTTCGACCAGGACGAGGCCCTCAAGGCCGCCGAGAAGCTCACCGGCGGGGACTTCACCCTCGACGACTTCCTGTCCCAGATGCAGCAGCTGAAGAAGCTGGGCTCGATGTCGAAGATCCTGCAGATGCTGCCGGGCATGGGCCAGGTCCGCGAGCAGCTGGAGAACTTCGACGACCGCGAGATCGACCGGATCGAGGCGATCATCCGGTCGATGACGCCGGCCGAGCGCGCCAACCCCAAGGTCATCGACGGCTCCCGCCGTGCCCGGATCGCCAAGGGCTCCGGCCGGTCGGTCTCGGACGTCAACGGCCTCGTCGACCGGTTCTTCGAGGCCCGGAAGATGATGATGCAGATGGCGCGCGGCGGCGGCATGCCGGGGATGCCAGGCATGCCGGGCATGCCCGGTATGGGGCCCGGCGGCGGCAAGCGGGTGAGCGCCAAGCAGAAGGCCAAGAAGGGCAAGGCCAAGGGTGCTCGACGCTCGGGCAATCCGGCCAAGGCGGCGCAGGACGCCGCAGCCGAGAAGGAGAAGGCCGCCCAGGCCCAGCCCAACCCGTTCGGCATCGGTGAGGACATCGACTACGAGGCGGCTGCGGCCAACCTGGAGCTGCCCAAGGACTTCTCGAAGTTCCTCAAGTAGTGACCACCGTCCTGGTCGTCGACGGCGCCAACGTCGTCGGTGCCCGCCCCGACGGGTGGTGGAAGGACCGTGCCGCCGCCGCGCGGCGGCTGCATGCGCAGCTCCTCGTCGCCGACATCGAGTACGACGTCGTCGTACTCGTGCTGGAGGGGCAGGCCAAGGGTGGCGTACCCGCCGGTCGGGACGCCCACGTGCGCACCGTGCACGCGCCGAAGGACGGCGACACCACGATCGTCGCGGAGGCCCGGCGAGCCGCCGAGAACGGCGACCGTGTCGTCGTGGTGACCGCCGACCGCGCGCTCGACGCACGGGTCGCCGGCGCGGGCGCGACCACGCTGAGCCCGACCTGGCTCCTGGACCGGCTCTGAGCGGGGCCGGCGGCGAGCCGGCGCTCCGCCTGATCGGTCCGCTGTCCGGCTCGGTAACGTCGCTCGCGTGAGTGCGTTGAGGTTCTCCGGTCCGGTCCTGCCCGACGGCGAGGTTCGGGAGGTGTACGTCGTCGACGGACGAGTCACCTACGAGCGGCCGGCCGGCGCCGAGACTGCCGGGGAGGGCTGGATCGTGCCGGGTCTCGTCGACGCCCACAACCACCTCGGCCTCGAGGACGGGGGAGCGATCCCGGACGACGAGGTCGAACGGCAGGCGCTCGCCGACCGCGACAATGGGGTGCTGCTGCTGCGCGACTGCGGGTCGCCGACCGACACCGGCTGGGTCCACGATCGCGCGGACCTGCCCCGGCTGATCCGCTGCGGCCGCCACGTCGCACGCACCAAGCGCTACATCCGCAACTACGGCGTCGAGGTCGAGCCGGCCGAGCTGTCGGCGACCGTCGCCGAGCAGGCGCGGGCCGGTGACGGCTGGGTGAAGCTCGTCGGCGACTGGATCTCCCGCGACGAGGACGATCTGACGCCGTCATTCCCGGCGGACGCGGTCGCGGAGGCGATCGCGGTCGCCCACGCGGGTGGCGCGAAGGTCACGGCGCACTGCTTCGGCGAGGATTCACTCTCGCCGCTGCTCGATGCCGGGATCGACTGCATCGAGCACGGCACCGGCCTCACCGAGGCGCACATCGAGCAGATGGTGGCCGGCGGCGTCGCACTGGTCCCGACGGTGCTGCAGACCGACAAGTTCCCCCAGTTCGCTGAGGCCGGGCGCGACAGGTTCCCCGCCTATGCCAGCATCTTGGAGGCCTTGCATCGGCGCCGCCGCGACGTGCTGATGAGCGCCTACGAGGCGGGCGTCGCGCTCTACGTGGGCAGCGACGGAGGCGGTACGGCGAGGCACGGCGTGCTGCACGAGGAGATCCGTGCGATGGCCGAGATGGGCCTGCCGGCCGACTACGTCCTCGCCGCCGCGTCGTGGCGCGGGCGTGCGTGGCTGGGGTGGAACGGCGGGCTCGACGAGGGGGACCCGGCGGACTTCGTCGTCTATCCCCGGGACCCGGTCGCGGACCTGTCCGTGCTGGCCGAGCCCTCGCGCGTCGTGCTCCGCGGCCGCGTGGTGCGGTGACGGCGCGCACATGCCGCCCGGTCGCCCGGGCGGCATGTGGCGAAGGGTCGGCTCAGGCGACCGGCTCGACCGGGGTCTCCGGGTCGACCGGGTCGTCGGAGTCCTCGAGCTCGGTTTCGGCGTCGGCGAGGTGGCCACGGGCCACCGCGATGTCGGACTTGGGGCTCTGGGCGTGCAGGGCGAGGGCCGCGTCGATCGCGATGTCGATGAGGGCGAGCGCCTCCTCGTCCTCGGCAGCGCGCACCGAGAGTTCCTCGGCCGCGCGGACGATGCCGGCCGCCTGGGTGTAGATCTCAACCCGGTAGGAGCGCACCTCGCGGCGGAGCGATCGGGTGTCGCGGGTGGAGTCCGCGGCGCCGGCCTCGGCGCGCAGCTCTCGGAGCTCGGTCCGGTCCGAGGCGATCGACTCGCGGAGGACGCCCTCGTTCTCGTCGGCGAGTCGGGTGACCGTCTTCGACGCGTCGACCCGGGCGAGCAGGCGGTCCTTGAGGGCGATGTCCCTGACGAGCTGCTTGACCTGTGTCTTCACCACCCGCGACTTGGCGGTCGTCGGGGCGGCGTCGGCGGCGTCGAGGGAGACGGGCGCCAGGACGAGCGCCGCGGCGGCAGCGGTCGCGGCGGTGGCACGGCGGATGTGCTTCATGGAGTGGTTCCTCTTCGAATACTGTCGAGTGGGTCGACCTCCATGGTGGGCAGCACGGTCCGGAATCCGTACCTGCGCGCGGTCAGTCCGGCATGGCCCGTCCGGACCAGACCGGCGGGCCGGTCGCCGGGCCGGTCGCCGGGCCGAGCCGGCGACCGCCTCGGGCGCGAGAGCCGGAGGTTCCACGCGATTTCTGTCCACGGTGCTGCGTCTGGCAGACTGGGCCGCTGAGTTCTGTGCCCTCCGGACCCTCTCAACCGGGTGGTGCAGCGCCATCGGTCCGCGCCGTCCGGTCCCCACCTGGCTGCGCGCGGCCCACCCACCACAAGTTCTCAAGGAGACACCACAGACGTGGCCGTCAAGATCCGTTTGAAGCGCCTGGGCAAGGTCCGGGTTCCGCAGTACCGCATCGTCGTCGTCGACTCGCGCAAGAAGCGCGACGGCAAGGTGATCGAGGAGATCGGCAAGTACCACCCCAAGGAGGACCCGTCGTACATCGACGTCGAGTCCGAGCGGGCTCAGTACTGGCTGAAGGTCGGCGCCCAGCCGAGCGAGGCCGTCGCCGCCATCCTCAAGGTCACCGGTGACTGGCAGAAGTTCAAGGGCATCGACGGCGCGGAGGGGACCCTCCAGGTCAAGGAGCCCAAGCGCGACAAGCTCGAGATCTTCAACGAGGCCCTCAAGGAGGCCGCCAGCGAGCCGAAGGCTGCAGCGGTGACCTCGAAGAAGAAGTCCGAGAAGAAGGCCGACAAGGCTGCCGAGGCCCCGGCCGAGCAGACGCCGGTCGAGGAGTTCGAGGCCCGCACCCCGGGCGTCGAGACCCCTGAGGGTGCCGAGGACGAGGCTGCGGCGGTCGAGGCTGCCGAGAAGCACGAGACCGTCGAGCGCCCCGACGCCGACAAGCGCGAGGCCTGAGTCGATGCTCGCCGACGCGCTGGAGCACCTCGTCCGGGGAGTCGTCGATCACCCCGACGACGTGGTCGTGCGCGACAAGCAGCTTCGTCGCGGTTCGTTGCTCGAGGTCCGGGTCCACCCCGACGACCTCGGCAAGGTGATCGGTCGGAGCGGTCGCACGGCGACTGCGTTCCGTACGGTCATCGCTGCGCTGGCCGGCAACGGCGGCACTCGGATCGACTTCGTCGACACCGACAGGCGCTGAGCCTCCGGGCCGAGCGCCTCCGCGACGCGCTACCCCACGAACGGGCGTCTCCCACACGGGAGGCGCCCGTTCGTCGTTCCTGCCCGGCGCCCCCTAACCTCTGACGCGTGGAGAGCATCGAGGTCGTCGTCGGCCGGATCGGCAAGCCTCACGGGCTGCGCGGCGAGGTGACGGTGGACGTGCGCACCGACGAGCCGGATCGGCGCTTCGTCGCCGGCGCGGTGCTGCTGGTCGAGGCGCCGCGAGCCTCGACCTTCCCGCGCCGCACTCTGACCGTGAGCCGGATCCGCTGGCACCAGAGCGTCCTCCTCGTCACGTTCGACGAGCTGCCCGACCGCAACGCGGCCGAGTCCGCGCGGGGGGTCGTCCTGAAGGCCCACGTGCCGGCGGACGAGGTGCCCGAGGACCCCGAGGAGTTCTACGACCATCAGCTCGTCGGCCTCGCCGCCTACGACATCGGCGGTGACCACCTGGGAGAGGTCGTCGGGCTCTTCCACGGCGCCCAGGACATCCTGCGGATCCGCACCGCCGACGACCGCGAGGCGCTGGTCCCGTTCGTCGCCGCACTGGTCCCCGAGGTCGACGTCCGCGCCGGCCGGGTGGTGATCGCCGACCGACCCGGACTCGTCACGCCCTTCCCGGAGGAGACGGAGGCCGAGGGCGAGGACTCCTCGTGAGACTCGACTACCTGACGATCTTCCCCGACTACTTCGCGCCACTGGAGCTCTCGCTTCCCGGCAAGGCCGCCGCGGGCGGGCTGGTGGAGTTCCACGTCCACGACCTACGGAAGTGGACCCACGACCGGCACCGGACGGTGGACGACACGCCCTACGGCGGCGGCGCAGGCATGGTGATGAAGCCCGAACCCTTCGGCGAGGCCTTCGACGCCCTCGGGATCGGAGCCGACGCCACCGTCGTGTTCACCACCCCTTCCGGAGAGCCCTTCGATCAGCGGCTCGCCGCCGAGCTGTCCACCCGATCCCGCCTCGTCTTCGCGTGCGGCCGCTACGAAGGCATCGACCAGCGGGTGATCGAGCACGCTCGCGAGCGCGCCGAGGTGCGCGAGATCAGCCTCGGTGACTACGTCCTCAACGGGGGAGAGGTGGCGGCCCTCGCGGTGACCGAGGCGGTCGTACGCCTCCTCCCGGGTTTCATGGGCAACGCCGAGTCGCTCGTCGAGGAGTCGCATGCGGACGGCCTCCTCGAGTACCCCGTCTACACCAAGCCTCCGTCCTGGCGCGGTCACGACGTGCCCGACGTCCTTCGCTCCGGCGACCACGCCAGGGTCGCCGCCTGGCGCCACGACCACGCCGTACGGCGAACGGTCGAGCGCCGCCCCGACCTGCTGGCGCCGTCGGTGCTGGACGACGGCTCGCCGATCGTGCGCGCCGTCCCGGCGGATGCGGGAGAGCTCCTCACCCTGCAGCGCGCCTGCTGGGTGGCGGAAGCGCTCGAGAACGACAGCCTCGACATCCCCGCGCTCCACGAGACGCTCGACGACGTCCGCGCCTGGATGACCGAGTGGGACACCTGGGTGGTGCGCCGCGCCGACCGGCTCGTCGGCGCCGTGCGCGGTCGGCTCGAGGGCAACGCGTGGGACATCGGCCGGATCATGGTCGCCCCTGACCTCCAGGGCCAGGGACTGGGCCGGGTGCTGCTGGAGCACATCCAGGCGGTCGCGCCGGAGCAGGCGACGTCCTACCTGCTCTTCACGGGCGCCGCCAGCGTCCGCAACCACCGGATGTACAAGAAAGCCGGGTTCCGGATGCGTCCCGATCTGCCGGCGCCCGCCGGCGCGGTCATGCTGACGAAGGGACGCCGGTGAGTCGTCCGACATGAGGACGACACATCACGCTCGAACCTGTAACACAGCGGAAACCTCCGTCGAGCCTCGGTGAAACGAGTGGTCGCAAGTATCGGCGCAACGTCACCCGCACCGGTGCGGGCTGCAACGGCACTCTCCCGAGCAAATGGGGTACTCAATGTCTCTCGATCTCTCATGGCAGCTGTTGTGCGCAGCGCTCGTGCTGTTCATGACCCCGGGCCTCGCCTTCTTCTACGGCGGCCTGGTCAAGTCCAAGTCGGTCGTCTCCATGATGATGCTGAGCTTCGGTTCGATGGGCCTCATCACCGTTCTGTGGGTCCTCTACGGCTACAACATGGGCGCCCTGACCGAGGTCAACCAGATCGTCGCCAACCCGTTCTCCGACTTCGGGCTGGTGGACCTGATGGCGGGCGTCGGTGAGGGTGAGGCCACGAACGTCTTCGGCGGCATCGCGTTCGGCGCCACCTTCGCCATCATCACCGTCGCGCTGATCTCCGGCGCCATCGCCGACCGCGCCCGGTTCTGGCCGTGGCTCCTGTTCGCGGGCGTCTGGGCCACCCTCGTGTACTTCCCGGGCCAGGCTTGGGTGTGGGCCTTCGACGACAACGGTGCCCTGGGCTGGATCCTGAACTGGGGCGTCCTCGACTGGGCCGGTGGCACGATCGTCCACCAGGCCGCCGGTGCGGCCGCTCTCGCCCTCGCGCTGGTCCTCGGCAAGCGCAAGGTCGGCTTCTCCAAGGAGGAGACGGCTCCGCACAACGTTCCGCTGGTGCTCATCGGTGCGGCGATCCTGTGGTTCGGTTGGTTCGGCTTCAACACCGGCGTCTACGGCGCCGACGAGGGCCAGACCAGCCTGATCTTCCTCAACACGATGGTGACCCCGGCCGCGGGCATGCTCGGCTGGCTCGTGGTCGAGCACTTCAGGGAGGGCAAGGCCACCGCTGTCGGCGCGGCCTCGGGCATCGTGGCCGGCCTGGTCGCGATCACCCCGGCGTGTGCCCACGTGAGCCCGGCCTGGGCGATCGTCCTGGGGCTCCTTGCCGGTGCGGTCTGCGCCCTCGCGATCGACCTGAAGTGGAAGCTCGGCTTTGACGACACGCTCGACGTCGTGGGCATCCACCTGGTCGCGGGCTTCATCGGATGCGCTTCTCTCGGCTTCATCGCCTCCGTCGGCGGCGAGGGCCTCTTCTACGGCGGTGGGATCGACCTCCTGGTCAAGCAGGTCGGCTCGTCGCTGGCGATGATCGCCTACGCGTTCGTCGTCGCCTTCGTGATCGGCACGGCGATCGAGAAGACGATCGGTCTCCGCGCCAAGGAGGAGGACGAGATCGCCGGAATCGACACGGTCCTCCACGGAGGGGGCTACGCGATCGACTGATCGCTCGCGCCACAGGTGGGCCCGTCCGGCTGTCGAGCCGGACGGGCCCTGCCTACGTGTGGGGGGTGGCCCATCGGCGGCTGTTCTCCTGGACCCGCTCAGTCATGCGCTGCACCGCGGCCAGGATGTCGTCGGCCAGCCACACGGGTGATCGTCGTGAGCCCGGGGCGGCGGTGAGGATCCGGGCTTCGACCAGCCTGCGCATCGTGTCGGAGGCGTCGGACTCCCCGATGCGCAGCCGGTCGGAGACCAGTCGCTCGTTGACGATCGGCTCCTCGGTCAGCAGGTCGAGCACGCGGTGCAGCGGAGTGCCGGGCCTGGTGCCGCCGACGGTCCTGCCCCAGTCGTCACGGACGGTGTCGATGTCCCTCGCAGTGCGCCACGCCTCGGCGGTGGCGATCCGCGTGGCCGAGGCAAGCAGCACGACGAGAGTGCGTGCCCGGCCTGCCCGGTAGTCGTTGAGCGCCGCGAAGTAGCCGTCGCGGTCGGCCACCAGGGCGGACGCGATCGGTACCGTGAGGTGCCGCGTCGACCGGCGCCGCCGCAGGACGGCGTGGATGAGGGTGCGCCCGATCCGGCCGTTCCCGTCGATGAACGGGTGGATCGACTCGAACTGGGCGTGCACGATCGCCGCCTGCACCAGAGGCGACACGTCGTCGCGGTTCGCGAACGCGAAGAGGTCGTCGAGGTAGTCCGGAACCGTCTCCGGCGGAGGTGGCACGTGCAGGGCGCCGGTCGGGGAGTAGTCGCTGCCGCCGATCCAGTTCTGGGTCGTGCGGAACGACCCCGCACGGTGCGCCTCCTCCGGGTTGCGGCGGAACAGGTCGTCGTGCGCCTGCAGGACCGCCTCGGCGCGGACCGAACGGGTCCGATCGGTGTCGCCGATCAGGCGCGTCAGCGCGGACG
The DNA here is from genome assembly GCF_004803405.1 of Nocardioides sp. Lineage (GTDB taxonomy): Bacteria > Actinomycetota > Actinomycetes > Propionibacteriales > Nocardioidaceae > Nocardioides > Nocardioides vastitatis. The sequence continues at coordinate 11,671 of NZ_SSXI01000177.1, read as the reverse complement.
TCGCCGACGCCATCGACGTGGCGGAGGCGTTCGCCCCGACGCCGAGCAGGGCGCGACCGTAGTCGGCGAGACCGGCCTCGATGTCCTCGATCTTGGAGGAGTCGATCGCCTCGGCCCGGAGATGGAGGTGGTTCAGCGCCTTCAGCGTGCGGCCGTGCACGAGGTCGAGGTTGCTCAGCTCACCGAGGCTGGCTGTGACGAGCCGGGCCAGGTCGTCGGGCATCTGGAAGTCGAGGTCGCGGATCAGTGGCGGAAGCGCGACCTCGATCTCCCGGACCCGGCGCTCGCTCCGCGGTCCGCGCGGCACCTGCTGACGCCACGGACGGCGCTCGTAGGCGTGGGGCACCCAGTCGAGGGGAGCAGCGACGTCCGTCATGGCGGCATTCTGGCAGTGCCCGGCTGCCGATTTCGTCGCGCTCGCGCCGCTGTGGGAAGATTCTGGGTCGGTGACGCGGACGCTTCTGCCACAGGGGAATCGTCGACCGCGACGCCACCTGAGCTTTCCACCCCTATACCGCGGCTGACCTGTGGCATTCGCGAGGAGAATGATGTCCAAGATTTCCCCGTCCGTCGTGACCGACCTCGGCAACGCCGTCAAGCGTGACGACATCCCCGACTTCCGCGCCGGCGACACCGTGAAGGTGCACGTGAAGGTCGTCGAGGGCAACCGGTCCCGCGTCCAGATCTTCCAGGGCGTCGTGATCCGCGTCCACGGCTCCGGTGTGGGCCGCACGTTCACGGTCCGCAAGGTCTCCTTCGGCGTCGGTGTCGAGCGGACCTTCCCGCTCCACTCGCCGATCTTCGAGCAGATCGAGGTCGTCACCCGCGGTGACGTGCGCCGGTCGAAGCTGTACTACCTGCGCAACCTGCGCGGTAAGGCGGCCAAGATCAAGGAGCGTCGCGAGGTCTGAGGCGGACCTGCCTAGACTCCACCCTCGTGACCACCCCCCTTTCCGACTCCGAGCGTCCCGAGGACGCCGCAGCGGACCCCGGGTCGGCGGCCGACCAGCCGCCCAGCGGTGACCGGCCCGCAGGCCGCAAGCACCTCCCGGTGTGGCAGGAGACCATCCTGCTGCTCGTGGTCGCCCTCGGACTCGCGGTCCTGATCAAGGCGCTGTTCGTCCAGGCGTTCTACATCCCCTCGGAGTCGATGGAGCCGGGACTGGTCGAGAACGACCGGATCCTGGTCCAGAAGGTCTCCTACTGGTTCGGCAGCAAGCCGGAGCGTGGTGACGTCGTGGTCTTCGAGGACCCGGGTCAATGGCTCGCACCCACCGACAGCCAGGGTCCCACCGGCTTCGCGAACCTGCTGTCGAAGATCGGGCTCTACCCGACCGGTGGACACCTCGTGAAGCGCGTCATCGGGACGGAAGGCGACGTGGTCGTCTGCTGCGACGACTCGGGCCGGATCGAGGTCAACGGCGAGGCGGTGGACGAGACCGACTACCTCGGCCCCGACCCCGGCAACTGCAACGCGCCGCTCGACGACAGCATCACCCAGCGTGGTACCGCCTTCGCGCAGCCCTGCTCGTGGACCATCGGGCCGATCCCCGAGGGCAAGCTGCTCGTGCTGGGGGACAACCGCGGTCACTCCGCGGACTCCCGGGCGCACCTGTGCGCTCCCGACGAGGACCCCTGCACGCAGAGTCCCTGGGTCGACACCGACCTCGTCGTCGGCAAGGTGTTCACCCTGATCTGGCCCCGGGACCGGTGGCGCTGGATCAGCCGACCGCCCGTGTTCGACAATGTCCCTGACGCCCCGCCCGCCGATCTCGTCGAGCGCGCCGACCGGCTGGCGAAGCGCACGCAGGACAGCACCAGCAACCAGGACTGACCCAGGACCGAGGACTGAGCGGAGCACGATGTCGACGCTGCCCAGGGGAGCGACGGTACGACGTGACGCCGGAATCTACGGCTACGAGCGCGCCCTGCGCCGCCACGGCCTCGAGCCGATCGCCGGCGTCGACGAGGCCGGACGGGGTGCCTGTGCGGGACCGCTCGTGGCCGGAGCGGCGATCCTGCCTGCGGGGAAGGCTGGGATCATCCCCGGCCTGGCCGACTCGAAGCTGCTGACGGCTGCGGCCCGGGAACGCTGTTACGCGCAGATCGTGCGACGTGCCGTGGCGTGGTCGGTGGTGGTGATCTCCCACGAGGAGTGTGACCGGCTGGGCATGCACGTCGCCAACGTCGAGGCCCTCCGGCGGGCGGTCGCCAAGCTGTCCGTGCCGCCGTCGTACGTCCTCACGGACGGCTTCCCGGTCGACGGGCTCGGCGCTCCGGGGCTGGCTGTGTGGAAGGGCGACCGGGTCGCTGCGTGCGTCGCGGCGGCGTCCGTGCTGGCGAAGGTCACCCGGGACCGGATGATGCTCGAGGTCGACGAGCAGTGGCCGGCGTACGACTTCAAGACGCACAAGGGCTACATCACCGCGACCCACAGCGCCGCGCTGGAGCAGCACGGGCCCTGCCCGGTGCACCGGATGCGCTTCGTCAACGTCCGGCGCGCGGCCGGGCTGGAGCCTCTGCCCGACGCCGCTGAGGCCGCCGGGCTAGAGTCTGAGATGTGAGTGCCGAGGAGCTCGAGAAGTACGAGACCGAGCAGGAGCTGAACCTCTACCGGGAGTACCGCGACGTCGTCGGCATCTTCAAGTACGTGGTGGAGACCGACCGACGGTTCTACCTGTGCAACTCCGTGGACGTGAAGGCGCGCACGGAAGGTGGCGACGTCTTCTTCGAGGTGACCATCGCCGATGCGTGGGTGTGGGACATGTACCGCCCGGCCCGGTTCGCCAAGAACGTCAAGGTGCTGACCTTCAAGGACGTCAACGTCGAGGAGCTCGCGACCTCCGACCTGGAGCTGCCGAAGCCCTGAGGGCTCCCGGTCCGCGTCAGTGGTCGAGACGCAGCTCGCCCGGTGGGGGCGCCCAGTTCTCGCTGGGGACGTACCGCGCCACGAGGCAGGACGGGTTGCCCGCCATCGTGAGATCGTTCACGATGATCGCAGCACGGAACGTCGACGCGCAGCCGTTGCCGTTCATCTGCAAAGTGGCGCTCTTCCCGTAGATGGTGCCGGTGAACCCCGCCCCGCCGTTGCCCGTCAGTCGCAGGGTCTGGCTGTTGTTGCGGTCATAGACGATCGACAGGCCTGCGAGCGGTCCCGACGTCGGAGCCTTGATGGCCAGCGTCGCATTGCCGGAGGCGTCGATGGTGGCACCCTGCTCTCCCTGCGCGCACTGCCGCGGCTGGGCCAGCGAGGAGCACGTCAGGTAGATGGTCACGCCAGTGCCATTCAGCTGCGTCGCGGTGTTGCCGGCCAGGTCCCAGAGGCCCCCGGCGACCACGTACAGCCCCGGGGGGAGGGTGCACGTCTTTCCGCGAAGGTTGAGTCCGGAGTAGATACCAGGTCCCGGCGGGCACTCGTTCCCTGCGATGGTCTGCCCTGTCAGGCCCGTCATGTCCGGTGGCAGTGCCAGCGTCGCCAGCGGGTCGTCGATCGCCGGGTACCCGGTCCGCGGGTCGGGCGAGTAGTTGGCCATGCCGCCCGAGGCCGAGCCCTCCACCGTGATGTTGCCGTCGGTGGCGACGAGTCCGTTGTTGCTGACGGCGACGCTGCCGTTGAAGTGGATGTTCCCGCCGTGCACCGTCGCGTCGCCGTTCTGCAGGTCGTGCTCGACACCCGAGCCGAGGACGCAGAGTCCGCAGTCCAGGACTCCGCCGCGATCGAGGACGACGCGCGCAGCGGTCGCGATGGTGAAGCTCTCGATGCCCGCCAGCCCGGCGAAGGCCGTGTCGACCCTGCGGTCGGGGATCCGCACCCGCACCTTCGTCGGCGCGGAGACGCTGTCGAAGGAGATGCACGGGGAGGCGTCGGGTGTGTGAGCCAGCCGGCCGGAGTCGGTGCAGGCGGACCAGTCCGCGGGGCTCACGTCGAAGTTCTGCCCGGCGTAGGCCTTGGCGGCCGCGACGGCGGCGCCGAAGTCCGGCGAGCCTGCGTCGTCGTACAGGACGTTCCCGGCAGCGAGGGCTGAGGCGTCAGCGGCGTTCTGGGACTTGCCGCGGGTGTCGCGAGCCAGCCCCAGGTCGAGGACCAGCCCGACCATCAGCAGGAGGAGGACGCCCATGACCGCAACCAGGACGGCGGCCGCCCCACGTTCGTCCCGGTCATGACGTCTCACGAGCACCATGACCAGTCCTGGCCCGAAGGCAGAGTCTCTGAGGAACCGGACCCGGTGGGAGCCGGGTCGGCCTGCTCGATCGACATCCGCAGGTTCGACCGCACGAACCCGTCGTTCGGCATGGGCAGCATCCCGAAGGCGCTACCGGACTTCACGAGGACGCACACGAGGAGCGAGTTGCCCTTCTTCCAGCCGTCCGGCGCCGCGACCTTCACGTAGGTGTCGGCGGGCGCGCCGCCGACCATGTCCTCGGCCGTGCAGGAGATCGCGGCCCAGCCGGTTGTCGAGCAGCCCGCCGAGGATCGCTGGACGACCGCCATCCGGGCCGTCTCGCGGACACCCTGATCGGCGTTGAGCGAGGAGTTGAAGTACAGCCCGTACTGCAGGATCCCGAACAGGATCGGGATCAGCACCACGCTGACGAGTGCGAACTCGACCGCGGCGGTGCCCCGCTGAGCGCTGCTGGAGCACGCGCGGCGCCCGAGCCGTCGCTGCAAACCCATCATCTCCTCCACGTGCCGAGCCGGATTGGCACCGAGCCCTGCCTCCTCGTTCTTCGGCCTTCGGCGGGGACGATCCATCAACTTTCCGGGCATTTGTCCTCGGACCAGCCGATTGCGGTCGTTTGACGTGCGACGGCTGACATCGGGGTGGCAAGCGTCTAGTCAGAGGTGACGATGCTGCTTGGGACCTTGTACCCACCAGGCACCGGCGCCGCCTGCTGCGGTGCTGCGCAGCGGAGCCTGGTCTCGTGAATTCCACTCTTCCCAGGTGCCGAGTAGGGCTAGTGTGCAACTGCTGCCGGGGGGCGGGATGTGGCAGCGAAACGGGGAGGGACGATGAAACGTTTTGTGCTGCGTCAACGCAGATCCGACCGTGGTTCCGCGGCGGTCGAGTTCGCCTTGATCATGCCGATGCTGATGCTGCTGATCTTCGGCATCATCAGCTACGGCTACATGCTGAGCTTCCGGCAGGCGATCAGCCAGGCGGCAGCGGAGGGTGCCCGTGCTGCTGCGATCGCCTCGCCGGCGACGATCGACTCCGACCGTGCCGCCGACGCGCGGCGAGCGGTGACGGAGGCGCTCGAGGGGTACGGCGTGACCTGCCAGGGTGCCAACGAGGGAGCTGGGACTCTGACGCGTGAGGGCGTGTCGGGTGAGGTCGGCTCCTGCAACGTGGTGCGGACGACCTGCGACAACGAGGCGTGCTTCGAGGTCACGATCTCCTACAACTACGGGGACCACCCGCTGCTCCCGGCCCTCTACACCGACCTCGTGCTTCCCGACGTGCTGACGTACGCGACCGAGGTGAGGATCAGTTGATCCGCCACCTCGTGTCGTCGCGTGTCACCCGCCAGGACGAGCGGGGTGCTGCTGCAGTGGTCGTGGCGCTCCTGATGACGTTCGTCTTCATCGTCGTTGCCTCGTTCACCATCGACCTGGGCTTGAAGCGCGTCGCGCGGCGGGACATGCAAGCGCTGGCGGACGTCGTCTCCCTGGACCTCGCGCGGTTGCTCGACGGTCGACGTGCCGGCGAGGTCCGAAGCGGCGACGGCGAGCGTCCCGCACTGCTCGCCGCCGCAGCGGCCAGCCTGGACCGCAACAACGACAACGCGGTCGGCGGTTCGTCTCCCTGTGGCGGGCCGTGCGTCACGCCCTATCTCGTCGACCTGGACGCCAACGGCGACTACGTCACGGGCGGTGACGGCCTCCCGGTCGAGGTTGCCGAGGATGTCGTTCCCGACGCCGTGGTGGTGGTCGCGCGCACCTCGGTGGACTTCGTGTTCGGCATGGCGGAAGGCGGGTCGGTCACGCGGCGCGCGGTCGGCACGGCCGAATCGCGAGCATGCTTCCGCCTCGGGTCCTTCGCCGCGGCGCTGGACACCGGGGACACCGTCCTCGAGGACGTCTTCGAGTCGATGCTGACCGACGCGTTCGGCGTGCAGATGAGGGCGATCGGATACCAGGGGCTCGTCAGGTCCTTCATCGAGCTCGACCAGCTCGCGGCCGGGGTCGGTGTGGGAACCGTCGAGGAGCTTGCCGCGCTGGAGAACCTGAAGGTGGCGACCTTCCTGCAGGCCGGGGCGCGTGTCCTCGACAGCAACGGCCAGACCGACGCGGGCGCGATCCTGGGCGAGCTGGCCACCAAGGTCAGCACGACCCTGACGATGAATGTCGCGGACATCCTCACCGTCGGGAACGGTTCCGCCGTGCGGGGCAGCGTCAACGCCCTCGACCTGCTCGGGTCCACCGGGCTCGCGGTCGCGACAGAGGTCGCGAACCAGAACAACTTCCTCGACACCGGCGTGGTCTGGGCAGATCCATGGCTCTCGAAGGGTGACGTCAAGCTCGTCATCATCGAGGCACCTCGGCAGGGCTGCGGGCGGGTGGGCAGTACGGCAGACACTGCTCAGATCCGTCTCGAGACGAATCTGGCACTCGAGCTGACCGGCGAGAAGATCAGCGGCCTCGCACTCAGCACCGCCGACGGCACGAACAAGTCACAGGTGCAGGTGTCGGCGGCGGTGGCCGGTGCGACGGGCACGCTGACCGGGCTGACCTGCGGGGACGCGACGGATGTGGACCCCGAGGAGATCAGGGTGCGGGTGGACACGGAGGCGCTGGCCGTGGACGTCTCGGTGCCGTTCGTCATGCGAGGCGAGATCTCGACGAACGGCATCCTCTCGGCCGACTACCTCAACAGCCTCGGGCTCGGAAACATCGCGAGCGCGTCGCTGGTGCTGGACCTGGACGTCCGTGCGCAGATCTCGACGAGTCTCGCGGCGCGCGAGGGGACCGTGGACACCGTCTACCGGGTCCCTCCTCACGACTACCTCGATCCGGAGCCGAGTCCAGAAGCCGCCGGACCCGTCGCCATCCCGACCGTTCGTACCGCGACGTTCACTGCCAGAGCGACGCCGAAGCTGAAGGTCAAGCTCGTCGGGGGACTGGCGACCACCGAGGTCGCGGTGGCACTGACTGAGCTGAACCTGGACGGGCTGCAGAACGCGATCCTCCATGGCCCCAACCGGGTCGGCATCTCCCTCGACAACGTGACGGCCAACGTCAACGGAGCCCTGGTGCCGGTGTCGGAGCTCCTCGGGCTGCAGGTCGGAGGCGCGGACCTCTTCGGCGTGCCCCGTCCGGAGTGCGGGGCACCCTCGCTCGTCGGCTGACCCCAGCAACCTCAGCCGTCACGGCACTCGCCATCTGCCGAGCCGGTGGCTGTGGACGACTGGTCGCTTCCACAGGCCCCCGTCGTCGTACTGCCCCGGTGTCGGACACGGCCGCCACCCTGGCCGACATGACACAGACGACTGCGGCGGCCCGCCAGGCGATCGGGGCGTACGGCGAGGAGATGGCGGCGCGTCACCTGACCGGGCTCGGGATGGCGGTGCTCGAGCGCAACTGGCGGTGTGACGAGGGCGAGATCGACATCGTGCTGCGCGACGGGACGACGCTGGTGGTGTGCGAGGTGAAGACCCGCACCAGCCTCGTGGCCGGCACCCCCCACGAGGCGATCACCGACGTCAAGCTGGCCCGGCTCAAGCACCTGGGGGAGCGGTGGTCGCTCGAGCGCGGGGTGCGGCCGAGCGGGATCCGGATCGACCTGGTCGCAGTGCTCCGTCCGCCGCGCGGCCCTGCGGTGCTCGACCACGTGCAGGGCCTGGGCTGATGCCGGTCGCGACGGCGCACACGGTCGCGCTCAACGGGGCCTTGGGGCACCTGATCGACGTGCAAGCCGACGTGTCGCCCGGCCAGCCCGGCGTCGCCGTGGTCGGCCGTGCCGACGTCGCACTCCGGGAGGGGCAGGACCGGGTGCGGATGGCGATCATCAACAGCTCGTTGACCTGGCCGGTCACCAAGCGCACGACCATCCTGCTGTCGCCGGCCGACCTGCCGAAGTCCGGCACCCACTTCGACCTCGCCATTGCAGTCAGCGTCCTCGCGGCTGACGGGGGCATGGAGCCGGAGGGGCTCGTCGGCACGGCGTTCATCGGCGAGCTCACGTTGTCGGGCGGCCTGCGGCCAGCGGTCGGCGTTCTGCCGATGACACTGGCAGCCGCCGAGCGCGGGATCCGACGAGTCTTCGTCCCCGAGCCTCAGGCCGCCGAGGCGGCGATGGTGCCGGGCATGGCCGTGATCGGCATGCGCTCACTCGCGCAGGTGGTCGCCGAGCTGCGGGGCGAGGACGTGCCGGTCGCGCCGCCGGTGGCGGCGGCGTCCGGCGCCCACCTGATCACCTGGCGCGGAGACGAACGGCTCGACGAGCTCGACCTCGCCGACCTCCGCGGCATGGAGGATGAGAAGTACGCCGTCGAGGTGGCCGCCGCCGGCGGCCACGCGCTCCAGCTCTCCGGGGCGAAGGGGGCGGGCAAGACCAGTCTCGCCGAGCGGATCCCCACGTTGTTGCCGGACCTGACGCCGGAGGAGTCGCTCGAGATCACCGCCCTCCACTCGCTCGCCGGGGTCCTGGATCCGCGGCAGGGGATGGTGAGGCGGCCGCCGTTCGGCGCTCCGCACCACGACGCCAGCAAGGCAAGCGTGATCGGCGGCGGTCTCGGTCAGGTGCATCCGGGCGAGATCAGCAGGGCGCACTGCGGTGTGCTCTTCCTCGACGAGTTCCCGCTGTTCAAGTCCGACGTCATCCAGGCGCTGCGCCAGCCCCTCGAGAGCGGCGACATCACGGTGGCGCGCCGCGACGAGTCGGTGACGCTCCCAGCCGGATGCATGGTCGTGCTGGCCTGCAACCCATGCCCCTGCGGCGAGTACAGCACCGATCCCGGCGCCAACCGGTGCAAGTGCGCCAACCCGGTCCGACGCGACTACCGGCTGAAGATGTCCGGGCCGATCGCCGACCGGATCGACATCACCCGGCACGTCCTGCCGGCCTCGCCGTCGAGCCACGACCCGTTCAGCGAGCCGGAGACCTCCGCGGAGGTGCGGCACCGGGTGGCCCGCGCCCGCGAACGGCAGCGGAGGCGGTTCGTCGGATGGCACTGGCGGCTCAACAGCCAGGTGCCGAGCCCGCGGCTCAAGGACTGCTGGCCGGTGTCCCCCGAGGCGCAGCAGCGGGTCGACCAGGAGACCTACCGGGGGCGCCTGAGCGCCCGGGGGGCGGTCCGGGTGCTCCGGCTGGCCTGGACCGTCGCCGACCTCCGGTCCGTGCGCACTGATCGTGACGTCACACCCGGGCTCGAGGAGGTCGAGGTCGCACTGCGGCTGCGCAACGGCGACCCGCTCGACCTGAGCACGGTGCGGGAGGGCGTCCCCGAGTGGCACGACGGCGTGGGGCGTGCGGGATGACGCAGACCGCAACCAGCCGACCACGGGCCTCGGAGGCGGAGCGGCTGGCACGGGCGACGATCAGCATCGTCGCCGAGCCGGGCGACTACACCTTCCTCGGCCTCACCAGCGAGCTCGGCGCGCTCCGCTTCCTCGAGGCTCTCCAGGAGCACCCGGATCATCACCACCAGCTGCGTGCCGCAGCGGCCCGCCTCGAGAGTGTCGACGCCGAGCGCGAGCTCGACCGCGCGGAATCGCTCGGCATCCGTTTCGTGGTGCCCGGTGACGCCGAGTGGCCGACCCAGCTCGAGGAGCTGCATGCCGCCGGCACCGTTCAGGAGCGGGGAGGGACCCCGGTGGGGCTGTGGGTCCGGGGCCCGCTGCGCCTCGACCGGCTCACCGGGTCCCTCGCCGTCGTGGGCTCGCGCTCCTCGACGACGTACGGCGACCGGGTGGCCGGCGATCTCGCCGCGGTCGTCGGTGAGGCGGGTCGTGCAGTCATCTCGGGAGGAGCGTTCGGGATCGACTACGCCGCCCATCGGGGGGCGTTGAGCGTCGGCGCGGTCACGGTCGCCGTGCTGGCGTGCGGGGCCGACCGGATCTATCCGACCGCCCATCGCGATCTGTTGCGGCACCTCGGCCGCCACTATGCGGTGATCTCCGAGGCACCTCCCGGCGCGTCCCCGTTCCGCGTGCGGTTCCTCGCTCGCAACCGGATCATCGCGGCACTGGCGCGAGGGACGGTCGTGGTGGAGGCGGCTGCCCGCAGCGGTGCCCTGAACACCTCCAACTGGGCGCAGCGGCTCAACCGCGTCGTGATGGGCACACCGGGCCCGCTCACCAGCGTCGCGTCCGTCGGGGTGCACCAGCTCATCCGGAGCGGCGCGGCGTCCCTCGTCACCGGCGGACCGGACGTGCTCGAGCTGCTCGGAGCGGCAGGGGAGCATCTGGTGGAGGAGCCCCGCGGCCCCGAGCGTCCCCGAGACGCCCTGCCGGTGCGCCGACGTCAGGTGCTCGACGCCGTCCCCGTGTCCGAGCCTGCCTCGACGGCCTCGGTGGCGCTGGTCGCGGGCCTCGGCGTCGTGGAGGTGCACCAGGTCCTCGTGCGGCTGGAGGAGGGAGGGCTCGTCGAGCAGGTCCGCACCGGGTGGCGGCTCACCGAGCGGGGCCGGGAGTGACATCCGACGAATCGGCCCGACCGCTTCCTAGGATCAGGGGATGGTCACCGCCGCCGAGACGCAGGAGCCGCAGCCCGCCGAGCTGCCGGAGCGGTTCGCCCGCGTCCTGGGCGACTACGAACGACACCTCGTCTCCGAACGCAACCTCGCCCCCCACACCGTCAAGGCCTATGTCGGAGACATCGCTGGGCTGCTCGAGCACGCATCCCGGCTCGGCCTCGAGGACACCCAGGAGCTCGATCTGCGAGCCCTGCGCAGCTGGTTGGCCAAGCAGCAGGGCCTCGGCCTGTCCCGGACCACGGTGGCTCGTCGGGCGACCGCGGCCCGGGTGTTCACCGGCTGGCTCGCGCGCACCGGTCGGGCCGCGAGCGATGCCGGTTCTGCGCTGGGCTCGCCCAAACCGCACCGGACCCTTCCCGACGTGCTGCGGGTCGACGAGGCGCGTGAGCTGATCGCCGCCGCCACCGCGCTCGCCGACGACGGCAGCCCCACCGGGCTGCGCGACGTCGCGATCCTCGAGCTGCTCTACGCCACCGGCATGCGGGTGGGCGAGCTCTGCGGCCTCGACATCGACGACCTGGACCGTGACCGCAACGTCGTCCGTGTCTTCGGCAAGGGCCGCAAGGAGCGGACGGTGCCGTTCGGCCACCCAGCGGCGAAGGCGCTGGACGCCTGGCTGACCGTCGGCCGTGCGCAGCTGAGCCGCCCCGGCTCGGGACCTGCCCTGTTCCTGGGAGCCCGAGGCGGGAGGATCGACCAGCGGGCGGTGCGGTCGCTGGTGCATCGACTGATCGCGGACGTCCCGGGCGCTCCCGACCTCGGGCCGCACGGTCTCCGTCACACCGCCGCCACCCATCTGCTGGAGGGTGGGGCGGACCTCCGGTCGGTCCAGGAGCTCCTCGGCCATGCCTCGCTGGCGACGACGCAGCGCTACACCCATGTCACCACCGATCGGTTGCGCCGGGCCTATCAGCAGGCACATCCGCGCGCCTAGATGTGATGCCCAGCCAGGTTGTTCAACCTGGTGATGGGCGCC